>NZ_JAVBXS010000088.1 GCF_030824435.1 Rheinheimera sp.
CATCCATAGGCTTCACCTCATTCCACGGCATAATCTCCTCCGGATGTGGTTAATTTCATCCAGAGAAGTGTTACCTATGTGGTTGAACTAAAGTGTCACCTATGAGTGTGAACCGTACCGGGGTCGTTTTTTGCGTCACTTTTTGTCGACACAAAAAGTGATTCGCCCGCGGAGGCGAGTCTCCGCTTAGCGCCATGCCGCAGGCATCAACAAAACCAAATAATGTGTAGCCTACGTCTGTGCACGAACCTGTTACCTATGTGCTTAAACTAAAGTGTCACCTATAAGTGTGAACCGTGCCCCAGGCCATGAAAAAGAATCAAAAGCCAATCGCAGATAACAGTACTCCTGCCAAAGAGCATAAGCCGACAACTTGAGTTATCGATACTTGCTGTATAGAGTCAATGCAGTACTTGCCACCTGATAAGTGCACTCAAATCAGAGGATTGTTTATGTTTGATTGGTTCGGCCTGAAGGCTTTGCGGGAAGAAAACGAACAGTTAAAAGAACAAGTCAGTATGCAGGCGCAAATTCGTGACAGCGTCGGTAAACAAATGATGCGTTTAACCATGGACGCTAACGGCAAAATCCGGGCTGTGAATGCGAATTTTTGCAGTGAAAGTACACTTAGTGAAATGGACGTCATTGGCCGGCAAGTGCTGGATTTGGTGCCGTCTTTTTTGCAGCAAACCGAACATTTTAAAAAGCTGGCCACTGCGCTTAGAAACGGTGAATTCTGGATAGGTGCCTGGCAAATTGCCAACCGGCAGGGGCAGGAATTCTGGTTGCGGGCGGCGCTTTGTCCGGTAAAAACCAGTGCAGGTAAGCTTGATCATTTTGAAATTTATGCCAATAACCTCACCCGCACCATTGAAACGTCGCAGCAGCATGACGCGCTGATCAAAGCCATGCAACGCTCTACCGCTGTGATTGAATTTGATATGCAAGGCCATGTACTTAGCGCTAACGACTTGTTTTTACAGGCTATGGGCTACCGGTTAAATGATATTGCCGGTAAACATCACAAAATGTTTTGCCCGGCCGATATCCAGCAAAGTGCCGAATACAGCCAGTTCTGGCAACGTTTAGGCCAGGGCCAGTTTGTCGCCGACCGTTTTCGCCGGGTAGATAATGCCGGGCGTGAAGTTTGGCTGGAAGCCTCTTATAACCCTATTGCCAATGCCCGTGGTGAATTTTACAAAGTGGTGAAGTTTGCCACTGTGATCACAGATCAAGTGCTGCAGGAACGGGAAGTAGCCAGTGCCGCCCAGGTGGCTTTTTCTACCTCACAGGCCACTGATCAAAGCTCGCGTCAGGGTAAACAGGTGATGCACGACACCGCCGCCCTGATGCAGCAGCTTGAAGCCCAGATGAGTAAAGCAGTAGAGAACATTAACGACCTCGCCCGCCAGGGCCAGCTGGTGCAGAGTATTATCCAGAGTATTCAGGGTATTGCCGATCAAACCAATTTATTGGCGCTGAATGCTGCCATTGAAGCAGCGCGGGCCGGTGAACAAGGCCGTGGTTTTGCTGTTGTGGCCGACGAAGTGCGTCAGCTGGCGTCGCGCACCAGTGCTGCCACTGTGGAGATAGTGGATGTAGTGAACCGCAATCAGCAGCTGTCATCCAATGCGGTGCAAATGATAGAACAGAGCCAACAACAAGCTCAGGATGTGAATGCGCTGATAGGTCAGGCGCGGCTGGTGATTGACGATATTCAGCTCGCCGCCCAACAAGTGGTTGATTCAGTGTCAAAATTTGCCAACAGAATTAAATAAATCATTGTTTGGATGCGCCCCTGACAAGCCAAAACAGCCAGGGGCCTGCGCCTTTTAGCACTGCTGCTGATGCACGCTGCCTGCACTGGACGAACCAGCAGGCAAAACGCTAAGCTGCCAGTTTCATTCCAATCAGCACAGTTTTTTTTATGTCATCGCCACTGATACCTTTAAGTTCTGCATTGTTGCGGCAACCGCTGCGTTTTATGTCGCGGCCGCTTTGCCTGTGGCTGTGCTCTGTGTTTTTCAGCCTGCAGGGCCACAGCAAACCGCTGGTGGTGGCTACTTATGCCTACCCTGATATCAACCGGCAGGCGGCTGTCACCCCTTTAGCCAACTGGCTGGCTGCTCAGCAACAACAGCAGGTGACAGTGCTAGTGGCAAACAAACCGGATGAGCTGGTAAAGCTTGCTGTGCAGGGCAAGGCTGATCTGGTGGTGCCCAATCTGGTGGCCTATCTGCAAATTCAGCAACAGACTAAAACCATGCTGAATTTTCTGGTGCCCGCTGGCCAACAAACGCAACAACAAGCTGTGTATACCTCGAGTGTGCTTGGCAAAAATGTAACAGATTTTCAGCAGCTGCAACTGCTGTTACCACAAGGCCAGCCACTGACGGTATTTGCGGTCTGGCCTGATTCGGCGTCCGGCGGACTTATTGCCACTGCAGAACTCAAACAGCAACTGGCCGGGCAGTTTTCAAAGCTGAAGTTTGATTATGTTGGCAGTCATCAGGCGGTAGTTCCGGCTTTGGCAGCCAGCGAACAAGGCCTTGGTATAGTGGCAACCGCAACCTTACCGGCACAGCTGCCTAAAGGCGTCCGCGAAATCTGGCGTTCCGCCGAACTGCCTTTTGGCGCTTTACTTTGTAACAGTCAGACTTTGCCTTGTAACAAACTAAGTCAACAGCTTAGCAAGGCTCCACAAGCTGAAGCTGTATTAAAAGGCCTGCAACAGGGCTGGGCGGAATTTCGCCAGAGCACCCAACTGGCACCTGTGGATGAAGCGCCTTATCAGCCACTGCGTAGCCTGCTCAGCACCGGCTTAGCCCACTGACGCCCAGCGTAACAGCTGATCAGACAGCGGTTTTTCACACCACGCTTATTACTAAACACAGCGGCCTATGCGCTACCGCTGTGTTTGTTTTTCCCCGAAATCAAGCTGTTGCCAACTGAGCAACGGCCACAACAAAAACAACTTCCTGCACACAAGAAACAACATCTGCTGACAAAGAATTACAGATCCCGCCAGCGGTGCTTTTTTACTATGGCCTGGCATCCAGCCAGCAGGCTGTAACAGTGTCCCCGGAGGATTGATAATGAGAGTTTCGAACCGCTTAAGCTGGTGTTTATGGCCCGCTGTACTGACTTTAACCGCATGTGTGTCGACCGCAAAAATGGCGCTGCCTGAGTCGGCGGCCACAGCTGTTGAATATACGGTGAGTGGTGCCAATCCTTTTGCCTGGGATAAACCGCTGCAATTTGGTCGCTGGCATACCACCCAGCTTAAGGATAAAGGCCGGCTTGATGCCGGGCTGAACTTTGGCAAGATTGGGATTGGCGGCACTTATCATGGCAAAACCATCAGCACCAACACCGGCAGCGCAGCGCGTTGTAGTGGTCTGCTGCTGAGCGCAAGTAAAGGCACGTTGGCTGTTGATCCGGCTTTTGGCAACTTGCCGGTATTATCCTGTACCTTCGCAGGCGCTTTGCAGGGCGAGCTGTCGCTGCGTCAGGATCATCTCAATCGTCTGCAGGGGCAGCTGGTTAGCGGCAACGCTGTGTACGACATCAGCTCAGTACATCAGCTCCAGGGTGGTTTGTTCAGCAGTGCAGTGCCGCTTGGTTTTCACTTAAAAAAACAACAACAACTGTATTGGTCGGTGGAAAAAATCAACGAAGGCCGGGTGTTGTTATGGCAACAAGGCAACGCTGCTGAGCAGGATTTACTGGCCACAGCCAGTCTGGTGCTGCTGGCCACCAATTTTGATAATTTATTATGGGAAGATCCAGCGCCGTAGCCACAGCAAAACGCCCAACAAAAAACCCGGCAGAAACCCCTGCAAAAGTCGGGGTTTTTTATTTTTATCTCAAGCCGAATATCAGCCTGCTTTTATCGTCCTGTGGCAACTTAGAAAAAGCTGTAATTCAGACCTGTGGTTAAGCGGCGTTCTTTAACAAAAGCCCCGGCAGAAACCCCGGTAAAAGCCGGGGTTTTATTTTTATCTCAGGCCGAATATCAGCCTGCTTTTATCGTCCTGTCACAACTTAGAAAAAGCTGTAATTCAGACCTGTGGTTAAGCGGCGTTCTTTAACAAAAGCCCCGGCAAAAACCCCGGCAAAAGCCGGGGTTTTATTTTTATCTCAGGCCCAATGTCAGCCTGCTTTTATCGTCCTGTCACAACTTAGAAAAAGGTGTAATCCAGACGGATGGTTAAGCTACGCTCTTCGGCAAAATCCACCGCCAAATCGTTGCGGGTGTTGGTGCCTCGGCTACGCGCCCGTTTGTAGTTAATCACTTCTTCGTCCAGCAGGTTTTTCACAAAAACGCTGATTTTGGTGTTTGGATTTACATCAAAACGGGTAGATAAGTTCAGACGGTGGTACGAAGGTACAGAATCTGAACCGTCGGCACGGGCGTTAAAGTGCGAGTTATATTTGCCATAAGCTTCCACATCTAACCGCACAGAAGCGTCGCGGTTAAATAACTGCAATGTATGGTCAATACCTAAAAACGCATTGTATTTAGGTACCATGGTCATTTCCTGACCAGCTTTGGCCTGCAGTGACGCTACATCAACCAGCAACTTAGAGTTGGTATAAGAAGTGTTAAATACCAGGTTGGTTTGTTCAGTTAACTGATATTTACTTTCCCATTCAAGACCACGTGAACGGGCTTTTGCCGCATTGCCGGTGTAGCTGAAACCACAGCTTGGCATATAAACGCTGACAATCACGTCATCCCAGTTGATCTGATAAGCCGCTACAGTAAATTGCAGCTTGTTATCAAGATTGGCTTTATAACCCAGCTCATAGTTCATGATGCTGTCACTGGTGTAACGGTCTTTGCGGGCGCCGGCAAATTCGTCGTTCTGACAGGCATTTGCCAGAGGCGCATTGTTACCACCAGGGCGATAACCTTCAGCCGCTAACAAATACACCGACTGGTTTTGTTCAGGTAACCAGGCCAGACTGAATTTTTTTCTGTTGCCAGACTCTTTACCACCGGAAGTGGTGCTGTTGGCGGTCGAGCCAATCCAGACACCGGATTGGTTGTAGCTGCTGTAGTCTTCCAGCTCGTAAAAACGGATACCTGCGGTTAATTCAAAATTACCAACACTGCCGGTTTCAATCAGGTAGCTGGTTTCACCAAACAGTGCTTGTTCCAGTGCCCAGCTGCCGTTGTAAGACAGGTTGTAGTTTTTCGAATTGTCGCCGTATAACTGCTGACCTAACTGCGCAATAGTGTTGATACCTTGCTCTGCCCAGCCCGGATCATAAGCCATACCCGACCAGTCAGTGAAAATAGCAATGCTGCGGGCGTCGGTTTCATGGTATTGCCACTGGGTGTCCGGTGACACACCACGCCAGTCTTTGTCATAAAAATAACCAACTGTCCACTTCAGGTTGCCCTGGTTATTGTCCTGCAAACGGAATTCATGGGTCACTCTGCTGGTTTCATCGTCGTTCAGGATCCAGGTTTTGACCATGTCTTCCATATCCAGCCGCGACCAGTTGTCCAGGCTGTTTTCTTTAAACACCCGGTAAGAACCGGTGTAGCTGCCGTTGGCAAAGTTGCCGATATTGTCAAACTCACCTTTGAGCGTCAGTAAATCTGTGCTGTTTTCCAGCCAGCCATCAAGCTGCTCCCAAATGGTGTATTTTTTGTCTACACCACCAATTTTGCTACCGCTGCGGCATTGTGGTCTGTTGTCCGTTGGGTTGGCACAGTTCACTCTGTTGTAATCAATGTCGTAACCAATAGGTGATTCAGCATTGGGGGTTAAATCTGCCGTCCAGTAATAACCAGGAACCGACATATCAGACGACAAGGTACCAATACGTTTTGAGGTGACATTCCAGTACGCCAGGTTAAAGCTGGTGTCTTCAGTCAGTTGCCATAACAGTTGAGTGCGGGTGTAGTTATCTTTGCGATTACGCTGTACACCGGTCTGGGCGTTTTTAATAGCACCAGGTTTGTCAGATGAATGGCCGGTAAACCGCAGTGCCAGAGTGTCGTCCAGCAACGGAATATTCACTGCTGTCCAGCCACGTAAATCCTGGCCGTCGACATTTTTCACCGTTTTGTTCTGCAACGCAGTAGAGATTTCAAATTCGTTTAATTGTGGCTTGCGGGTTAACACCCGGACGGTACCACCAATAGCGTTAGAACCCCACAAAGTACCTTGTGGACCACGCAATACTTCAACTGCGTCTACGTCGTATAACTCGCCAAAATCAAAGGGAATGTCGTCGGTAAAAGACGAGCTGGTACCGGGCGCTGAACTGTTACCACCTGACAAACCGCGTAAAATTAATTCACCACGCGGGTTGGCCGCACCGGCCAGCGTTCTGAATAAGTCTTCTTTATTCAACAGGTTACGGTTAGAAATTTCTACCGCTGATACTGAAGAAACCGCCATTGGAATTTGCACCAGGCTTTCAGTTCTTTTCCGTGAAGTGACGGTAATAACTTCAACTTCTTCTTTGTTTTCTGCTGTTGCTGCTGTTGTGTCCTGCGCCTGCGCACCGGCAGCAGCAAACACACCACCAAACAACATAGTTGCGAGCAGTGACTTTTTAAATGGAGTTGTTCCAATCAACATAAGTTGTTTCCTTGGGTCTGAGTTTATAGTTATTGATCTGCTGAGTTAATACAGCAAATCGTTAATCAGCAGACACAAACATAATTAATCTTATGAACAATTTCTATACATTAAATCCAACTATGCGACAAAATTAGTTTCTAAAATAGGTTTATTTCAGCAATAACAAGGCTTCGCCTGCTGTTGTTTTTTATCAGAAAATTAAGAAAAGCTGAGCCTGCAAGCTTGATTATCCACTCAGTGCATCACAGGCTTTGCAAAAAACCACAAAAAAGGCGCCATCCGGCGCCTTATTTGCTCATGCTGAATTTACCAAGGCAACAATAGGTTTTACCCCGAGTTACGCATACCCGCCGCTATACCGGCAATAGTCACCATTAAAGCGCGTTTAATATTGTCGTTGACCGTTTCCGGGGCGTGACGCACGCGGTTTAATAGTTCCACCTGCAAAATATGCAATGGGTCGACATAAGTGTTGCGCAGCACTATCGACTCTCTGATCCAGCTTTCGTTGGCCATAAAATCTTTAGCGTCAATCAGTTGCAGCAGCAGCTTACTGTCGGCTTCCAATTGGCTTCTAAGCTCAACCCCTAAATGTTTAAGCTCAGCCGGCACCAGTTTTTCGTCGTAATAAGCGGCAATCTGGGCGTCGGCTTTGAGGTACACCATTTCCAGCATCGACAAACGAGTGGCAAAAAACGGCCATTCGCGGCGCATCTGGTGGATAGTTGTGGTGTTACCTGCGGCCACCACTTTAGCCAAAGCACTGCCAGCACCCAGCCAGGCGGGGAGCATTAAGCGGTTTTGTGACCAGGCAAAAATCCACGGAATAGCCCTTAAACTTTCCACTCCACCATTGGGGTTACGTTTGGGTGGACGACTGCCAAGCGGCAACTGACCAAGCTCCAGCTCTGGCGTGGCTGCGCGGAAATACCGCACAAAATCAGGGTGATGCCGCACTATAGCGCGATAAGCTTCACAAGAATCTGTGGCCAGTTGTTGCATCAACGCCCGCCATTCTGTTTTTGGTACCGGTGGTGGTAACAATACCCCTTCCAGCACCGCAGAGGCGTACAGCGCCAGACTACGCTGCGCCAACTGACTTAAACCAAATTTAAAGCGGATCATTTCGCCTTGTTCGGTGACCCGCAGGCCACCGGCCAACGAACCTGGTGGCTGCGACAAAATAGCGGCGTGAGCCGGGCCGCCGCCACGGCCAATAGTACCACCACGGCCGTGGAATAACGTCAGCTGCACTTTGGCTTGTTGGCAAATAGCCACCAAAGCTTCCTGCGCACTGTATTGCGCCCAGCCTGCCGCTATAGCGCCGGCGTCTTTGGCTGAGTCGGAATAACCAATCATCACTTCCTGTTTGCCCTGAATATAACCACGATACCAGTCGATGCTCAGTAACTTGCTGATACATTCAGGCGCATTGGTTAAATCGGCAAGAGTTTCAAATAAAGGTGCTACCCGCATTGGGAAACTAATGCCGGCGTCTTTAAGCAGCAGCTGCACCGCCAGCACATCAGACGGCTGACCTGCCATCGAAATCACATAAGTAGAAAGCGCTTCACTGCCATGGCGGGCAACAATGTCACAGGTATCCAGCACTTCCTGCACTTCGGCGCTGGGCTGCCAGTTTTTTGGAAACAACGGCCTTTTGCTGGCGAGTTCATTCAGTAAAAACGCCTGGCGGGCGCCTTCGTCCCACTGCGCATAATCCCCCAAACCTAAATATTTGGTAAATTCGCTGAACACCTGGGTATGGCGGCCCGACTCCTGCCGCACATCCAGTTTTAACAAAGTTAAACCAAAAGCATAAGCACGGCGGATGGTATCCAGTAGCTGACCGTTGGCAATCACCTGCATTTTGCAGTCGATAAGCGAGCGGTAACACAACAGCAGTGGTTCTAACAGCTGATTGTTATGCCAGAGCAAATCATCCGGCTTTTGTAATCTGTCGTGTTTAAGCGCTTCACCCAGCCAGTCGCGGGTATACACCAGTTTGTTTTTTAACTGTTTTAATACATCACGGTAAGGCTCTGACGAGTTGCCGCTGGCGGCCAATAAATCGTTATTGGCCAGGTTCATCGACAGTTCGTTGCCCAGCACTTCCAGGTCGCGGCTGAATAAATCGGCGGCTTTCCAGCGGCTTAATAACAACACCTGACGGGTGACTTTGGCTGTGACAAAAGGGTTACCGTCGCGATCGCCACCCATCCAGCTGGAAAACTTAATAGGGGCGGCGTCCAGCGCCAAACCATGGCCAAGCACTGGTTTTAATGCGTCATCCAACTCACGGATAAAGTCCGGAATGGCATACCACAACGAGGTTTCAATCACGGCAAAACCGGATTTAGCTTCATCAACTGGTGTTGGCCGCTGCTCACGGATTTCGTTGGTATGCCAGGCCTGGGTAATTAAATCACTGAGCCTAAGCTCAATTTTATGGCGCTGCGCCGGGGTAACATCCTGCTCCAGCTCGGCCAGACAATCGGCAATTTGGGTGAGTTTATAAATCAGGGTGCGGCGGGTCACTTCAGTCGGATGTGCTGTTAGTACCAGCTCTATCGATAAATCAGCCACCGCCTGACGGGTTTTGGCAACATCGACATTTTTTTGCTGTAACAACGCCAACAATTCAGCCAAAGGTTCTGGTTTTTCAATAGCACTGTGGCCGGCTTTAGAAATGGTGTGGTACTGCTCGGCTAAATTGGCCAGATTTAAAAACTGGGCAAAAGCACGCGCCACCGGCAAAATTTCATCATCACCCAGGCTTGCCAGAATTTGTTTCAGTTGTTGGTTTTCAGTGTCGGTGCCCTGCCGGGCTTGTTTGGCTAACAAACGGATTTGTTCAATCCGCTCCAATACTGCGTCGCCTAACTGGTTGCGTACTGTGTCGCCGAGCTGAGTGCCCAGCAGACCCACATTTGCCCTCAAGGCAGCATATTGTGACATGTCCCATTCCTCTTGCTGCGCGCTGTGGCGTCTGTTGTTTTGCTGTTGCTGCTGTTGTCGTAATAACTGCTTATTTTTAATCCACCCTAGCCTGTTCTTTGTTGGTACTCAACACTGACAGATTACAAAACAGGCAACAAAATGGACTTTTAGCCCTTTAGATGGCCTTTATTTTAAAGCTGACACAACTCCACAGAAAAAAACAGCGCCTGACACTGAAATAATCAGGCCACCAGCACAAGATCAAAGCTGGGTTTTAACTTTTCTCCCGGCCAAAAGGCCAAAACCGAAAACTGCGGCTGCTCTGGTTTTTAGTCTCAACAAGCGCGTTATCTTCCGGCTCAGCAGCCACCAGCGCCGACACATCCACCTGCACTTCATGTTGCTGACGCCAGACCCCTTGCCGCCATGGGCTTTTTGGCCTTACCGGCGTACTGTCGGCCGCTTCTCCGGCCAGACCAAAAGCAAAAGCGGCAATAGGCGGGCCAAAGGTTTCAAACAAAGTGACAGCGCCCAGCACTACTGCTGCTATCACAGCGGCCTGCTCCGGCACCAGCTTGCCGCTGGTTTGCACCAGACCAATGGCCAGGCCCGCCATCGGAATTAACAACAAACCTGTTGCCTGTGCTTTGCGCCAGGGCTGCAAACCAAACCGCAGCGCTACACTCACCGCCAGCACTTTCACCAAAGAGCGGGTTAACACTAAAGCCAGAATGGCTGGCGCATAAGCAATTAACTCTTTCAGATGTAAACTGGCACCGGCAAATACAAATAACACAATAAAAAACAGCTCAAAAGCACTGCCAAACTCCAGCGCAGACACCACTTCCTCTTGCTCTACACTACGCACCACTATGCCCACTATTAAAGGCGCAAATAACATCGACAATTGCAGCTGCTGGGCCAGCCCAAGGGTTAACATCAGCGCCCCCACCACCAGCGCCAGCTTATATTGCGCCGCTTTGGCAGTGCGGCTGCTGACAAAATGCAGGCCAAGCCCAATACAAATACCCAGCAGGGCCGAACCAAACAATAAATACAAAGGTTGCAGCACTACTTGTTGCCAGCTGGCATTTTCATGTAGCAATAAAGCCGGGATCACCAACGCAAACACCAGAAAAGACAATAAGTTATTCAGTGCTACCAGGGTTTTGGCCGACTCTGTCACCGGGCCTTTGGCACCCACTTCATGCGCCACGTGTAATAACACTGCCGGCGACGAGGAAATCAGAATGGCGGCTATCACAGCGGCTATTACCGGGCTAAAACCCAACCAGAAACTGACGCTAAACACCGCCATAAAAGTCAGACCAGACTCCAGCAAAGCCACCGCCAACAATCTGGGAGATGCGCGGATAAAACGTAAATCAAGTGACGAACCCAGCCGGTATAAAATCAGTGCCAGCGCTATATCGATTAAAATACGGGCGTCTTTTAAGGTGTTGTAATCCAATAAACCCAACACACTGGGGCCGACTAAAAAACCAACCCCCATAAAACCTGTGATACTGGGCAACCAGGACCAGCGATGCGCCAGATAACCGCCCAAAGTGCCTACCACCAGCAGCACGCCAAAAGACAATAAGGGTGTCATGCTTAACCCATGTTGCGGCAAAAACTCCATGCCAAATCCTTGTTGTTATTGCTGTTATAAAAAAGGTTACAGCAGATAGATTGCAAAAACACATTAGCCACAACGCTTTGTATGGCGCTGCAGATCGTAAAGGCGGACAGCAGAAACTGATATTGTGAGCTGCAGCCGGTATAACGCTTACAGCGCCTGTTTGGCCTGAAACTGCAACTGAAATTGCCCCCAGTCGCCATATTGGAACTGAATTGGCTGATTCAGCGGCAACTCAATAACACCGGCATAAGAGCCGGTGATCACCGCCTGTCCGGCTTTGATTCCGATACCCTGAGTCGATAAAAAGTTCACCAGCCAATACAAAGCCGATTTGGCATTGTCATTCGGATGTTTGGCTTCTTGCTTAATACAACGGCCATCTGCACAGCGAATCTGCAGGCAAAACTGGCTGGTCTGCAAAGGTTCAGCCGCAAGCACAGGCCCCAGATACAAGCCCTGATTAAATAAACCATCGGCTAGTTGATCAAAATAACCAGCAGCACTGTCGGCTAAAAACCGGCTTTGGATCAGCTCAAGCGCCAGTCTGATTTCGCCAATGGCGGCATCTATTTCTGCTTGCTGGTAAGGTTTTGCATCAGCACCAAGTGCTGGCAAATCACGGCTGAATACAAAAGCCAGTTCCGGCTCTACTCTGGCTAAACCAGCAGAAGCAGGGAGCACCGAAGGCCAAATGGGGCAGATTGCCGCAGGTGAGATAGTGAGATCATCCGCATAAACAGGCGCTACCACTTGTTTGTCGGCACCAGGCAAAGCGCATTTCCAGCCGGCAATGGCCGAAGGCATCAAAGTGGCCACTTGCTGCTGCAATGCAAAAGCCTCAGCAAAATTTTGCGGGCGCAATTCTTGTGGCAATAAAGCAGCAACTTCACCTTGTTGGCGGCGACGGGCCAAAATAGCGGCGGCAGATCCAGACATCACAACACTCCGTGGCAGGCAAAAAACAGCGCCACTTTAACACGCTGACAACACATCAGGCAGATACAAACGCCGCCTTTGCACATTGCACCGGCGTGCGGCCTGTCAAAATACGGCCTGGCTGCCGACAGGGCAGCACAAAAGCAGGCAATTGACATAAGCTTGTGCCTTCAGTAACTTAACCGCCAAAGCGGGTGTCGTATAATGGTAATACCCTACCTTCCCAAGGTAGAGCCGTGGGTTCGATTCCCATCACCCGCTCCAGCTTTTTACTGTAACAACACTGCTTTTTTTGCCGCTTTAAAGACAAATAACCGCCACCATGTCGGCCCAAACCACAGAATATCGCCCCGCTGCTCACAATGACCGCAAACATATTGCCTTTGCTTGCCGGCTCATTTACTGCTGGTCAAACAAATCTGTTGGGGTTTGGCAGTTTTGTTATTTGCCACAGTATTTAAAAACAATAACTTATTAATGCCGGGAACTGTTATGAAACGTCTTTTTTTACCTGTGATGCTGTTTTCACCAGCGGCCCTTGTTGCTGCCGATCTGGATATGGCCAATAAAATCCGTCATGAAGGTTTTCACCAGTCTCAGGTGATGCATACGCTGGAGCATCTGACCGATAAGATTGGACCCCGTTTGACAGCCTCGCCACAGATGGTGCAAGCCAACCACTGGACCTTACAACAACTGAAAGACTGGGGTTTAAAAAACGGCCAGTTACATGCTTTTGAATTTGGCCGTGGCTGGAGCAGCGAATCGGCCAGCATCACGCTGGCAGGTCCACGTCAGCAATCGTTACACGGTATTCCGGTGGCCTGGACACCTGGCACCCAGGGCGCGGTCACAGGTGAAGTGATGTTATTTGACGTCAATACCACTGCTGATCTGGCGGCTTATGCCGGCAAACTGGCGGGTAAAGTGCTGCTGATGGGCGAAGATGTAAAAATAGAAGCACCAAAAACCGTTATTTTTGAACGTTTAAGCGCACAAAAACTAACAGAACTGAAAGATTACGACACCAGCGCCCGCGCCAGTTATGAGTCTTTTATGACCAAAGCTTTGCGCGACAGTCGCATGCAAAGTTATAAATTTAACAAAGAGTTAGATGCATTTTTATTAAAAGAAAAAGTTGCGGCTGTAATTTACCGCAGCAGCCGTCAGGGTGGTTTGGTGCGGGTATTTGGCAAATCACATAAAGAAGGGGAAACCTTCCCAGTGCCGGCCATGATCATCGAACAGGAAGACTACAGCCTGCTGCTGCGGATGCTGGACCGCAAAGAACAACCCAAACTGACGCTGGATATTAAAGCCCGTTTCCACGACGAAGATATGAAGTCTTATAACACCATTGCCGAAATTCCGGGCAGCACAGATGAAGTGGTGATGGTGGGTGGTCACCTCGACTCCTGGCATGCCAGCGATGGTGCTGTAGATAACGGCGCCGGTGTGGCAGTGGCGATGGAAGCGGTGCGTATTTTAAGCAAACTGAATGTTAAACCTAAACGCACTATCCGTATTGCCCTCTGGTCGGGTGAAGAGCAGGGTTTATACGGCTCCCGCGCTTATGTCAATGACTTCCTGGCGAGCCGGCCAGAGCCGGAAGACGCCGCCGAAAAAGCTTTGCCAAGGTATTTGTGGTCAAGCCCGGGCTGGCCAATTCAGCCAAAAGCAGGTTACGACAAATTGTCGGTGTATTTTAATATGGATAACGGCAGTGGTAAGTTCCGCGGCATTTATACCGAAGGCAATGTGGCAGTGAAACCGGTATTTACTGACTGGTTTGGCCCTTACAGCGACTTAAGCACAGGCACCATTTCGCCTTTATCGACCGGCGGCACCGACCATGAGTCTTTTGATGATGTGGGTTTACCTGGTTTCCAGTTTATTCAGGATCCGCTGGATTACAGCACCAGACTGCACCACACCCATATCGACTCTATCGACCATGTGGTTGAAGAGGACTTAAAACAAGCCTCTGTGCTGATGGCTGGTTTCCTGTATGAAGCAGCGATGGCTGAGAAAAAACTGCCACGTAAACCAATGCCAACAGCACCTTCCAAAGTGCAACAACAACAAAAAGACTTAGAAGCGACCAAAGAACGCCGCTTGCGTGAACTGGAAGCCAAAAAAGCCTTAGAGACTAAAGCGGTTTACGAATAACCATCTGCCGCACCAATGCAGCTGCAGCCAATAAAAAACACCGGCCATGGCCGGTGTTTTTTTGCAAAGTTAATCAGCCGGTACTTAGAGCTGAGCCTGCAGATAGTTGGGTAAACCCAACATTTTAATCTGCCGTAACTGTTGTTCCAGCCAATGGGCGTGGTCGTTTTCAGTGTCATCCAATAATGTTTGTAACATAGCGCGGGTGACATAATCCTGCTGCTGTTCGCATAAGGCCATGGTTTTCTTTAATAAAGCGCCCACTGCGTATTCCACATTTAAATCGTTTTGCAACATGGAAGGCACATCAGTGCCAATTTGCAGGCCGTCACGCGTGACCATGTCCGGTGTGCCTTCAAGAAATAAAATACGTTCGATAATTAACGAAGCATGACCTTTTTCGTCTTCTACTTCGTGGTCAATACGCTCAAACAGCTTGTGCAGACCCCAGTCTTTATACATGCGTGAATGGATAAAATATTGGTCCATGGCACTGAGCTCATTGGCAAGCAGGGTGTTCAGCGCATTGATAATTTGTTGTTTGCCTTGCATTATTTATCTCCTTCACCCAGTTTGCTCTGCAGATAATTGGCCAGCCCCATCACACTGATCTGATATTGCTGGGCGTTAATCCAATCGATATGTTCTTCTTCGTGTTCCAGAATTTCCTGCAGAATCTCCCGGCTGACGTAATCCTGTTCTTTTTCACAAAGCGCAATGCTCTGTTTTAATAACGGCAACTGCTCCAATTCAAAATCCAGATCACACTGCAACATTTCTTCGGTGTCTTCACCAATACGCAAACGGCCAAGTGCTTGTAAATTGGGTAAACCTTCCAGAAACAACACCCGCTCTATCAGCTCGTCGGCTTGTTTCATATCGCGGATGGACTTTTTGTAACAGACGTTGTTCAGCTCAGCCAAACCCCAGTTTTTATAAATGCGGGCATGTAAAAAATACTGATTGATGGAGGTGAGTTCTGAAGTTAACACTTCGTTTAAAGCGGCTATTACCGCCGGATGACCTTTCATCGTGAAGCTCCTGCAAAAGTGGGTCTGGAAATGTTGACTATTTTAGTAGGAGATAACGAAATGTCGAGTTTTAATTCGATAAAAACATGAATAAAATCATATACATGCAATTGCGAACGCTTCGCTTTAACACCAGAGTTCTTGTTGAGTGCAAAGCCTTTGCGCTCAACAAGAAAAACTGATGCCTTTTCAACATGCTAACTTTTGACCGGCACTGTTTATATGGTGTTTGTTGTCTGGTCTTTGTTGCACTCTGCTGGTGAGATCAGAGCATCATTCGTCAGTTTTTATCTGCCGCAGCTGCCTGATGCGATATAAATCCCTTAGCACTTCATAAAACAGGTAACAGGCCAGCAATAAAGCGCCATGCTGCAGCACTCTGTTAATGTCCGACAGCTCCAGTAGCCGTGGCAGCGGATTATTGGTAGCAAGCACTAGTTGGGGTAAAAAACCAATCCAGCTAAAAGCCAATACATACAACAGGTTTTGCAGCACATTCAGCAATAAAGTTGTTTGTTGCCAATAAGGCCGGTACCAACACCAGAGGCTGAATAACAAAGAGCACAACAACAACAGGCTCAGCAGCGGCATAAAAACTTTAAAGTCGGCGGAAAAAACCAGCCTTAACGAAGCCAGGGTGTCAGCCGACATCCAGAGCGGGTGCCATAACAACAATAATAAAAAACCGCTGCTGACCAGATCCGTAAAAATATCCATCAGCCGGATCTGCTGCCATGGCCGTTCAACCGCAGGTAAGTCTTTGACTTGCCAGTTTTGCTGAAGCAACCACCCAGCCAAAGGGTTGCCAAAAGCAGCGGAATAAAACACCAGCGTGACCACCATAAAAGCTGTTGCTACTTCGTCAAAAAAACCAAAACTCAGCTGCAATAAAAACTGCAACAACTTAAAGTGTTCGGCCTGCAACATCGACATGCCACTTTGCAGCAGCTGCAACACAAACAAAACCGCCAATACGAACTTCAGTACCTGCCAATACAACGGCATCAGTTCACTGCTCACCAGAGGCTGCGCCGGCGCATACTGAGCCGCCACATGGCGTGGATTGCCCCACTGTTGCAACAAGGCAGCAATTTCATCAGTGCTTAAAACCCGGCCCTGCTGTTGGGCCTGATGTTCAATTTTGTCCTGAATATCGGCGTCAAGTTCGCGGCTGATGGCGGCTTTGTCGGCTTCGGGTAAATAACGCGCCACGGCGCTGACATAACGTTTTACGAGTTCCATGAAGTTTTCTCCAGTAAATTTCCAAGCGCACCATTGAGTAATTGCCATTCAGCAGACAGCTGCTGCAACAGCTCTTTGCCTTGTAACGACAACTGGTAATAACGCCGCTCCCGCCCTTCGGCCTGCTGCCATTCGCTGTCGAGCAAACCTTGTTCGGCCAGACGCCGCACCAGCGGATATAAAGTGCCTTCGTCTATATCAATACCAGCATCCAGCAGCTGTTTGCGCAGTGAATAACCATAATGTGGCTGCTCTAACGATGCCAGAACCGCCAGCACCAGCACACCCCGCCTGAGCTCTCCGCGCATTTTGTCCAACCGGCTTTCTGTCATGTAGTTTCCTTTAGCGCTGTGTTGTGGTGACGCCACCCTCTGCAATACGGGCTGCTGCTTTGGTAGAACCAGCCTTAAGCCAATCCATACTGTGCATCACATACTGTATGCTACACAGCAAATACTATGCGTCACACAGTGAAAGCGCAAGTTTTTTGTGTGAATTTTAACCAAGGCTGCACCACGCCGGGCTTCAACAACGTTGTCCTTGTGGTATAACAAGGGTTTTCCCTAAAGCCGACACTGGAATTTCAGATGATTTTTGATTGTGCTGTCATGACCGCAGCCGGGATTTATCCGTTATTGGCAGGCACAGTGATCCCAAGGCCTATTGCCTGGCTCAGCACTTGTGATGATAAAGGCCAGCACAATCTGGCGCCTTTTAGCTTTTTTCAGCTGGTCACCGACAACCCACCTACTTTGATGATTTCCATCAACCGCCACAGCGATGGCAGCCAAAAAGACAGCAGCCTGAATTTACAACTCTGTCCTGAATTGGTGGTGCATCTGGTCACACCTGAACTTGCTGGCCTGATGAATGCCACAGCAGCAGGTTTTAGCAAAGACGTCAGTGAAATTACCGCGCTGCAAATTCAAACCAAAGCTGCCACAAAGGTGCGCCCACCCAGAGTCACCGCAAGCCCGGTGTGTTTTGAATGTAAAGTGGTAAGCCTGACGCCTTACCCGGCCGAAAATCCAAGTTGCGACATTGTGCTGGCTGAAGTGTTATGTATTGATATTGCTGATGAATTTCTGGACGAAAAACAAAAACTTAAACATACAAAACTGGATTTTTTAGCCAGGCTCGGCGGCTTGTGGTACAGCCATAGTCAGCAAAGCGATAACTTTCAACTGGCAAGACCGGTTTCAGCTCAGGCTGCAGTGCAAAGCCAGTTGCCCGATAGCAATCCAGCCTGAGACTGTGGTAAAAAGGCGCAGTCAGACTGAGCCTTTAGTTTCAGTTGTAGTTCGTACCGAGGTTTTTTTATGTCGCAGTCAGTAGCACCGGAAAAAAAGTCACAAGGTCTTCTTCCTAACCTTCTGTTTAATATCGCCATTCCCGTCATTATTCTCAGCAAGTTCAGCACCGAAGCTTATTTAGGCCCGGTCTGGGGTTTAGTCGTGGCTTTAATGTTTCCTATTGCTTATGGCCTGTGGGAGCTGAAAAAGTCCGGCAAAGTGAACTTCTTTTCGGTGGTGGGTTTAATTTCAGTGTTATTAACAGGTGGCATGAGCCTGCTGCAGCTGGACCCCAAATATATCGCCATTAAAGAAGCGGCAGTGCCCGGCATTATTGGTTTGTTGGTGTGGTTTAGTCAGCACAGTAAATTTCATCTGATTAAAACCATGTTAGAAAACGCGCAGCTGCTAAATATGGAAAAACTGCAGGCGGCTTTGGCCAAAAAAGACAATGCAGCACTTTTTGAACAAAAAATGAATTTTACCAATCAGTTATTGGCTGGTTCTTTTTTCCTGTCATCGGTATTAAATTACCTGCTCGCCAAATGGATTTTAGTCAGCCCACCCGGCACTACGGCTTATAACGAAGAATTGGGCCGGATGACGGCTTTAAGTTACCCCGTGATAGCACTGCCGAGTATGGTGCTGATGATGGCGGCGCTGTGGTATTTATTCAGCCAGATTGGCAAACTGACCGGCGAAGATATCGAAACCTTTTTGCAATAAAACCTGCTTTTGCCAAAGCGCTGCTGTTTGCCATAGCAGCGCTGTTTAAAACACCTTCCTGATATATTTTCTGCAACTTATTGCTTGCCTTCATATTTTGTTGCCAAAAATCTGCTTCACTTAACAGGCACCGATAACAGGTGTACCTCTGGTTCACAACAAGGACAAGTCGATGAATAAATATAGCGCTGAATTTTTTGGAACTTTCTGGTTGGTATTGGGTGGTTGTGGCAGTGCGGTGTTGGCTGCAGCTTTCCCCGGCCTGGGTATTGGTTTACTTGGGGTTTCTCTGGCTTTTGGTTTAACCGTTGTCACTATGGCTTATGCCATAGGCCATATTTCCGGATGCCACCTGAACCCGGCTGTGTCCATAGGGCTTTGGGCTGGTGGTCGTTTTCCCGCCAAAGAACTGTTGCCTTACATTATTTCGCAGGTGTTAGGCGGCTTAGCAGCTGGTGCCGTGCTGTACCTGATTGCCAGTGGTAAAGCAGGTTTTGAGTTGTCGGCCGGTTTTGCCGCCAATGGTTATGCCGAACATTCACCAGGCCAATATTCTTTGCTGGCTGCTTTAGTGTGTGAAGTGGTGATGACCATGATGTTTCTGGTGGTAATTTTGGGTTCCACCGACAAAAGAGCCCCGCAAGGCATGGCGCCGCTGGCAATTGGCCTGTGCCTGACGTTAATTCACCTGATTAGCATTCCGGTAACCAACACTTCAGTGAATCCGGCACGTAGCACAGGCGTGGCGCTTTTTGTCGGCGACTGGGCTGTGATGCAGCTTTGGTTATTCTGGCTGGCACCTATAGTGGGTGCAGTATTGGGGGCTGGCGTTTACAAAATGATCGGCAAAGAACAAACGCAGGAATAACAGTGACTTAAGACCTGGTGGCAACACCAGGTTTTGTTTTTTGTTGTAACTGAACATTTAACGCATCTACACAAGCAGCAGTCACGGTTTTTTTGCTGAACATCAGATGGATATCAGCCTGATATAAAATAAAAGGCAACACCGCCAGCATGGCTTCCGGTCCACGTTGCTTGTTGCGCAACTCAAGCCAGTTCTGGTCCACAATGCTGTAGTCAGCGCGTTGACTCAACACCAGCTCCAGCCGCTGCTCAGGGTCAAAAATCGCCAGAGAACGCTGAATTACCGCAGGTAATTGTTTTAATACTTCAAATTCTTCACCGTAAAAACCTTTGGGATTATAAGTGCCGGCCAGCCGGCGGCTCGCCAGGGTTAAAAAACCTTGTTTGCTATGAAGTTCAGGGTATTTTTGCAACAACTGCTGATGCACTACCAGCTGATTAATTTCGCGCCGGTAAGGTGCTGAAAACCAGGCATAAAGGGCTCTTTCTTTGGTGTAAGACGCGGCAAACAACAAATCAACCTGGCCATGCTCCAGCTGACTTAATGCCCGGGATTCCGGCAAAGGTAACAATTTGAGTTCAGTACCAACTGCGGCCAGAGTTTTGCGGATAAGCTCAATATCAGCACCTGTCACAGCTTCGTCGCGCACTTCAACATAAGGCAACCAGGTGCTGTTATACGGCATACGCAGTTCGGCCGGGCAAACACCGGCCTTCACCACAAAACTCACTACAAAACTTAACAGCAACAACAAGCTGCACCAGCCCAACTGCATACAACCAACTCCATCAGGCATATATCAGATATTCACCACTATAGCCCAAGCTGCCGCTGCAATGCGGCAGAAGTGTTGACCCTTATGCCGTCAGGGCTTTGGCAAAACGGCCAAAAGCTGCTTCTAAATCGGCAATTAAATCGGCTGGGTCCTCCAGGCCAATATGCAAGCGGATCACTGGCCCCTGATAAGGCCAATTGGTTGCTGTTCTGATACTTTGTAAATTCAGATTAAAAGTGACCAGACTTTCATAACCGCCCCAGGAAAAACCCATTTTAAAAAACTGCATACCTTCGACAAAAGCCGTGACAGCTTTGGCATCCCCTTGTTTGAGCACCAAAGACAACAAACCATTGCTGCCGGAAAAGTCGCGTTTAAATTCGGCATGGCCGGGATGATCCGGCAACGAAGGGTGCAAAATACGTGCTATTTCAGGCCTTTGTTGCAGGTAATTTAAAACTTCCAGCGTGTTTTGCTGATGTTGTTTTAGCCTGATACCGATAGTTCTTAAGCCACGGGCCGCCAGATATACATCATCAGCCGATGCACAATAACCCAGCAAATAACCGGCTTCCCGCAATTGTGGCCAGTGTTTTTCATTGGCGCTGGCCGTGCCCAGCATCACATCAGAATGACCCACTATATATTTAGTGGCCGCCTGAATAGACACATCAACACCATGAGAAAAAGGCTTAAATAACAAAGGTGAAGCCCAGGTGTTGTCCAGCATCACCACTACATCATGCTGTTTGGCAACAGCACAAATGGCCGGTACGTCCTGCACTTCCATCGAAATAGAACCGGGTGACTCGAGGAAAATCACTTTGGTATTAGGGCGGATCAGCGTTTTAATAGCAGCGCCAATCAGAGGGTCATAATAAGTGGTTTCAATGCCGAGGTTTTTCAGTAACTTATCGCACAAAGCCCGGGTAGGTTCATAGACAGAATCCACCATCAGCAGATGGTCGCCGCTTTGTAAAAACGCCAGCAAAGCCCCGCTGATAGCAGCAGCACCACAAGGGTATAAAGCACAACCGGCGCCGCCTTCAAGCTCACAAATAGCGTCGCTAAAAGCAAAGTGGGTTTGGGTGCCACGGCGGCCATAATAAGGCACCTGCTCGCCTCTTTTGGCAGTGGCATGTTTTAGTTCACTGACAGTGTCAAACACCACAGTGGACGCCCGCACCACAGGCACATTAACACTGTAACCTGTCCATTTTTTATCACGACCGGCGTGCACTATTTTACTTGCGATTTTCATTATTCTTCCTCAGACATCCGGATGCCTGCATTGTAGACATAGCCCAGCTGGAATTGCCAGACTGCTGTGATGCCTGTAGCTGCTGCTCCCGGCTGTTTTTACTGTTGTATATCGCGGTCATTTCCGGCAAGTTAACCATTTCAGGCACAAAAAAAGGACATTTATATGCAATTTCAGCAGTTTAACCGCCAGTTTCACAGGGCCTTGTTATTGGCTTTTGTGCTGGCAACAAGCTCTGCCGCCGCCGACACCCGGCAGATAAAAACACAAAGCCGCAATAACTGCAGCTCTGAGCTATTGCAAGGCAGCTGGCAGTTGCAATCCGCCATTTATAGCGACAGCACAGGCAAAGTTGTGGCTGAAATTCAGCAGCAGAGCAGCAAAAGTCGCAAGCTGATTGCAGGACAGTATTTTAGTTTTATTACCTGGCAAGCTGAGGGTAAATTTGAGGTGGCAGCAACCGGCACTTTTTACAGCGACAACACCGGTTATCACGAACAGGTAGAAGCAGCTTCATTGCCGCGTTTGCAAGGCAAAACTTATCATTTTCAATGTGAGCTGAACGGCAACAACTGGCTGCATCAGGGCATGGAAGATGGCGTTTATATTAAAGAACATTGGATAAAACTGGATGCGGGCCAACCCTGAGCAAAAAGTCAGGACTCCCTGCGAACGCTCAGCCCGGGCAAACTGGCGGCAACAATAAGGTTGCAGCCTGAAAGATGGTTGTCAATTCTGCTGCAGCGCAGCAATATCATGCGCCAAAATTAACTGCTCAAGGGCTGGTCTGGCAAAATAATAACCCTGAAAATAACGAATGCCAGTGCCGGCCAGATAATCAAGTTCGGCTTTGCTTTCAATACCTTCGGCTAATACTTCAGTGCCCATGTCCAGACAAAGCCGCTGCACTTCAGTCACCAGATGTTGTTTGGCTTTATGCTGCTCTATATCCCGAATTAACGACATATCCAGTTTTAATACCCTGGGGCGCAAAGATTCCAGCCAGGTTAAGTCAGCATAACCAGAGCCAAAATCGTCAATCGCGGTAATAAAACCTCTTTTGGCGTAACTGTCGAAAATTTTCATCAGTTTAGTGCGGTCAACAATCTGCTCGCTTTCGGTCACTTCAAACATAATATTGCGGATATCAAAACCAAACATATCGGCCGCTTCAATAGTGGCGCGGATGCAGGTTTCCGGGTTGTACACTGCATTAGGCAAAAAGTTAATGCTGAGCATTTTATCAAGCCCGAGTTTTGCTGCTGTTTCAATAGCTTTTACCCGACAGGCCTGGTCAAAATAATATTTGTTTTGTTCGTTAATACGCTCAAACACCCAGGCCGCACCTTCACCCAGAGGCCCCCTCACCAGCGCTTCATAACCTGCAACCTGCCGGCTCTGCCAGTCGACAATGGGCTGAAATGCCATTCTGATGTCAAACCCCAGCGACTGACCACTTAAACAGTCCATGCAGCTTTGTTGTTTGATTTGACTTGGAAATTCCATCACAGCCTCACTTAGCGTTTTTTTCTTAGTGTGAGCATATTTAACTGCTTTGCAAAGCCTTATGCGAAAATTAGCCGCTAATACGCTATGGATGCAGGATAAAGAGTCGTTATGCAAAGGATTTAAATTCAGCGCGGGCATCGGTTGTTTTATAAATGTCTAACACACAAATCATGGCTGTACTGCAATGACAGTACAGCAACTACCACTGATGCAGCAGTTAAAAGTGAATACCCAACATCAGGTTAAGCTGAGTATTGGTTTTTTGGCTTTGCTCCATGCGGTATTTTGCGCTTACCAGTTCCAGATTCACTGTGGTGCGGCGGGAAAGCCGGTATTGGGTGGCAATATTGGCGCCCACTTGTGTGCCTTTAAAGTTTTGTTTTGCATTCATGGTTTCGTAGCCGTCGCCAGGCGCCATAAAACGCGAAGACAAATCCACATCCTGTTTCAGCACAAAAGGGCCGCCATATAGCAGCCAGTGGTCATTTAGCCGGTAACCGGCGACCCAGCCAATATCTATTGATTGGGTCGACTGATCCCACGACAGTGTCGGATTGGCATCAACAACCACAGAAGCATCACCAAAATTGCCACTATCTTTGAATAAGCCATAACCCAGTACCAGCGCCTGGGAAAAATTACCGGCTTTGGCTTGTCCGGCATATTCCCCGGCATATTGCCAGGTAGCACTCACCCGGCGTAGCGCCGTGTTGTAGTGAAAAACCACGCCAGGTGCAACCGACAATGCCAACATGCTAAATATTGGCTCTTCGTTTTTACATTTGGTTTGGTCATTACAGCTAAAGTTGGGCTGTTGTGCGCTGTGCACCGGCAACACCACTTTATGCGTTTGCGCAACACCGGCATAAATGGCAGGCCGCCAGCTTTGTGCTGCGACTTCAGGAACAACAAAACGTTGCAAACTATAAGTAGTGGTTGGGTTTTTAACAGTCGAACAGGCGGTCAACATAGATATCAGCGTAATTGAAAAAACGCGGGGTGCAATGTGTTTCAGATGCATCTTCATTTCCTTACGAGTTATGCAAAATGAAACAAAATAAACATCAATAGTTTACATATCAAGAACAATTCAATATTTAGTTGTGGTTCAATTTTATGGCGCGCCGGCTTATATACACTGCAGTTACAGCAAAAGCACCGCAACAACAGCCTTGTTGCCGGTCCATTCGCTGTTTTTATCCGTATCAGCCGGACATGGCAAGCCGCCGCTTGCCATGTATAATGCCGGCATTGTGCTCAACGTAAATTTGCTGCTGCCTTCAGAGCCAAATAACTTTTGGAACCTCATGAAATATAAAGATTTGCGCGACTTTATCGCTCAGCTGGAACAACGGGGTTTATTACACCGTGTGAAAGTAGAAGTAGACCCTGTATTGGAAATGACCGAAATTGCCGACCGCACCCTGCGTGCCGGTGGCCCGGCGTTATTATTTGAAAATCCAAAAGGTTACGATATTCCGGTACTGGCCAATTTATTTGGCACACCAGAGCGGGTGGCGCTTGGTATGGGTCAGCCCGATGTCAGCGCTTTGCGTGAAGTGGGCAAGTTATTGGCCTTTTTAAAAGAGCCGGAACCGCCAAAAGGCTTAAAAGACGCCTGGGACAAACTGCCGATATTTAAACAAGTTTTAAATATGGCGGCCAAAGTAGTGAAAAAAGCCCCTTGCCAACAAGTGGTGCTTGAAGGTGATGACGTTGATTTAACCAAATTACCTGTAATGACCTGCTGGCCAGGCGACGCTGCGCCGCTGATCACCTGGGGTTTAACTGTGACCCGCGGCCCGCATAAAGAGCGGCAGAACCTCGGCATATACCGCCAGCAGGTGCTTGGCAAAAATAAAGTCATTATGCGCTGGTTGTCCCATCGTGGTGGCGCTTTAGATTTTCTCGAATGGCAAAAAGCCCATCCGGGTGAACGTTTTCCGGTAGCTGTTGCTTTAGGTGCCGACCCCGCCACTATTTTAGGTGCAGTAACGCCAGTGCCTGATACCTTGTCTGAATACGCTTTTGCCGGCTTATTACGGGGTGACAACACCGAAGTAGTGAAATGTTTAAGCAATGATTTACAGGTACCGGCCAGCGCTGAATTTGTGCTGGAAGGTTATTTAGAGCCAGGCGAAATGGCACCGGAAGGCCCTTATGGCGACCACACAGGTTATTACAACGAAGTGGACTCGTTTCCGGTTTTTACCGTCACTCATATCACCCACAGAGAAGACCCGATTTACCACAGCACTTACACAGGCCGGCCGCCGGATGAACCGGCTATTTTAGGTGTGGCGCTGAACGAAGTCTTTGTGCCTATTTTGCAAAAACAATTTCCGGAAATTGTGGATTTTTATCTGCCGCCTGAAGGTTGTTCTTACCGCCTGGCGGTGGTGACGATGAAAAAACAATATCCCGGTCATGCCAAACGCGTGATGATGGGTGTTTGGTCTTTCCTGCGCCAGTTTATGTACACCAAGTTTGTCATTGTCTGTGATGACGATGTAAACGCCCGCGACTGGCAGGACGTAATTTGGGCCATTACCACCCGAATGGATCCGGCGCGTGACACCACCTTAATTGAAAATACACCCATTGATTATCTGGATTTTGCTTCACCTGTTTCGGGGTTAGGCTCAAAAATGGGGATGGACGCCACCAATAAATGGCCGGGTGAAACCAGCCGCGAATGGGGTGTGCCGATAGAAATGACACCAGAAGTCAAACACAAAGTGGATGAGCTGTGGGCCAGTCTGGGTATTAAGCTGCCGCCCAAAGGAACAAAAACATGAGCCATCTGGTGACTATTTTACCCAGCGGCCTGAGCTTTCAGGTGCGTGAAGGCGAAACTATTTTGCAGGCGGCGCTACAACATGGCATCGACTTTCCCAACCGCTGCCGGCAAGGGGTTTGTACTTCTTGTGTTTGCAAACTCAAAAGCGGACAAGTGCGTTATTTACCGCCAGAGCCTTTAACTGAGCTCGACAAAAGCCAGAATTTTACCTATTGCTGTTTAGCTTATGCTGACAGCGATCTGGTATTACACCACCCTTTTATTCGCGGCTAAGGCCATTAACACCGCATAGCCAAAGCACAGAGCCAAACACTAAGAACAGAACCCATGACTGAATCACAATTAAAAGCCGCGTCAAACAAAGTGTTATGCACCGTCAGCCGTATTCAGCCGCTGACGCCCACAGTGCAACAGGTGATTTTAACGCCCAAAGCGCCGGTAGAATTTAAAGCGGGCCAATACCTGCAAATTTATTTATCCGACAGCGACAAAAGGCCGTTTTCTATTGCCTGCGCACCTGGTTTTACCTATCAAGGTGAACCGGCTCTGGAGCTGCAAATTGGCGGTGCTGTCAGCGACAATTATGCCAGTCAGGCCTTAGCGCATTTGGCCGACAACGCTGAAGTGCTGGTGCAGGTGGGTTTAGGTGAAGCTTATTGGCGTGAAGAAAGCAGCAACCCCATTATTTTATTGGCCGGTGGCACTGGTTTTTCTTATGTACACAGCATTGCCAGCGCTATTGCCAATGCCAATCTGCACCGCAGCGTGCAGCTTTATTGGGGTCTACGCAATCCGCAGGCTTTATATGCTGCCGAAGAGCTGACCGCCTGGCAGGCGCAAAACCCGCAATATCAGCTGAATCTGGTGGTGCAGGAGCCGGATAACAGCTGGCAAGGCCGCACTGGTCTGGTGCATCAGGCAGTGTTGGACGACCATGCTGATTTAGCCGCTTATGATATTTATATCGCCGGGCCTTTTGCCATGGTGGGTGTGGTGCGCGACGCCTTTTTAGCCCAGGGCGCCAAACGTGAGCAGATGTACGCCGACGCTTTTGCCTGGCTCTAAGCCGTGTGGTGGCGTGTTTTTTCTGTGCTGTTGTTGCTGCTTAGCCAAAGCGGCTGTGAGCAACAACAGCTGGCAGCCACAAGCCATCCAACAGCAACACCTCAGTTAGCAGCGCCGCCGCTTCAACAGAAGTTAAAACAACAGTTTCAACAAGAGCTGTATATCTGGCAGCGCGTCTGGACTGATGAACATCAGCAGGCGCTTGAACAAAGCCGACCCCATTTTTCTGTGTTACGCATTCTGGCGTTGCAGTATATGGCCACTGCCCAAGGCCCGCTTTGGCATCAGGCCGATGTAAATTTGGCGCTGCTAAAAAAAGATGGCAGGCCCGTCACTCTGGTGCTGCGCCTTGATGGCCAAATACCAAAACTGCCACTACAAAGTTTGACTGAAAAGCTTCAGCCGATATTGGCGTTGTATCAACAGGCCGGAATTCAGCTTGCTGGTATTGAAATTGACTATGACTGCGCCCGTAGTCAGTTAGCGGCTTACCGGTTGTGGCTGACAAAGTTCCGGGCGGCGCTCCCCAAAGACATTCCGGTGAGCATGACCGCTTTACCCGACTGGCTGCAATCGGCTGAATTTGGCCCTTTAACAGCACAAGTCAGTCAGGTGACGATGCAACTGCATGCGGTGTTGTCGCCGGAGCAAGGTTTGTTTGCACCTGAACTAGCCAAAAAATGGGCCATCGCAGCGGCAGCGCAAAGCCAGAGCCCCTTGTATTTTGCTTTGCCTGCTTATCATTCGGCTTTGATCACCGCGGCTTCCAATAAAAAAACTGCGCAGTCTTCAACAGCGGTACAACAATATTGGGTAGAAAGTGAAGTACCGCTGGATATCAAAGGCGAAAGAAGGGAACTGCGGGTTGACCCTTTATTGGTGCAACAATGGCTGTTTTGGCTGCAGCAACAACAGTTTGCCAGGGTAAAAGGTATTGTCTGGTTTCGTTTGCCGCTGCCATCTGATCAACGCAGCTGGGCTTATGCCACTTTGGCTGCTGTCGCCAGCGGGCAGCCACTTAAAGCTGATTTACGGCTGCGCCTGCAAAAAACGCCAACAGGTTTTGACCTGATTGCAGAAAATTATGGCAATTTAGCGTTGTTATTTGCCACACCCATCCGGCTTAAAGCGCACAATTGCACTGGTGCAGATGCTCTGGCTGGTTTTGCACTAAGCCAGCAACAACAAGAATATCAGCTAGCGCCCACAACAGCGGTGCAGCCTTTGGCGGTAAACAGCACCCGAACTTTGGCCTGGTTTAATTGCCAGAAACTGCAGCTGCTGGCTGAAACCTGAGTTCAGGGTTCCACTTTTTAAGGATAAAATTTCAGATGTTATTTGTCACAACTTCAGCGAAAAAAAGCCTGCTGTTATTGGCGCTTGGCACAGCACTCACGCCGGCTTTGGCTTGTGGCCCGGATTTTCCGCAACAACTTGTTGCCAATCGCACTCAGAGTTTAACCGAGCTACCTGAACCGGTTTTTGCCAGTGAAATCCGTGCTTTGGCAATGAAAATAGCAGCTTTGCCAGTCCCAGAAAAAACTTTTACCAACCAATATGACTGGTCCACCGACAAAACCATCAGCGCCACCAGTCAGGCTGAACAGCAGCTGCTGAAAGTAGAAGAAGCGTTGTTAGTGGCGCAAATGCGCCAACAAACCACTGTTGAAGCCGCACTTGCCATTGGCGCGCCACTGAGCAATGAACTGAAGTTGTATACCGCTGCCGCTGTTGCTTTTCAGCAACAGGATTTCAGCCTGGCCGAAACTTTGTTGCGTCAGGTATTGGCATTGCCTTCCGCAGAGCAACAACAAAGACGCAGCTGGGCTTTATACAGCCTGGCGCGGGTGCTGCAAAAAACGAACAACAACGTAGCTGCAGAAACCGAAGCACTGGCGCTTTATCAACAGTTACAACAGGAAGTTGCAGCAGGTTTAGCCGACCCTTTGCAGCTGGCTGTCGCCAGTTTAGGCGAGCAGGCCAGAATTTATAAAAACAACGGCGACTGGCAACAGGCCATTGGTTTATATGCGGCGCAGGCCGGTTATCAGGAGTCTGGCCGCGCTTCGTTATTACAACTGAGCCGCGAATTGCTGCAAATGCCAGATGCAGCGCTTAAACCTTTGCTCACACAACCGGCTGTGCCCCAACTACTCAGCCGCTATTTGTTCACTCAGGCTTCCAGCCTGAAATACAGTGACCCTGCCCTTGTCAGCCGTTTATTAACTTTGTTAAGCGCTGAAGCTGATATCCGACTCGCCAATGCCACGGCGCTGGCCGCTATTAGTTATCAACAAGGCGACTTTGCGCTGGTGCGGCAGCTGTTAACCTATGCTGAGCCTGAGCCGCTGTTTTATTGGCTGAGCGCCAAAATGGCAGTGCGTGACAACAATTTAGCCGAAGCGGCACAAGCTTATGCCAAAGCTGCGCAGTCCTTTCCAGCGGCTTTACCTGAACCGGCCCTCAAGGCCGATCCGTACGCAGCTGTGCCCATCAGCGAGCAGCTGCAACGCAATATGGCAGCCACCCAATGCCGTATTCAGGCCGAAGCCGGGGTGTTGCAATTACAACGCGGTGATTACCTGGCCGCTATGCAGCTGCTGTATCAGGCGGGTGGCGAATATTGGCAGGACAGCGCTTATATTGCCGAGCGGGTACTGACCACCCAAGAGCTGCAAACTTTTGTGGATGCACAAGTGCCACCGGGCAAAGTAAAAGCCGAATCGCAGTGGAATTATTTTGGCGACACTGAACCCAGCACTTTGCTTAGAAACCTGCTGGCCAGAAGGCTGATGCGTGAAGGCCAGTATCAACAGGCACAAAGTTATTTTGTTGACCCCAAACTGCAACAACTGGCCAACGACTATCAGCAGGCCGACAGTCAAAGCGAACCTGGTACTTTTGCCAGCATGACACAGCGGTTTGGGCTGGATATGGGCCGTATTGATAACGCCAAAGCATTGTTTCAGCTGGCAACTATAAGCCGCCAGCATGGTCTGGAATTATTGGGTTATGAAATGGCACCGGATTATCAGGTGTTTTATGGCCAGTTTGAGTTTTACCAGCCTGAGCCCACAACAACACCAGCCATTCCGGACGCTGAACAACAAAGGGTTTTGCAAAGTGCAGCCAAACCGGAAAAACGTTTTCACTACCGTTATCTGGCGGCAGAATTTGCCAATGAAGCCGCCAGCTTAGTGCCGGCCAACAGTCAGGCTTTTGCCGCAACTTTGTGTCATGCCAGCACCTGGCTGATTAACTCAGACCCGGCGCTTGCAACCCAATATTACCGGCGATATTTAAATGAAGGGCCTTATGTCAGCTGGGGGCGCGACTTTGGTATCCGTTGCCCGGCGCCGGATTTTGCCGGCGCCAAAAACAGGCTTTCACAAAATAACCAACAATATTGGCGTCACGAACTCAGGCAAGCCAAGCCCTGGTTAGTGCCGGCTGTGGGCTTTGTTTTACTGGCGCTGGCCTTGGTGATTTGGCGTCGCAAGCGCGGTTAAAGGTTTTACCCAGAAGCGGCCTGGTGCCGTTTTATGGGGGATGGTTGAAGATTGAAGGGAATAAGCAGGTTGTGGCAAAAACCGATTTACGGCACAATCGCCCACTATCGCTGCAACAGGTCTAACCAGAGAGAGAACAATGCCACATCTGACCACTATTAAAGTTCGTGGATACCATTTAGATATTTATCAGCATGTGAATAACGCCCGTTATCTGGAGTTTTTAGAAGAAGCGCGCTGGAGTTATCTGGAAGACAGCGGTGATGTGGCTTATTTTGAGCAGCTGAATCTGGCCTGGGTGATCGTCAACATCAATATTAATTACCGTTTTGCCGCCACCAATGGCCAAACCTTAGAAATTGCCACCAAATTCAGCCAGATCGGCAGCAAAAGTGCAGTGATCCATCAAGTCATTAAAATTCAGGGCACTGACACTGTGGTGGCAGACGCCGACATTACCTTTGTTTGCCTGAACCGTAAAACCGGCAAAGCCGCCTTGATTGAAGGTGCGCTGAAAGAACGGTTGGAACAACATCTGAACGACTGAGTTTGTTGCTGTTACCAAAGCCCCTGAGGCCTCAGCGCATTTGACAGCATAGCGGCAAGTCTTTGCCGCAAAAAAGCCTGAAGCGATTGCAGAATCGAATGGCTTGGGTTAGGCTCAAGCCTGCAACATTTGATGTGATGGCTTAAAGATGCGACAGCAATTAAAAAGAAATCAAAACGTTAGCAGTACGCTCTGGCGGCACTGCGGTGTATTGCTGCTGTTAGCTACGATAAGCGTCGTACCGGATTTCTCCCCTGTTGTTACCTCTGCACAAAATGCTAAAAAACTCCCTGCAGCACAACCTGTCAGTGCAGTGCAGTTTCATTATCTAATGAAAGAAAATGCTGCCGCCGATGCTTCAGCACGTCTGGACGCTTTTCCGGCCCGCAGTTTTGAGCGCCACTCACGCCGGCTGCAGGTGATGACCAGCAAAGCCAACACCCCTTATCAGCGCCTCGCCTGAATAAAGCTGTTGTTTATCCTCTGTTTTTAATCATGTTTTACCGGCTAAATTGCCGCTGCTAAGCTGACTCAGCAACGGCATGCCGGCAACAAGGCAACAAAAGCCGAGACCGGCTTTACAAGCTGTCACCATCAGCTGTTAATAAGGACTAACAGGGTTATAAAACGCACTGTTACGACCGTCGATACTGATACGTACCGGCGTGACTAAAGTGCTGTTATCCAGCAGATTATATCTTTCCCCCGGCAACAGCTTAAAGCGCAGCAAATCTTTGATAATCACCGGCAGCCCGCAACTGGTCTGGTTGTATTGGGTCTGGCTATCAGCACGCAGCACATAAACTTCATTGCTGCCATCCACTATGCCCTGGCCGTCCGCAGTGACAAACAAAGAGGTTGCTTCAGATACCGCTATCACCCGGCCATTTTGCCCCAGTTTGGCCTGAAATACCGCAGAGCGGCCCATCCGGTCACGCTGACGGAAATGGGTGTCGTTCAGTGTATTGGCCAGCAGTGGGAAACTGAGGAAGTTGCTGCTGATATTAATAGTGTTATGGCAATAATCTGTCACCACTTCACTGCTGATGGCTCCACTGACACCGTCCGGATCATACACATATTGGCTCAGCACATGATCACCCGCCGAAGTACCACCCACAACCCCGCCTTTTTGATAGACATGGGCAATAGCACTTTGCACCAGCGTGCCTTGCCAGGCGTTCAGATAAGCAGATTGATCACCACCGGCAATAAATACCGCTTCCGCACTTTTAATAGCCCACTCCACATAAGCAGAATTTGCTTTGGTTTGGGTATCCACAATCAGGGTTTCCACTGACGCAGCACCAGTCAACCCCTGCAGGTAACTGTTGTAAGCATCAGTACCTGTAGCGCGCAGCACAACGATATTGCCGCCTTTGATTTGGGGCGCCATCCGGTTGCTAAAGGCCGCGTCCACATCAGTGCCACCCCCCATCAACAATAATGCGCCCTGGCCCGATGTTAATACCGGGCAAACATCACTGCTGCCGCCCAGCAGATAGCTGGTCAGGTTGCTGGGTTTGGCTGGCCTTACACCATAACTGCAACTGGCCGGTGGGGTGCTGCCACCGCCGCTGCCGTTAAAAGTGACATTCAGGCTGTAACTGCCAGTGCCACTATAACGGCTGACTTTAATAAAATGTGTGCCGGCGCTGGCTGCGCTGTAAGTACCGGTTTCTGGCCGGGCGCTGCTTTGGCCGGACAAAATATAACTGCCGCTGCTGCGGTACAGATAAAAATCAAAATCGGCTGTGCTGCCATGACTCAGGCTTACGCTGATATCACCAGTACTGGTGGTATCAAAGCTGTACCAGTCAACATCACTGCTGCTGCCGATACTGCCAGTTACGGCCTGAGTGCTGCACAAACCCGTGTTGGCCTTTGCTTCAGTGTTGTTATTTTCTGTTTCCTGCTGCAGGCAGGCGGCACTGGCATGGCCAGCCGCTGACAACAGCGTCGCTAAGGCGACGGCTTTTATCGTTGCTTTCATTGTTGCTTTCCTGTTTTTTGTTTTTTGAAGATTGAGGTCGAACAGTAAAAGGCCAAAAAGGCCCATGGCTTCAGGCGCCACGCCGGCGCAAAACGGCATGACTCCGGAATTCCGGATTACAGAGCGGGGGAAAACTTATAGATCAAACCACTCCGACAAGTGGTAGTCAGTAGCGCAGGCGTGCAGATTGGCAGGTTTGTGCACCTGTTGTGACAGCGGTAACCCTGAAAGTGGTATCGGCTTTTTCACAATGACTCTGCATAAAAATTTATCAGTGGAGTTTTAATATGCGGCAGAGCTAACCTGCTGTCAATCAACAAAAAAAGGGAATTTCGCAAACAAAATATCAATTATTTGCGCTTTATATGTAACAATGTCTGAGTTGTAAAACCCAGTTACCGGAAAAGGAACTTCTTATGCGTAAACTTGTATTGATGGCAATCTTGTGCAGCACTTTTGCCAGTCAGGCCGATTTGTTGGATGCGATGAAGGCTTATGAAAACAAAGATTTTCAAACAGCAACGCAGCAGTTTACTGCCTTGTTACCCCTGGCCAATGGACAGGCGGCATTTAATTTAGGAGCCATGGCTGCCAACGCTGAAGGCCAGCCACGCGATCTGGTCAAAGCGCTGGCTTATTTTGAGTTTGCCGCAACACGTGAACACCCAAGCGCCAAAGCGCTGGCAGACAAAATCAGCACTAAACTGACGGCAGCAGAACAACAACAGGCCGCCACACTGCTGACGCAATTGCTGCAACAAGTCAAAGTGACAGGCAAACTTAAACCAGAACTATCAGCCTTGTTTGGTGATAAGCGCAAAGCAATTAAACGTATTCCACCTGAATATCCAAAAGAAGCGGCAGCCAGGGGGGCATTTGGTTCTGTCACCATGCGTTTGCTGGTGAACGAACAAGGGGATGTGGAAGCCGTGGATGTACTGAATGCTTTCCCGAAAGGCCTGTTTGAACGCGAGGCTATACGCGCGTTAAAACGCTGGAAATATGAAGCTGGCAACAATAAATTTATCAGCAGGGTGATGCTGACTTTTTCGTTAGGTGATATTGATCATCAAAAGGTCGAGCGCATCTTCAGCGAATACCAGATGTGGCAATATGCGGCGCTGGGGTCACCAATGCACCAGAATGCGCTGGCGAATATTCTCGATCTGGCCCGCAGCAAAAGCGCCATGACCCAGTTTGTGGACAAATCGCTGCCACCGGCGCTGGGGCCTATCACGGCGGATTTTGTCAAAAATGGCAAGGTCGTCAGCAAAGAGTTGCAGTTACCCGAAGGTTTTAAAGACCATACTTTTGTCACGCTGGACGCACAAGCTGTAGTACAGGCGGTGCATGACAACAACGCTGAACGTCAGGCCAAACAAGCTGCAGTGCTGCTGGGCAAACGTCTGACCACCGAACAAGTGACAGCTGGTTTTTACAAATTACAAAATCAGGATGGCAATAAAAGCCCACGGCTGCTGAGTGCACAACGGATCCCACAAACTTATTCCAACGACTACTGGCTGGAACAGGCAGCCCGTGGTGGCAATCTGGAAGCACAAAGAGCACTGGCGGCCTTACGGCTCGAGTGGGAATTGTATCTGCTGGAACAACAAGACCCTGTAGTACAGTCATGGGCCGGCACAGCGCTTATTCTGAACGGACAGAAAGTTGCAGGTGAAAAACTGCTGGATGCCGCTATTGCCAAAGGCCATGCCACAGCCAAAGAGTTAAAAGCCGCTTTATAACAACTGTTCAGGCCAGCCGGGCGCCATTGGGCACCGGCTGATCCGGCACCGCCAATACCACAGCACCATCGTCGCGGTAAAACCCTGTCACCAGACATTCAGACACAAAAGGCCCGATTTGTTTTGGCGGGAAATTCAGCACCGCCAGCACCTGTTTACCAATAAGCTGCTCTGGCTGGTACAAGGCTGTCAGCTGCGCACTGGAGCGGCGCTGGCCAATATCAGCACCAAAATCGACGGTCAACTTCCAGGCTGGTTTACGCGCCTGCGGGAAGGCTTCTGCCGCCACTATAGTGCCAACACGCAGTTCGACCTGCATAAAGTCATGCCAGCTGATTAGGTCCATCTGTGCTCCCCGCTTTTGCTTTAATTCTGACTTTGTTGCCGGGCATGTTGCCACTGCATCAGCTTGTCGCTGAAACTGCAGGCCGCATGCGCCGGACTACTGGACGGCAACGACCATAATTGTATGGTTGCAGGTAAGGTTAAACCGGATTTCTGCAGTTTTTGCCAACTCTTTGCGGCAGTGCTGCCGTTGAGCCAGATGGCCTGCAACTGCGGTAACTCAGGCAAAAAGGCGGCAAAATCATTCAACTGCACTGAAGAAGACCGGATGGCACTGTCAAGGCTGCCCTGACGCTGACAAACCCCAATCACATCCCACAAAGCCACACCAGCCTGTTGCAAGGCTATTAAACGTCCGGCATAAGGCAAAGTGCTATCCACGCCAAACAACTGCTGCATCAAAGGCCAGAACTGATTGCGCGGGTGACCATAATATTGCTGGGCGTCGAGCGAGGCCTGACCCGGCATGCTACCCAGGATCAGAATTTTAGCATCGGGCTGTGCCACTGGCGCCAGCCCGGATAACAAGGGGAGTTCGTTGTTCAGCTGCAATTAAATCAACGCGGCAAAGTTGCTGTTTTGCTTAAATCAGGTTGATATTGCAGCGCTTTGTCCCAGGCATGCTGCGCTTGTTCCAGCTCACCTTCCTGCGCGGCGCAATAACTTAACAACGCATACAAATAACCGTTGTTATTGTGGTCGCGTAACCAGTGCTGCACCTGTTTACGTAAACCTAATACCGAACGACCCAGCGGAATTTGTTGTAACGCACGCCAGGCTAGCGGTACGTCAGCCAAAGCCAGGCTATCGAGCAGGATTTTTTCTGCTTGCTCCGGCTCACCACTGACAGCTTTGGCCCAGGCTTTGCCAAGGGTTGCCGCAACAGATTTACGCTCTTTGGCCGGTAAGTTGTTCCAATAAGGCAGGTTTTCATCAAAAACACCGGCCTGAGCCAAACCGGCAATAGCAGCCGGATATAGCTGATAACGGTATTGTTGCCACTGCGCTTTATTTAGCCATTGTTGTTTAATAGCTACCGGCACCTGCTCTAACAAAGTCTGCCACTGCCCTGCCTGTTGCAAAGCAGCCAGCCAGAGGCGACCAATACGGCCATCTTTTTGGTTTTGCTCCATTTTAGGCGCCAGGTAAGCTACTGCTTTTTGGGCGTCACCTTGTTGCAATAATAAATCAGCCACCACCAGCCAGGTGTCGCTATCATCGCTGTCCAGCTGCGCTGCTTTTTGATTGGCTTTTTGGCTGTCACCGGCTTGCTGCGCGGCATAACAAGCCATAATTTGTTTCATTTTGTCCCAGTCAGAATCGGCTTTGGCAATATCAAAATATTGATCAGCCTGTTGCCAGTCTTGCCGGGCAAAAGCCAACAAACCATGTTGCATCGCCTGACGGGCGCGACGTTCTTTGCGTGAACGCAAAAAGCTGAAACTTAAGCGTGGTAAATGGAATAAACGTTTAAAAACCCACCACAACAACCAGCAGCCAAAAATACTGACAAACAGTACCAGCATCAGGCCAATAAAAGTGGCTTCAATAGTGACACCGGCCACCACCAGCATCACATAACCAGGGTGGTTGGCAAGAATAGGCCCCAGCAACATGGCAAGGCCAAGCACCAGAATAAAAAATGCCAGCCGGATCATAAGGTCAGCTCCGCTTCAGCAGTGCCCTGACGGTAAGCTTCAAACAAGGCCGGGCTTTTTAAGGGTGCCAGCAAAGGTAAACTCACCTGCAGCGCCGACAGCGCCACTAAGTCATCGGCCATTTGTTGTACCGCTGGTTCAGTGGCAGCAAAATAACGTTGTAAACTGTCAGCACTTTGCTGAATAGCAGCAGCATAAACCGCCTGATTGTGTTGCATGGCGGCAAGCTCAGCCAACAGAAGCTGCTGGGTTAAAGTGTTGCGTACACTGATTTGTTGCTCCGCCGTTAAGCTGACACCATCTTCAGGCAAGCTGGCACGCACCTGCACCAGACCCCGCCAGAAATTACCCCAGTACAACGCCAGATTAGACTGCCAGTCGGCGGCGTCTTCGGTAATTTCTTCTTCAGATTGATTGTCCATCGCCCTTTCTGACTGACGCAGCGGCAAGGTGAGACTTTGCTGACGCAGCGCCGACAAGGTCAGATGCAACTGGTGCATATCTGGTGTGTTCAGCTCAGACAACATATGTTTGTCCTGGCCAATGGCTTCACGCACTGCCACCAGACTGGCGTCCTGCATTTGTTTTAACCTTTGTTCAGCCAGCTCCAGCACCTGCACTACACCAGTGACATTTTGTTCTAAAAACAGTTTTTGTTCGGCCAGACGCAGGAAATATTCTACTTCCAGCAGTTGCCAGCCTTTGACGTTGCCACTTTGCTGGTCCAGCTGCGTTTGCAGTTTGCTGAGTTCCTGCTGAGTCTTTTCCAGCTGCGCCTGCTCTTTGTTAGTCCAGTCGGCAACGACATTCACCAGCTGTTGTTGCATTTCCTGCTGTAATTCTTCCTGTTTGCTCTGAAATAGTGCAGTCTGGCTTTGTTGTTGATTCTGTAGCGTTTGTTGCTGTTGTTGCAGTGCAACTAACTGCGGTTGCCAGACATAAAAAAACCAGCCGACCATAGCGGCAGCAGCCAAAGCAATCAATAAGGCCATCATGCCCAGCATCACGGCAGAACCTGTTCTGGCCGCCGGTTTTACCGGCGTTGTCGCCACAGCAGCAGGGGCTGCAGATTCGTTATTCAGCATTGGACTGAGCTCGCTCATGAAATTTCCTTCTTAACTGACAAATGGCTTCTAACAACGCCTGGTCGTTGGCACTGGCGGCCAGAGAAATATTGCTTAATGGGATCCCGTTGGCAATGGCGGTTTCAGCCATGCGCTGGCTCACCATGATCCATTGCCGCTCTGCCAGCCAGGGCAAAGCAGTTTCGGGCAGGGATTGTAGCAGCAGGGATAAAATTTCGTTACTGGTCACTACGATACATTGAATTTGTTGCTGACGCCACTGGTCAGACAAGCGCTGACCATCCAGCGGCAAGGGTACTCTTTTATAACTTTGCACATAAGTGACTTTGGCACCGCGGGCCAATAAACCTTGTTTAATCAGCTCTCTGCCGCCGTTCCCCCGCACTATCACCACTTCTTTGCCGGCGACATTCTGCAGTTGTGGCAAGGCCAAAACTCCTTCACTACGCTGGTCCACTGGTGCTGTCACCGGATGACCACAACTACGCTCCAGCGCTGAGGCCGTAGTGGCGCCAACGGCCAACAAAGGTTGAGTCAGGCGGGTTAAATCAAATTGTTGTTCAAGGCAGGTAACAGCAGAAACAGAGACAAAAATCACCAGTTCCGCTTGTTGCAGGTGCTGGCTGTCTCTGCCCCGCAGTGGCATCAACTGAGTGGTAATCAGCGGCTGATAGGTATAGGTAATTCCGAGCTCATCGAGGCCGGCCAGCAGATTATCTGCTTTACCGGCAGGTCTGGTGATCAGCACCGGAAAATCAGCGGAAGCGGGTTCTTGCATGCCGTGCTGCAGTTTGTTCATTAATTAAGGAGTCGTCTGATAAACAGCTTTGAGAATAGCACCGGCGCCCAGCTGCAGCAGTTGTTCTGCCAGTTGCAAACCTAAAGCTTCGGCATCAAGAGCAGAGCCACGCACCTCTGCATGTAAAATTTGCTGGCCATCCAGGGATCCCACCAAACCGCGTAACCAGAGTTCATCCCCCTGATGCACGGCAAAAGCGCCAATAGGCACCTGACAACCGCCTTGTAAACGACGGTTCATCGCCCGTTCGGCCAGCACGGCCTGACGTGTTGGCAAATGCTCAAGCGGCGCCAATAACGCCTGAATGTTTGTATCGTCGCTGCGACATTCAATACCAACAGCACCCTGGCCATTGGCGGGCAGGCTTTGTTCTACCGGCAAATGGGTGCGGATGCGCTCTTCAAAACCAAGGCGGATAAGGCCCGCGGCCGCCAGAATAATAGCGTCGTATTCACCGACATCCAGTTTGGCTAAACGGGTGTTCACGTTGCCACGTAAATCACGTATCTGCAGGTCCGGCCGCTGTGCTTTCAGCTGACACTGACGGCGTAAACTGGAGGTGCCCACCACTGCGCCTGCTGGTAAATCGGCAAGCGTAGCAAAGTTGTTAGAGACAAAAGCGTCACGCGGGTCTTCCCGTTCACAAATGGTTTGCAGCTGCAAACCTTCGGGGAACTCAACAGGGACATCTTTCATGCTGTGCACGGCAATATCGGCGCGGCCTTCCAGCATGGCAGCCTCTAACTCTTTGACAAACAGACCTTTACCACCAATTTTCGCCAAAGGAGTGTCGAGAATTTTATCGCCCTGAGTGGACATAGGTACCAGCTCTACCTGCAAACCCGGATGAAAATGTTCCAGTTGTGCTTTAACAAATTCGGCTTGCCATAAAGCAAGGGCACTTTTTCGGGTGGCAATACGGATCAATTGGGTCATGCAAAAAACCTGAGTCTGAAGGCTAAACGCGACGGTGCGGTGAAGCGGCACCGTCGGTTAAAAAACTGGCGCTAGTATAACTGCTATTGATATTGAAAGTCGTGCGAGTAGAGCACATTTTGCTGCTGATCAATAATTTCGACCCGCCAGGCGCCAAGCTGGTCTGGTAACAGCCATTTTTCACTATAAGTACGCCAGGGCGAATCTTCGATAGTGAGTAAAGCTTCTGTCTGTACCACGCCGTTAAAAGACCAACGGTGTTTCAGCTGCTGGCCGGCATAACCTTTCAGTTCAGTAAATAAATACAAACGCTGAATATCTTTTTTCGCCACCAGCTGCGCCACTGGTGCGCCTGGCTCCAGCTGTTCCATATCGGCAACAAGCACAATACGGCTAAAACCTTCGGGTAATTTGATTCCGCTTGCGGTTGTATCGGGCACATTCGTATCTGGCTTGCTGTTTGCAGTAGCGGTTTGCACCAATGGCGATTCAGCGTCCGCCTGCGGTGTTTCTGGAGCCGCCGTCTGAGTTGCAGTAACAGCTGCACTGTTATCCGCAGCAACAAGCTGAAGCTGCACATCGTTGTGATTGAGGCCACTCTCGACGCTATTGCTGGTATTGCCCTGCGGCTGAATGTCATTTTCAGCAGGCGCTGTCTCTTCTTTTTGCTGCAAAGCTGCGGGTTCAGCCTCTTTTGCCGCCAGCTCTGTGTCAGGGACATCACTGCTTGCAACAACATCTTCAATGACGGCCTGTTCTGCCATGGCTTTGCTGTTATTCAGTTGTTGCCAGGCCCAAAAACCAGCAGCAACCAAGGCTGCTAACAACAGCATCAACTTCAATTTTGAAGTTGATGTTTTGGCACGTTTGAGTTGCGGCATAGGTTCCACCGGCAAGTCGCGGTGCAAGGTTACTTTTACCCTGAGTTTGGCAGCTGATTCAGACACTTTATTTCTCTGGTGTCAGTAGCAGCCGGTTGTTCACTCCGGCTGCGGGTTCTGACATGGGTTACTGATTTTTGCTTTTACGATTTTGTATTGCTGGTTTTGTTTTATTGGCTTTGCTTTATTGGCACAATAACTGTTGAATAAACCGGCTCATATCATCCACTTCCTGGGCACAAACACTGTGCTCCATGCGGTAATCCAGCCAACGCACATTAAAACCTGCATATTTTAGGTTGTTAAATGCCGCCTGACCAGCCTGCAGTGGCACCACAGGGTCAGCAACACCATGGGCGCAAAATACCGGCGTGCTTTTATTCAGCACATTCATTTCTTCTTTGAGTTTATCCGGCACCGCCATATAAGTAGAAAGTGCCATCACACCGGCAATTTTATACGGCAGCCGCGGCAGCAGGTGCAGCGCTATCACGCCCCCCTGACTAAAACCTGCCAGCAGAATTTTTTCGGCTGGCACACCAGTGGCAATCACTTTATCGATTAATGCCTGCACCAGCGCAGCAGATTGGCGTACACCTTCTTCATCAGCGCGGTTTTGTAAATCCCAGGTTTTAATGTCGTACCAGGCGCGCATCACCATGCCGTTATTGATGGTGACGCGTTGCTCAGGCGCATGCGGAAATAAAAACCTTACACCGTGACCGGCCGGCAGGCGCAGTTCCGGCACTATAGGCGCAAAACCATGGCCGGAATCGCCTAAACCATGTAACCAAATCACGGCCGCAGTGGTTGGGCCAGGGGACTTTACATCTACAAAAGGTAACTGATTCATTTAACGCACAAACTCCACACTCTGCCCGGCCTGACGCGAAGCGGCGTCTTTTAACAAAGTCCAGAATTCGGTGCCGGTTCTGTTATCAATCCACTGGCCGTTCTGGTATTCAAAATGGTGGCCATTAAATTTGGTCGCCACCCACAGCTGATGCAGTGGTGGTTGTTTATTAATAATAATTTTGCTTTTGTCCGGAAAAACGATACTGAGCAAACCGCCGTGGTTCTCATAATCTAAATCCAGATCGATATTTTCGATGGCTTCTTCTACCGCCAGCAAAACACTGTCGGTCAACTCATCATATTCTACGTCATTCATCGGCTTCACCTGTTTGCTTTTGCTGCTAAGGATGCGATTATAGAGCGCTCAAAAATTAAAGAAACAGAAACGATGAAAGCTGTGACTCAATCCTTGTTCTGCCTGCTGGTTCTTTGTCTGCTACTGACTGGTTGTGGCCAAAAAGGTGACCTGACCCTGCCCAACACCAAAGCGACAACCAATACGCAGCAACAGCAAGAACAGACCAGCGCGCAGCCTGCTGCTTCTGCACAGCAGGACGCAACCCAACAGCCCATGCAACAGCAAAGGTAATTTTGGTGGATTATTTTAATTATCAGGGCCCGCATCTGCTGGCCGAACAGGTCAGACTGGCCGATATCGCCGCCCAATATGGCACGCCAACTTATGTGTATTCCCGCGCCACGCTGGAGCGTCATTATCAGGCTTTTGCCAATGCCGCCGGTTCACATCCACATCTGGTGTGTTATGCGGTCAAAGCCAACAGCAATATTGCCTTGTTAAATTTGCTGGCGCGCCTCGGCAGTGGTTTTGACATTGTGTCTGAAGGTGAACTGCGCCGCGTGTTGCAAGCCGGTGGTGATGCCAGCAAAGTAGTGTTCTCCGGTGTGGGTAAAGCCGAGTCTGAAATTGAGTTTGCGCTCAATACCGGCATCAAGTGTTTTAATGTCGAGTCCGAAGCCGAACTGTACCGCATTCAGCAGGTCGCAAGCCGGCTGAATAAAATTGCCCCTGTTTCTATCCGGGTGAATCCGGATATCGACGCCAAAACCCATCCTTATATTTCAACGGGTCTTAAAGCCAATAAGTTTGGTATTGATATTAATAACGCTGTTGCCATGTATCAGGTGGCTGCCAGCGCCAGTCACTTAAAAGTTTGTGGTGTTGATTGTCATATCGGCTCACAACTGACTGAAACCCAACCCTTTTTAGATGCACTGGATAAACTCTTAGTGCTGATTGATAAACTGGCAAACCTCGGCATAGTGTTATCGCACATTGATATTGGTGGTGGTTTAGGCGTGACTTACCTGGATGAAACCCCACCCCATCCGGCCGAATATGCCGCTGAAGTGGTCAAACGTCTGGCCAATTATCCACATTTAACGCTGCTGTTTGAACCTGGTCGTGCCATTATGGCCAACGCCGGTGTCTTGCTGACCAAAGTGGAATATTTAAAACCAGGGCAAGAGAAAAATTTTGCCATAGTAGACGCCGCCATGAACGACCTGATTCGTCCGGCGCTTTATAGTGCCTGGATGAATATTGTGCCTGTGCAGTTGAAAGCAGATCTGAAGGCCCAACGTTATGATGTGGTAGGCCCTGTGTGCGAAACCGGTGATTTCCTTGGTAAAGACCGTGATTTAGCCATAGCACCCGGTGATTTACTGGCGGTGCGTTCAGCCGGCGCTTATGGTTTTACCATGAGTTCTAATTACAACAGCAGGCCACGTGCCGCTGAAGTACTGGTTGACGGCAACAACACTTATCTGGTCCGTCAGCGTGAACAATGGCAGGACTTGTGGCAAGGTGAACAACTGTTGCCAGAATAACGGCATCAACAACAGCAAATGCGCAGCAAGATATAAGGTTGGCATGTTATTACAGTTTTCTAAAATGCACGGACTTGGCAACGACTTTATGATGGTCGATGCCGTCAGTCAGAACGTGTTTCTGACCAAAGAGCAAATCAAAGCGCTGGCCGACCGTAATTTTGGTGTTGGTTTTGACCAGTTGTTAATGGTGGAACCACCTTATGATCCGGATCTGGATTTTCATTACCGGATTTTTAATGCCGACGGTTCTGAAGTAGAACAATGTGGCAATGGTGCCCGCTGTTTTGCCAAGTTTGTCCGCACTAAAGGCCTCACCAACAAATACAAAATTAATGTCAGCACCAAATCCGGCAAAATTGTGCTTTATGTCGAGCAGGATGGCCAGGTCACAGTCAATATGGGTGTGCCGCAATTTGAGCCAGCTAAAGTGCCTTTTAAAGCACAAAAGCAGGAAGTGAATTACATTCTGCACGCCGAAAACGCTACCACTTTGTGTGGTGTAGTGTCTATGGGTAACCCACATGCGGTGATTACAGTTGATGACGTAGACCTGGCACCAGTGCACAGCTGGGGGCCGGAGTTTGAAAACCACGAACGTTTCCCGGAGCGCGCCAATATTGGTTTTATGCAGGTGTTAAACCCTTCGCATATTAAATTGCGGGTGTGGGAACGTGGCGCCGGTGAAACCAAAGCTTGTGGCACAGGCGCTTGCGCTGCCGCTGTCATTGGACAACTGCAAAAAACGCTGAGCAACAGTGTCAGAGTTGATTTACCTGGTGGAACCTTGCATATTCGTTGGAACGGTCCAGGCCAGCCAGTCAAAATGACAGGCCCGGCAGAACATGTATTTGACGGACAACTGGTGTTATGACAGATGTAAAAACGGGTGTAAAAACCGACGTTACCGAACTGAACGACCAGGAAAAAGCGCTGTTGCAGGACGAGCTGGTGTACCAGTATCTGCTGGAGCATCCGGCGTTTTTTCAGCATCACCCAGAATTGCTGAACCGGCTGCGTTTACCTCATGCCCAGCGGGGCGCCATCTCGCTGGTGGAACGTCAGCTGGAAATGCAACGTGAACGTATTCGTGGTATGGAAGAAGACATCACCCGACTGATGAGTGTTGCCCGGCAAAACGAACATATCTTTTTTGCGCTTAATCAGCTGCATCTGGATTTATTATCGGCGCGCCAGCGCACCGATATCACCATAGCGCTCAGCGCTTTTGCCAATAAAATGCCACAGGTGCATGCCTGTACCCTGCTCGATTTTAACCATGAAGCTATGGGTGAACATTTCAGCGGCCTGCAATTGGTGCTGCAACACAGGTTGCAACACCGCAGTTATTATTTTGGCCGGCTGAATAAAGACGAAATGGCCACGCTGTTTACCCCCAATATTCATTCGGTCGCTTTGTTGTTGATTAGTCAGGTGGATAAACCTCTGGCGCTGCTGGCTTTTGGCAGCGAGCTGGATGACCATTTCCAACCCAGTATGGACACGCTGTTTCTCGACCATATCGCCAAACTGCTGGCCGTGGTGTTGCCACGTTATGACAAAAACTGAGCTGGCCGGTTTTCAACCCTGGTTGAGTCAGTTTCTGGCTTATTTGCAGTTTGAACGTGGTTACAGCGCACAAACCCTTGCCAGTTACCAGCAACAACTCAGTGCCGTCGCCAGTCAATTACAACATCAGGCCAGTGACTGGCGTGGACTGAGCCAGGAACAGCTGCAACAACATTTATTATCCTGCCGTAAAACCTTAAAACCTCGCAGTCTGGCCCTACGCGCTGCCGCTTTACGTAGTTTTTACCGTTATTTTGTTGGCTTAAAACAGCTCAGTGACAATCCGGCCGCTTATTTAAAAGTGCCGAAAACCGCCAGACCTTTACCAAAAAACCTGGATGTTGATCAGATGAATCGTTTGCTGGATCTCAACAGCAGCGACGACGATTTGGCCTGCCGTGATCAGGCGATAATGGAGCTTTTTTACAGCTCAGGTCTGCGGCTGGATGAACTGGTCAGTGCCAATGTGCGGGATATCTCCTTTAGCGAACAACAAATTCGCGTGCGTGGCAAAGGCAATAAAGAACGGATTTTACCTATAGGCCGGCTGGCAATGCAGGCGCTGCAACGTTGGTTGCAACTGCGACCGGCATTTTTGGGGCAAGAGCAGGATGCTTTGTTTTTAAGCCGGCAAAAAAGCCGGATCAGTGCCCGTCATGTGCGCAGCAGAGTGAAACTCTGGGCGGCACGCCAGGGCATGGAGCAAAATGTACACCCACATATGCTGCGCCACTCTTTTGCCAGCCATCTGCTGGAATCGAGCGGCGATCTGCGTGCAGTGCAGGAATTACTCGGACACGCCAACCTCAGCACCACCCAGGTTTATACCCATCTGGATTTTCAGCATCTGGCCAAGGTGTATGACGCCGCCCATCCAAGGGCAAAAAAATAACCACGGCAGCAGACCATGTGGCGATAAAATGAACGGTGTTTGATTTTAAGCTTTTGTTATAGAATAAAAAATCGCCGTCAGCTTGTAGCCAATTCAACAGTGGGGTGTCTTTGAAACTATTCCAACATACGGTGTTATGGCTGCTACCGGCCTGCTTGCTGCTGCAATCTTCTGCCCTGATGGCAACAGAACTGCTGGACTGGCCTTGTCAGCGTGTTGTGGTCAGCCGTTCCAGCGATCAGATGCCGCCTTTTTCCTTTCGGGACCCACAACACAAACTCACCGGTTACCGCATAGAGTTTATTCAGCAATTGTTTGCCAGATTAGGTTGTGATCTGGAAATTTTGACCGATTTGCCGTGGAAACGCTCATTAATGCTACTAAAAGAAGGTGAAGTGGATGTGTTAATGAACGCGTCCATGTCGGCGCAAAGAGCCGAATTTGCCTGGTTTTCGATACCTTATGAACAAGAACAACTGGCATTATTTGTGAAAGCCGGCACACAACTGCCTATCAAAGAGCTGCAGGATATTGTCCGCCTTGGTTATCAGGTTGGGCTGATCAGAGGTAACTATTATGGCGACACCATCAACAGCTTGTTTCAACAACCTGATACAAAAAGCAAAATAGTGGAAGCCATTGACCGGCAATCCCTTGGCCAGCTGTTATTGCGCGACCGGGTTCAACTCTATCTGGATTATTACCCTAATGGGGTGCTGGCATTACAAAATACAGCCCAGCAACAACTGATAGTGCAACATCCACTGCCACCACAGCAGATTGGTCAGGTGTATTTTATGCTGAGCCGCAACAGTGTCAGTCCGGCTTTTGTCCGGCAACTGAATAAAGAACTGAGTTTAATGTTACAGGATGGCAGCATCGAAAAATTGCGGCAAAAATACGCTTTGTCGTTGCAAGTAGCGGGTTAAACTTTGCCACCCTGCTCTGGATATTTGCTAAAAAATCTTTAACAATACCGCTCTTTTTACAAGGAGCGCATGATGTCATTTGGGAAATTAGTTACTGCAACTGCACTGGTTTTGTTATTGGCTGCCTGCCAATCCTCCCCGCTACAACAGGTTTATACCGACCCTGTGCCTTATAACCTGACACCAAAACAAATGGAACAAGCCATTCTGGATGCGGGTACCAACCGCGGCTGGCTGATGACACTTCAGGCACCGGGAAAAATTCATGCAGAACTGAATATACGTTCACATAAAGTCGTGACCATGCTGACTTACAATCCGCAGTCTTTTGCTATTACCTATGTTGACTCAGTCAATATGGACGCGAAAAAAGGCAAAATTCACCGCCAGTATGGCAACTGGGTGAACAATCTGCGGCAGGATATCCGGTTAAAAATGAATCAGGCGAGCCTGAGCAACAGATAAAACAATTCAGCGCAGCAACACAGCTGAACCCGAAAACTGCGTATCTTTGCCAGCGCAGTTTTTACCAGGCGCCGGTTTTCAGAATTTTCACCACCACAATACCGGCGCTGAGCTGATGTGTTTTGGCATATAACGGGCTGTTGGCAAAAGTGGCATCGTGCAGATAGTCATACCTGCTGTACAAAGCAAACCACCAGTGCCCTTGTTGCAGGCTGACACCATTGGCAAAACGCCAACCACTAAAACCAGCTGTGGCGCTGTACGTTGGCCTTTGGATTTGTTGGTACTCTGGCGCAACCCCATACAAATACTGATGGTAAGCTTTGCTGCTTGCTGCAAGCGACAATACCGACTCCCATGTGAAACCTGCTGCCATTTTTTGTTGGTAACGCAGCTGAGGTTCAAAGCGCCAGCCAATCCCTGAAGCTTGTTGAAAATCAGTGGCAAAAGCTGCTCTGACAGGTAAACGTAATTGCAGATTGGGCGTGAGCTGAACATCCAAAGCCGGGCCAATTTCGGCTATCCAATCCAGCGCCGGCATACCTTGCCTGAGCTGGTTTTTATCATTGTCCACAGCAAAAGCACCGGCCAGACTCAGGTTCAGCGCCCAGTGGTCGCCTTGAGCCAATAAACCTGTGGCGCCCTGACGGTCAATTTGTAACTGCGCACTGCGGTAACTGAAATAAGGCACAGGCAACACAAAATGTGCCGACTGAGCAGCGCCGGGATAATGCGGTTGAGCACCGGCCAATACCCCAACACCCAACTGATATTGGCCCTGTGCTGCCGATGCTGCGCCTGAGGCGCCCGCCAATAACGACGTTATAAATAACAGCACTTTTAATAACGACAGCCCGGGCGGCAGCTTTTGCATCAGCTGTTACCCTGCGCTGTTGTTGTATCGCTCCAGTTGCGGAAAATCAGTGAAGTGTTAATGCCACCAAAAGCAAAGTTATTGCTCATCACATATTGCGCTTGTAATTCGCGTGCTGATGTCCTGATATAGTCCAGCTCAGCACAAGCGGCATCCACTTCGGTCAGATTTAAAGTGGGTGCGTACCAGTTGTCACGCATCATCATAATGCTGGCCCAACTTTCAATAGCACCACAAGCGCCCAGCGTATGGCCCAGATAACTTTTCAGCGAGCTGATAGGCATCAAAGCGCCAAAGACCTGAGCCGTAGCCTGAGTTTCCGCCACATCCCCTCTGTCTGTTGCTGTGCCATGGGCATTCACATAGCCAATAGCGTCTGGCGCTAATTCAGCATCCGCCAATGCCAGTCGCATCGCCTGCTCCATGGTCGGGGCTGAAGGCTGGGTCACATGCAAACCATCGGAGTTGGTGCCAAAACCCACCACTTCGGCGTAAATTTTTGCCCCACGGGCCAACGCATGTTCTAACTCTTCCAGAATTAAAGTACCGGCACCTTCCCCTATCACCAGACCATCCCTTTTGCTGTCAAAAGGTCTTGGTGTCAAAGCTGGTTCAGCATTGCGGGTACTGGTGGCATACAAAGTATCAAATACCGCAGCTTCTGTGACACAAAGCTCTTCAGCACCACCGGCCACCATTAATGTCTGGCGGCCAAATTTAATAGCTTCGTAGGCATAACCTATGCCTTGTGACGCCGAAGTACAGGCCGAGCTGGTGGTGTAAATACGGCCTTTAATGCCAAAAAACACCCCAAGATTGACCGCTGTGGTATGCGCCATCATCTGGATATAACTGGTGGCTGTGACACCGGCCATACTGTGTTGATCCAGCATACGGCCAAAAGCGCTGATAGGTTCGGTACTGCCGGTGGAAGAGCCATACGCAATACCACAACGACCATCTGTTAAAGCCGGATGTTCAGTTAAACCGGCGTCCAGCAGCGCCAGTTCGGTCGCGCGGGTGGCCATTAAAGACACCCGGCCCATAGAGCGGGTTAACTTGCGCGAATAATGCGCCGGACGTTCAAAATCCAGCACTGGTGCTGCCAGGCGGGTGTTTAAATCTGCATAACAATCCCACTGCGGCATATAGCGGGTGGCACTTTTGCCCACACTGATATTCTGCCGGAACGTTGCCCAGTCCTGCCCCAACGCAGTAATAGCCGACATGCCGGTAACAACCACTCTTTTCATCAGATCATACCGCCGTTCACTGAAATTACCTGCCGGGTAATGTAAGCGGCAGGCTCAGAACATAAAAAGCTGACTGTTGCCGCCACTTCTTCTGCTGTGCCCATGCGGCGCAGCGGCACCATTTGCAACATCTCATCTATCGGCAAGTCGCTGACCATTTCGGTTTCAATGAGACCTGGGGCGACACAATTGACAGTAATTTTGCGTTTGGCCAGCTCCAGCGCCAGCGCTTTGGTGGCGCCCATTAAACCGGCTTTGGCCGCTGAATAATTCACCTGACCTCTGTTGCCGGCAATACCGGACACAGAAGCAATAGTGACAATACGGCCGCCTTTTCTCAGCTGGATCATTGGCATCACCAGCGGATGCAACACATTATAAAAACCGTCCAGATTGGTGTGGATCACCTGATCCCAGTCTTGTTCTGTCAGCGCAGGAAAAGCGCCATCGCGGCTGATACCGGCATTACACACCACCGCATAAAAAGCACCGTGGCTGGCCACATCCTGCTCCAGTATGGCTTTGGCACTGGCGCGGTCGGCCACATCAAACTGCAATACATGAGATTGCCGCCCCAAAGCACGGATTTGTGCTGCCACCGCTTGCGCACTTGCCACATCACTGCGGCAATGTACTGTCACATCAAAACCATCTTTGGCTAACTGTAATGCAATAGCACGACCTATTCCGCGGCCCGAGCCTGTCACTAAACAACGTTGCATTTAAAACTCCTTTAACCAGTCCAGATGATTTTCTGGTTGAAACACATTTAAATTGGCCTGCACCAGCACAAAGCCGTTGGCCGAAATTTCACATAAAAACACACTTAAGCCAGTGTCTTCACTCACCACTTTTTCAGCTTTCAGCTGCAATTTTGTTCCCAGCGCAAATTGGCTGACAGCAGGCGCATATTTACGACAACCGAGCAAAAAACCAATTTTTACTTCATTACCGTTCAACAAAGCATTGGCACCGGCATAACAGGCAATAGTTTGCGCCATATATTCCAGGCCAACATAAGCCGGCACTGCCTGTAAAACATCCTGAAAAAACGGGCTGCTACTGCTGATTTCTACTTCGGTTTGTACTGAATTTTCATCAGCAACAATAAAACGGCTGAGTAAAATCATCGGGTGATCATGGGGCAATAACTGCTCCAGCGCATAACCGCTTATCATCGTTGTCTTCTCAAAATAACAGCGGCATTGTTGCCACCAAAAGCAAAAGAATTACTCAGGCATAAGGACAGGGGTTGTTGTTGCCCGGCCAACACAAAATTCAGTGTTGGCAGTTCTGCATCCGCCGGGTTATCCCGCACCTGAGGCAATAACGCAAAAGCGGCATTATAGTCTGACAATAACAACCAGCATAAGGCAGCTTCAATAGCACCGGCAGCACCCAGAGTGTGGCCGGTCATACTTTTAGTGGAACTGGCCGGCACTTTATCTGCGCCAAGGCGTTGTAACACTGTACTTTCCATAGCGTCATTCAGTGGCGTGGCAGTGCCATGCAAATTGATATAACCCAGTTCGCTGGCGCTGACACCGGCCTGAGCAAGCGCCTGACGAATGGCCGCTTCTGCACCCCGCCCTTGTGGGTGTGGTGCCGACATATGATAAGCATCAGCTGCAGCACCGGCGCCTGCCAGCTCAATCAGCTGCTGAGCGCCCGGTTGCTGCGCTGTTACATCAGCCTGGCGCAACATTAAAAACAGCGCTGCACCTTCACCAATGTTAATGCCGTCCCGACCCTCTGCAAAAGGCTGACAAAAACCGGCCGCCACAGATTCCAGCGCGGCAAAACCCTGCAAGGTCATACGGCATAACGAATCCACCCCACCCACTATCACAGCATCTGCCAAGCCGGAAGTTAATAAATTGCGGGCGCTGATAAGCGCTCTGGCGCTCGATGAACAAGCGGTGGAAATCACATAAGCAGGGCCGCTGACACCGGCAACTGCAGCAATAAAATGCGCAGGTGCTGCCATTTCCTGCTTTTGATAGTGATAATCCGCAGGCCAGTTACCGCTGTTTAAGCGCTGCTGTAGTGCATCTTCACCATCGGCAATACCCGAGGTGCTGCTGCCAAGCACGACGGCAATACGCTCAGCGCCATATTGTTGTTTTGCCTGTTGCACCTCAGCGGCAATTTGCAGATAAGCACAATAAGCCAGCTGGTTATTGCGGCTACTCAGATGGGCAAAAGCAGGGTCTATCTGCGGCAACTTTTCAGTCACGGCACCAACCACCACAGCTTGCCCGGCCAGCAATAAGTCGTCCCGCCAAACCATGCCAGCTCTGCTGCCGGCCACTGCCGCCTGCCAGACCTGCTGTTTGGAAGCACCCAAAGCACAACAAATACCCAGCGCCGCCAATACCGGCGCCTGAGTTGTATCCGCTGTGTTGCACTGCACTTCTGTCATAAAAAGTCCTGCTGCAAAGTAGTTAAGCGCAACTGGTAATGCGGTTGGGTGATGTCGGTGATTTGGCCAGCCACCGGACCGCCAGCGCCCTGAATTACCAACAGCTGCTGTAATTTACTATCCAGCAACAGTCGCTGCTGTTGTTTTTCCTGTAACAACAAACCACTGAACCGGGGTTGTAGCGCCGCTACCGGCCATAAACTCCATTGCATCTGCGCTAATAACTGCAGCGCAAAAGCAGGTTCAGAAAAAGGTGCTTGCCCTTGATGTTGCAGACGGCCATCGGCGGTTAATTCTACCCGCCCCAGCTCCTGCCCCAGCGGCGATAAGGCCACCAGCAACATTTGCTCCGGCAACAGCTGCACACTGAGTAAAAACTCCTGTTGTTGTTTTGCGGTTTTAAACTGCACCTGCTGCAACAACTGCTGCGAAGGGCCTGGCCATTGTGTCAGCAGCTGATAACCTCCGCCGCCAAAGGCATAATACAATGGCGGTTTTGGCCATAACTGGCAGGCGCTCAGGCTTAAAGCCAGCAGCAACAGCAGCACTAAGCGCATATTTCACTCAGGGTTTGTAAACGTTTTTTGGTGTCAGCCACATAAGGGTTTTGTTGATCCCAGGCATAACCGGCCAGAATAGAAGAAATCATCTGACTGACTTGCTCCTGCCGTTGTTCGTTAAAAATAATGTTCTGAAAACGGCTGTCGTACCAGGCTTCGACAAACTGGCGGAAGGTGCTGATGCCATGACGCAGTGGTTTGGTGTATTGTGCATTCCAGTCCACCGCTTCACCACTCAGCTGTTTCAGTACCAGCGGCACCGCAGTGCTGGCTGAACGCAGCGCTATAGTCACGCCTGACGAAAATACCGGGTCAAGAAATTCACCGGCATTGCCAAGCAGCGCATACCTGTCACCGGCCAAATCGCCAACATTGGCAGAATAACCAACCAGACTGCGTACCTCGTTAATGGCTTCTGCATTGGCCAATAACAACGATAAATCAGCTTCGTCTGCCACTTTTTGCCATAACGAAGCAGCTGCGGTGTCAGTGGCGGCAAAACGTTCCGTGGCGCCAACCACACCTAAACTGGCAGTGCCGTCGCTAAAAGGGATCAACCAATACCAGACATCGTGCAAAGTGGGATGCACGGTAATTAAAATTTTATTGCGGTCAAACCCTGGGTCTGTGATGCCATCACGGATATGACAAAAACAGGCCTGACGCACCGGGAAACCGGACGGAGTTTCCAAATCTAATAATTTCGGCAACACCCGGCCAAAACCTGAAGCGTCCAGCACAAATTTACAGTTGAGCAAGCGGCTTTCACCCTGCTCATTGTTGACCTTTAACTGCACCAACTCAGCATCAGGGTATAAAAAGTCTGTCACTTCCAGCCCATAACGGATATCCACCCCCTGAGCCGCAGCACCATCGGCCAGCAAAGCATCAAAAGCTGCTCTTTTGACCTGAAACGTCGTGCCCGGGCCTTTAGAAAACTTGCGGGTAAAATCAAATTCAGTCCGCATGCCATTTTTTAAAAAAGCTGCACCGTTTTTAAACTGAAAACCTAAGCTGTCCGCTTGTTGCTCCAGCCTGTCCAGCAAACCAGCTTCGGCTAAAAACTCCATACAATGCGGCAATAAACTTTCGCCAATGGAAAAACGCGGGAAATGGGCTTTTTCTACACAAAGCACTGTTTTACCGGCGCGGCGTAACAAAGCACCGGCACAAGCACCGGCAGGCCCGGCGCCAATAATAATCACATCGTATAAAGGTAAAAAATCTTTATTCATCGGTTTGGTTACTCCCTGATACCGATTTTTGTTAACACAGGTGCTGTCAGCACAGCCACCAAAATGCCAATCAACACTGTCAGACCAAAACCTGCGATCACAGGCGTCTGGCTAAAAGCCAACATACCAAAAGCCAACATGCTGGTGAGGGCCGACAACCCTACCGCCAGCTGCACTTCTGCCCGCTCCAGGCCCGACACAAAAAAGATGGCGTAATCAAAGCCAAGCGCCACCACCAGCAGCACGCCAACCAGATGAAATAAACTTAAGCTATAACCCAGCGCCAGACTGACATTGAGTGCACTGAGCACTGCCACCAACAAAAATAACGCTATTGCAGTGGCCTGACGTACACCGTAGCGCCAGCCCAATAACAACATGGCTGCCGCAACTGCCACAGCTAACCCAAGCATCAGCTGCTGACGCACCCCGGCCACTCTGGCAGAAGCATCGGCAACAGGGTCAAATAACTGCACAGCAGCATTGGCGGGCAACTGCTGCAATTGTGTTGTTGTCAAACGGGCATCTTTTAATAAAATAAGGCTGACATAAGCAGGGGCACCGCCCAGCTGAGTTGGCTGAAACAATTGTTGCGCCACCATTGCCGGTACATCAGCGACGCTCAACCAGCTGCTGACAGGTGCAGGCGCTTCAATACCCAATTCGGTGAAATAAGCTTTAAGCACATCCGACTGATAAGCTTGTTGTAACTGCTGTTGTAACTGCTGCTGAGCTTGTTGGGACGGCAACCAATCCGATAACGCCTGCCAGCCGGCCAACACACCTTGTTGTTGCCAGCTGCTTAATAAGGGCCGCAACGCTGTTTCCTGTTGTAACAAGGCTTCCAGACTGGTGGCTGACACTAATAAAAACTTGTTGTCCCAGCTCTGGCCGCTATAAAGTTGCATTTGTTGTTCATGTGTTTTCAGCGCAGGATCCAGCCGGTTAAAACCCCGCACATCATCACTAAAGTGCATCAAAGGCACAAAACACCACAGAGATAACAGCGCTGCACCAAGCAATAAACCCCATGCCCTGCCTGTGCTGACCCCTTGCCACAAGCCAATAAAACCGGCTGCAGCACGTTTTGCCAGCGGTGCCACCTGCAACGAATATTGCGCCAGTGCCACAGGGTATAACCAGCGCACCATCAGGTAAGCTGTAGTTAAACCCACCAGCATAAATACCGCCACCTGATTCAGAATCGTCAACGGCAACAACAACAAAGCGGCATAACCAAGCAAAGTCGATAACAAACTCAGGCTTAATCCAGGCAACATCCGGCGGAAAAAAGCCGCACCTTGTTGCACCGCCAGCAAACCATGAAAAGAATAATCAATGGCAACACCAATTAAGGTGGTGGCAAACACAAAAGCCAATAAATGCGGCGCGTCAAACAACCAGATCACAGCGGCTAAACCGGCCAGAGCTGCGGTAGATAAAGTCAGCAACGCCAGCAACAAAGGTTTGGCACTGGCAAATACCCAGCCTAACAACAACAGGATGGCCAGCATCGACAAACCGCCATACCAGTTCATTTCAGCCTGCGCTCGGGCCGCTGCTTTGACTGCATGAAACAACACACCGCTGTGATGATACCTAAGTTCTGGATATTGTTGTTGTAACAGCTCTAGTTGTTGCATCAGCACCCCATGTAGCTCTGTTGCCAGCGCAGTGTCAAAAGGGTCTATCTCAAGCTGGGCATGTAATAACACAAAAGGATCTGCTTCGAGCTTGCCTGTCAGATAACCACCGGCCGGTATGAGCTGCTGTTGATTCAACAGGTTCAGCAAACTTTCTGTGGCCTGCTGCGACAATAACAACGGATCTTGCGCCAGTGCGGCATCGGCAAAAGGTTGGGGGCTTAATAACCTTTGCCAGGCGGCATCACGTAATGGCTGATATTGTGCTGCTGCCAGTTGTTGTTTTGCTTCTGGGCTTGCCACTAAAGCCGCTGAATGCTGCAGATAACGCTGTAACTGCGCCAACTGCTGATCCGGCGTGACCCAGCTTAACAGCGGTTTTTTGTCATCAAGCCCATGGTTTTGTGTCGACAACACCCCTTGCTGAAGCTGTGTGGCAGCCTGTGCCAGTTGTTCAGCGTCCAGGCCGGTCAGCACCAGCCTTAACTGGCGATTGGCGCTGTGCTGCGACACTAAATCTCTTTGCCAGTCGGCCTCTGCCGCCGGAAAAGCCGCAGTGATACTGCTGCTCCAGTGCCTTTGTGGCAGTTGCCACAGCAAATAAAGCCCAAGCAACAACACAGTGGCCAGCCAGCCAGCCCAGATAAACACGGCTTTTTGTTTCAGCTTCACTGCGTAGCACCTGTGCTGAGCTGAATGTCACTGCGGTTGCCTGATATTTCCAGCAAGGTGATTTGTTGCAGTTTGTCAGCACCACAAAGCGTGATATGGCGGTAAAAATCTGTCAGAGGTTTTTTCAGCGGTTGTAGTTGTACACAATGTTCTGGCATTTGTTGCAACACAAAATGCTGTTGTAAAAAAGTAATGTCCTGTTGCATTACCGCCAGCATCAGGCTGCCAATCAGCTCTGTGCCAGGTTGCAGTTTTAATGCACCATCAAGCTGTTGCTGCACACCACTGTTATCCAGCACTATCTGTTGTTGCACCGGTTTTTCGGTGATCCACAGCAGACGTTTTGTCTCAAGCTGCAAATATCCGCTGCTTTGCAGGGGCTTTTTTAAACCGCGGATCCATTTTTGCTGCTGAAAATAAAACCGGCCTTGTAGCATCTGCCACTTTGCCAACTGCGCTGGTGCAGAAACGGCAGGTGCTGTTAGTGCTGCTGTGCTGGTTTTAGCTGTGCTGGCATTAGCGGTGTTGGTTTTTATAACTTTGTCACTGGCAGTGGCCGCCACTGGCCATAACAATATCAGCAGCGCAGCTGCAACAACCTGGTGCCACAACCTCATGGCTGTAAGCCTAATTTTTGCAGCAAAATCAGTGGTGATTCATAACACATTTGCTGGTTTTGCATATCAACAGCCACCTGAATACTGCTGGCTTTGGTCAGGGTCTGGCCGGATTCAAGATCAATAATACGGTAGTTAATTTTCAATCTGTGTTCCCATTCCACTAAGGTGGCGGTCACTTCAATTTGTTTACCAAAACGGGCTGAACCGCGGTATTTCAGGTTTAAATCGACAATAGGCCACAAATAACCCGACTGCTGCATTTGTGGATAGTCGTAATCAAAAGTACGCAACAAAGCACAACGGGCAATTTCCAGATATTTGACATAATGGCCGTGCCAGACAATCTGCATCGCATCCACATCAAAAAACGGCACTTCAATCACAACACTGGCCTTTTTCATCATTTACTCCTGATACAAAGGCCATTGCTGGTGTTGAATAGCATCCACCAGCGACCTTAAATTGCTTTCCAGCGGCCTGTCTTCTGTCACCAGTCCATGTTCCTGCTGTAATTGCGCCAGCATTTGTTGCAGCTCAGGGATTAAACTCTGTGGTGATAATTCCTGCTGACTAATACGCAGTTGCACCCCTTGTTGCACGGCCAATAAAGACGCAGCCATCACTTGTTCTGTCAGCTGCAACACCCGCAAACAGTCACGGGCGGCAATAGTACCCATGCTGACTTTGTCCTGGTTATGGCATTCGGTTGAACGGGAAAACACACTGGCCGGCATCGTCAGTTTTAACGCTTCCGCTGTCCAGGCGGAGCAGCCAATCTGCACCGCTTTAAAACCATGATTAATAAAACGGCGCTCCGGCGCAGCGCCACTCAGATTGGCAGGTAAGCCATTGTTATATTTAGTGTCCATCAGCAAAGCCATTTGCCGGTCGTGCAAATCTGCCAGGTTGGCCACAGCGGTTTTCATGCTGTCCATCACCATGGCAATGTGGCCACCATAAAAATGGCCCCCATGCAGCACATGTTCACCTATACCATCCACTATTGGGTTGTCGTTGGCGCTGTTTAATTCGTTTTCAATAGTGTGGCGAAACCAGGGTAAAGCGTCGCGTAACACGCCAATAATATGCGGTGCACAACGAATGGAATACCTGTCCTGCAAACGGTCGGCATTACGCGGATGTTCATAATGATTGAGATCGTGCCGGATCCAGCCCGCCACCTGATTCTGGCCCTGATGCGGTTTAACACTAAACAGAATTTCATCAAAATGATGGCTGTTGCCTTTCAGTGCCAGGCTCATCAGCGCGGTAATGCGGCTGGATAAGCGTGTCAGATATTCGGCTCTTTCATAAGCCAGACAAGCCAAAGCTGTCATGACTGCAGTGCCGTTCATGATGGCCAGCCCTTCTTTGGGCCTTAAAGTTAACGGAGTGAGACCAAGTTCCGCCATCACGTCCAAAGAGCGACGACGTTCACCACGAAACATCACATCCCGTTCACCTATCATGGCGCCCGCCACATAAGAAAGTGGTGTTAAATCACCACTGGCACCCACACTGCCTTCTTCCGGAATACAAGGCACTATGTCGTGGTTTAAAAAATCCTGCAGCAGAGTTAACAAATCACGGCTGACACCGGAATAACCCTGACTCAAAGAACATAAACGGGTAGCAAGCACAGCGCGGCTTTGGGTTTTATTGAGTTCAGCGCCTAAACCACAACCATGAAAACGGGTTAAATGCATTGGTAATTCATACACTTGCGACAGCGGCACTTTCACAGTAACACTGTCGCCATACCCTGTAGTCACGCCATAAATCACACCATCTTCCTGCAGCAGTTTGTCCAGAAAAGCCACGCCGGCATCAATACGCTGCCAGAAGCTGTGGTCGCTGGTGAGAGTTGCGCTGCATTCAGCACGGGCAAGCGAAGTGATGTCGTACAAGGATAAACGGCCCTGACCAAAACTCACGGTAGCTTGTGGCTGGCGCTTGGGTCCAGCCATGGTGGTGGAAAATTCAGCCGGAGTAAAAACTGCAGAAGTCACTATTGGGCATCCTTGTTGTTGGCAGCGCCTGGCTGCTGCCAGAAGTCGTAAAAATTAAACCATTGCAGCGGGTAACGCAGCGCATATTGCTCCAGCACGCTGGCGTAATGGCGGATATAAGCTTCCAGTGCCTGTTGCCGGCTTTTGCGGGGTAACAGCACCTGCTCAGTCACAGGTTCCAGCGTCAGCTGGTAAACGTCACCCTGACGCATACAAAACAATAAATGCACCGGACATTCCAGCACACTGGCCAGCACCCATGGTCCTATGGCAAAAGGCGCAGGCGTGCCAAGAAAAGGCATATACACAGCACGTTCCGGTGCTGTCACCGAAATGCGATCACCCACTATCACAATAAATTCGTTTTGTTCGACCCACTCTTTTAACTGCATCACCAGCACAGGGTTAATGCTGTCGACCTGAATTAAGTTAATTTCCACCTGCGGGTTGGTCTGGCGCAACGCTTTGTTAAAAGCGGCGGCATGGCGGGTAAACACCAGCACATGAATACGGCTATTGTATTTACCGGCCGACATAGCACGGCATAATTCCAGGTTGCCCAAATGGCTGCCAATCAACACGCCACCTTTGCCGGCGGCCACTAAATCAGCAAACTGCACCTGGCCTTGTTGCTGAATGTTGTCAGCAGGAATGCGCCCAAGCCAGCCATCAATTTTGGCCAGTGCTTCCAGCGCAAAACTATAAAAATGCTGATAAGCCTGGCGGTAACCCGGCGTCTTCTGAAAAGGACTTTGTGGCCCAAGTTGCTGATGCACTTTGGTTAAAAACTGCAAAGACGCATCACGGCCACGGCGATTGGTGCAAACGAAATACCAAAGCACAGGCACAAGAGTAAGTAAAATCAGAAACTTACCGCCAAGACGATAACAAAACAGCAAAAACCTGATGCCGCTGTAACTGCCACTTTCCTGCTGTGTTGCCCAGTGTTGCTGTTGCATTAGCTGGTTTTCCTGCATTTGCGCCATAACAACCAGGGCAAACGTTTTAACATGCCAAAAAACAATCTGCTGTGCATTTTGCTGATCAACCAGTTATCCCGCAGCACCCTAAAATGTGAACGGCCCCCTTCAGGGTAAATCACTTTGGTGGGCACAAACACCACCGGCACTTGTTGCCAATACAAACGCACCATCACTTCAATATCAAAATCCATACGAAGGCCCGGTTTTTTGCTGGCAAATAACTGCATACAAGAGGCCAGCGGATAGACCCGAAAGCCACACATAGTGTCTTTGACACTAAAACTTAAAGTTTCAACCCAAACCCAGAAGTGCGTGATGTAACGGCCAATTTTACGGCCTGTAGGAATGGAGTCGTCATAAACCGGCGCGCCGCTGACCAGCGCCAGCGGCTGCTCTAAGGCTTTTTGCCACAACAGTGGAATGTCGGCCAGGTTATGTTGACCATCTGCGTCCACCTGCAGTGCATGGCTAAAACCGCGCTCAAAGGCCCGGTTTAAACCGGCCATCACAGCGCCGCCTTTGCCAAGATTCTGCGGTAAAGTCAAAAGCTCCATAGCCGGCACTTGGGTGGCAAGCGCTGCCAGCTGTGCTTTGGTGGGTGCGTCGGAGCCATCATCCACCACAATAATGGGCAACTCAAACTGCAACAAAGACCTGACAGTAGCGGCAATAGTGTCGGGGTGGTTATACACCGGAATGACAAAACAGCGTTTCAAACCACCTGCTCCCATTTTAACCGGCCCGACGCTACTTTATTGCCGTCAAGCCAATAACAAAAAGTGCTGGTGTCGGCTTTTTGTTGTTGTAATTCAAGGCTGATTTGACAACCAGGCTGCACCATATGCTGAAACTTCAACACTTCAACCGCCAGCACGGCACGCTGCCCCATCAGCAACTGCTGACTAAATTGCACTGCCCAGTCCAGCTGCGCCACACCAGCCAATACCGGCGCGCCGGGAAAATGGCCCTGGAAATAATGCAAATCAGCATTGATGTCCAGCAGCAAGGTAACACCTTGCCCTGTCTGTTGTTGCTGCAAAATGGTTGGAAACAGTTTATTCATGCTAAAAACAATAACTCCAGCGCCTGACGTGGCAATTTGCCCTGGGCGTTAAAAGGTAACTGCGTTGGATAACAAAAACGTCTTGGTAATAACACGGTATCAAAACGTAACGCCAATTTCTGTCGTATCTGCTGATTCAGCTGAAATTTGCCAAGCTGCTCCAGCAAATCACGGCCTTGTGTATTTAACAATACCACCAGCGTCAGTTGTGGCCTTGAAGCCGCGCTACGCCCCGGCAATACCAGTGCTACCGCTTTTTCCACATAAGGCAATTCGGTACAACAAAGCTCAACTTCACCCAGCGCCAGCCGTTTTTCCGCCAGTTTGACAATACGGTCGGCCCGGCCTTGCAGGCTAAACTGCGAAGGCGAAATAAAACTCACCAGATCGGCAGTGGCAAACCAGTTTTCATCCGGCAAATAAGGCGATTTTAACCACAAACAACCTTGTTCATCCTGACGCAGTTGCAGGCCGGTAAATGCCTGCCAGGCCGGGTTTGGTGTATCTTGCTGGTACTGACGCCAGCCAATACCACCGGTTTCGGTGCTGCCATAAATTTCCAGCGGCGCCAGGCCAGTCTGCTGATAAAACTTTGCCGCGTCTGCGCTGGCCAAAGGCCCGCCAGAGCTAAAAACACCAATAAACTGCTGCTTGTGCTCCGGATACTGCGGCAATAACTCAACAACATCATCATAACGGCATAAATGCGCCGGACTGCTGATAAGCAACACCGGCATCTGATAACGGCTCAGCGCCAGCCATTGCCCGGCAAAATGCACAGTGTCACGCGCCAAAGTCCAGCCAGAGCTCAGTGGCCATAACAGCCGGAATAACAAACCATAAATATGCTGCGGCGGCACTGTGGCAGCCACCAGCAGATGAGTGTTGCTGTTTTCGGATTGAGTGCTGTCGGATGGACGGCCTAGCTCAGCAAAAGTGGCCGATAACACCGCTATTTCACGTTGCAATTGCCATAACTTTTTATAAACCAGCTTAGGTTCACCACTGGAGCCTGAGGTAAAAAACACCAGCTCTGCCAAAAGCGGCAACTGACATGCAGCTGTGCCTGGCTGCTGATTTCCGATACTGCAGGTAACAGGCGCAGGCAGATCGGCACAAAGCTTATCGTCACAGAGCTGAATATCGGCAGATAAACCGGCTTGGGCCAGGGTATCGGGTAATCCGTTTGGCGCCAGTATCACGGTTTTACCTGCTTGCAGCAGCGCAAATAACCACAAGGTAAAACAATAACTGTCTGACTGATACAACAACACCCTCTGCCCTTGCAGCTGCTCTGCCTGTTGTTTACAGGCCGCCAGTTGCGTCAGAAATTCAACCACTGTCACAGCAGCTGTGTTGTTGTTTTTGTCAGATAAAAACAGCGGTTGTTGTAAAGAAGGCCAGCTAAAGTGCCAGAATTCAGCCATGTTTTTTCACCTGTTGGCGCACCAGCCACTCCAGGCCCATTAACAGGCCCATCAGGGCGTATGAAATGGCGCCGTTGTACCACAGCCACCACTGCCAGTTGCCATACCAGGCTAAGCCTGCTGCCACAGTGCCGTTGAACAAAAAAAACAGGCACCAGACCTGGGTGACTTTACGGGTATAACGCACACCGGATTCCGGCAAATCCCCTTCCATCAGCCTGGCAACACGTTCAATCACTGTGGGCGGGAAATACAAGGACCAGCCAAATAACAACAACAAACCAGCGTTGATCCAAACCGGGTAATACAACAACGCCAGTTCAGTTTGTCCGGCCAGCAAGGCCAGTGTCAGCAGCAGCAAAGTCAGGGCAGCAAAACCACGTTGGCTCTGCTGTTCTTTGTTGTTAAATATCCGCAACACTAACAACAGCACAAGCGGCACAGGCGCCAGCCAGAGCCAGTGGTAACTGACCATCACAAAAACCCACAGCGGATATAACAGCGTGGCCAACACCAACAAAAATTTTTTCACTGCGGCTAAAATCAGGCTTGTGACAAGGCAAACACTTCGTCAACCACATGGCCAACAGTGCGTACTTGTTTAAAAGCTTCAGGTTCTATTTTGCGGCCTGTCAGTTCACGTAGTTTCACCACCAGATCCACAGCATCAATGCTGTCTAAATCCAGATCCTGATACAAATGGGCATCCGGGTGAATTTGCGCTGCATCCAGTTCAAACTCGTCCACCAGAATTCTGGTTAACAGGCTCAGTACTTCTTCTTTAGTTTTCATGTCAGTTCTCCACCACTGCTTGCTGCATGATATAAGCCGCCAGATTGTTAATACTGGCAAAATGCTGTTGGGTTTGTTTTTCGTTGGCGTCTATTTTGATGTTGTAACGTTTTTTAATCGCCAACCCCAGTTCCAGCGCATCAATTGAATCCAGCCCAAGGCCTTCAACAAAAAGCGGGGCGCCATCCTCTATATCATCAGCACTGATATCTTCTAATTCGAGGCTGCTAATAATCAGTTGTTTAAGTTCTGCTTTCAGTTGTTCCATGAGTTGTCATTACCTGATGATAAAAAGTTTCTAATTCCCGACTGAGTTGCCGCGCTGCCAAAGACGCCGATTCTTGCTGCAAAAATGGCTGAATATCAATTTCCTTCAGCACCTGAATACTTAAGGTTGGCCTTTGTGCCGGCACCTGATACCAGGCTTCCTGTTTGGTTAAGGTAGTGGGTTTGCATTGAATAAAACAAGCGAAAAAATTACAACCAGTACGCAACGCAATATTGGCGGCACCACGCTGAAAATGTAGTGCCACACCTGGTGTGGTGCGGGTTCCTTCCGGAAAAATAATTAAGGTATTGCCACTTTTTAACGAAGCGGCACAGTCCTGCAACAATAAATCCGGATCAGCATTGGTTAAATAACCAGTGGACTGAATAACCCCCCGCATAAATGGGTTGCGAAACAGCTGCGCTTTCACCACACAGTCGGCATGGGGCAACATCGAAATCAGCGCCACCACATCAATCAGACTGGGGTGATTGGCTATCAGAATTTTGCCGCGGCTGGCGGCCAGCTGTTTTTTGTCCGGGAAATTAAAATGAAAAACCCCCACCAGGCGCATCAGACTAATAAAAAATTTAAAACTGCGGTGCACTGTATAACGGGCAACAATACGGCGCTTAGTGGCATTTTGAATAAACAACCGTTGCACCGGAAATAACAACAACGACAACACCAGGCCACCTATCCCAAAAACACTAAAACAAAAGCCGGTGGCCAGCACCCGGTAACCGTGATTAAGCTGTTGCCACATAAGGCCTCCGTTGCCATTGCCAGCTGGCACTTTGGGTCCGGATCACAGAGCCTGACTGCTCAGAATACAAAAAGCTTTTTAGTGCCTGCACTTCATCCTGATGCTGTTGCAAGGGGTTAGGGTAAACGGCAGCAGCCTGAGCGCCATATTGTTGCCCGCAAGCATGTGGCGCCCCGCCCTGATACTGCAGCCGCACCGCCAGACCTTCGTGTTTTGATAATAACAAAGCCGCGGCCTGCGCCTGTGCCGGCTGTTGTTCAAAACATTGATACAACTCAGGCACCGGCTGGTCAGCATACACCACCAACACTTCATCAACTTCAGGGTCCAGCATTAAGCCAACAGCTTCCAGCAGCGCATAATGCAAACTGCTGTCGCCACCGGCAACGGACGAATGGGCCGCCTGATGCTGCTGAAAAATACTGTATTGGCCCACAATGGCATTGTGCACTGATAAGGCAAACTGAGTGGGTGACAAAGCTTGTTGTTGCACTACGTCGGTTAACAGTTCAAGCGTTTTATGTAAATCGCCATGACGGGAAGCAAAAACCAGCGGAGTACCGGCTTGGATAGGTTGGCTAAACGCAACCTCAAAGGCAATTTTGGTGAGTGGACTTAACCGGCGCCTTTGCATGGCGGGAACCTGAGGCAAAGCCGGCCATAGTTGCTCAGCAGATGTCTGGTCGGCAGTAGTGGCATCCGCGCCGGCTTCAGCTGGCCAGAATTGCCAGCCTTTGATAAAAAAATCCATAAAAACGACTCAACCAAAACATGTTCATGAAGCTCTTCTAAAAAGATGCGGCTTCGCCGACAATAGCTGCATGCAATCGGAACATCATACCTAAATCGCAGCAAATTTGTAAACATGAGAATACAGCTCTGAGCGCCCCGTTATGCTGACAACCCCGTTGCCAGACTCATTTTCTTCAGCTGCTGCTGAAGCTGTATTTCTGCATTATGTGTTGCTTTGTCCTGAACACAGCTTGCCGCTGCACTGGCTGAATACCACAGAGCTGCAATGGCTTAGCGGCAAATCTGCCAAACGCGCCCGCAGTTTTGCCTGGTCCAGGGCTTTGTTGCGCCACTTGTGTGTTGAACAACTGCAAGTATTGCCGGAACAGGTTCAGATCAGCTTGCCCTCTGAAGCGGCACCTGAACTTTATATCAAAGGCCAACGTTATTTCTGTTCGGTCAGCCACAGCCAGCATGTGGTGGCCGTGCTGCTGAGCCCTTTACAGCCGGTGGGGCTGGATATTGAATACATCTGCCATAAAAGAGACAAACAACAATATGCGTTGTTGTATCCGGCACTGCTGAATTTTTGTGATTCCAACGAAGCTTTTTACCAGCGTTGGACCCAGCTGGAAGCTTCGTTAAAACTAAAAGGTGGGCAGTTATTGACCATGCTGGCACAAGCTGAGCCGCGGCTTGCCAGACAGCTTATTTGCTGGCAACAACAGCGTTATCAGTTCTGTGTTGCCAGCCAGCAAACAATCACGCAGCTGAATCAACTTCAGCTGCAACAATTGCCTTAAGCTTATTCACCGTCAGTGGGTAATAAAGTACGTTCTAACAGTTCAGCCGTCGGTTTTTGTTGCCATACCGGCCAATATTCAGCTTGTTTGTTTTTCACGTCGTTTTTATTCTTTTGATACCAGGCTTCAGACTTCGCTGAATTTTGCATCAGCACTGTGTTGCTGATAATTTTTTGCACCTTTGCATCGGCCTTGTTAAATTCGCCGCTGTTGTCAGCACGCACCGGCCAAATAGAAAAACGGGCTTTCCAGGCACCCATGCGCGGCGTCACTATTGCATAATACCTTTTACCGGCCACCAGATCGGCTTCAAGGAAGTCAGCCGCTTCTGACACCACCATAAAGGTGTGTTTACCGGCTGGCACTTCCAGCATCAATTTACTGGAGTTGTCGAGAATGCCAATAAAAGCAGGTTCTGCTGCAGTGACGTCAAACATAGGAGCACTGATGGCAGCACCAAATATTGACGAGCGCATAAACACAATTTGCGCTTTATCGGCAGGTACAGCCGCCAGTTGCTGATTAGGCGCTTTGACCATTGATGATGAAGCACAACCGCCAAGCAGCAGCATTAAAGTTAAAATTAATCCACGAAAAATCACATTCATTCCTTGTTGTAAGATGTATAAATTGGCTGTCACGCCGCCAAAAAGCGGCCAGATACTAACAAAGTACACATCTGAATAACATATTTTCCTGAATTAACTGAACCTGCGGCTGGCAAAAAGACGGCGGCAGCCGGATAATCCACCTTGTGACTTGTTGTGAAGCAGTGAAACCCAATGCGCATTTATAAAGCCCTTAGCCCCATCCGGGCCTTGTCTTTTGATTTAGACGATACGCTGTACCCAAACAGCGCTGTAATTGCCAAAGCCGAAGTTGCGATGCAACAAAGGCTGGCGCAGTTGTTACCGGCATCTTTTCACAACAACAGCCTGTATTGGTTTGAACAACGTAAAATTCTGGCCAGAGAAGATGTTGAGGTGCGCCACGATGTCAGTCGCTGGCGTTTATTGGCGTTAGAGCGGGGTTTAACCACACAAGGTCTGAGTGTGTGTGAAGCGGGTGAAATTGCTGAACTTGCCATGTCGGCTTTTTTGCAGGCGCGCACCGATATTCAGCTGCCGCCGACAGTGCGGCCGTTATTGCAGCAGCTGGCCGCCCGTTTTCCTTTAGTAGCCATAACCAATGGCAATGCCGACATTCAGCAAATGGGCATTGCCGATTTATTTCAGTGTGCGCTGCGCGCCGGGCCTGATGGCCGGATGAAACCTTATCCGGATTTGTTTTTAAAGGCTGCCGGGCTTTTGCAGCTAGAGCCCAAACAGATTTTGCATATTGGCGACCATGTAAAATCTGATGTCGTAGGCGCGCTGAACGCCGGTTGTCAGGCGGCCTGGCTCAATCTGACACCGGGCTCCTTGTTAAAACTTAAAACTTTGCCACAACTTGAAATTCATCAGCTGGAAGAATTAGCGGCACTCTAAGCTGGTTGTTGCGCCGGCCAAAAAGCCATAGCCGGCGGATAAGTGCCGGCATCAATAAAATCGTCAAAATTTAACGAACCACAACCCAGCAAAGTCGCCAGCTTTTTAATCAGTGTTGATTTGCCGCTGCCGGACGCCCCGCTGATGGCAATTATTTTTAGTTTTGCCATCACCGCTTTCATGATTAATGCCAAAGTCTGAATAAGCTGCGAGGCACTGTATCCGCTGGCTCAGCCAGCAGCAGCTTTTAGTGCCGCACCTGCTTGCAGCCATTGTTGTTGCCCGGGAGAATTACAGGGTCTGACACTAAAGTGGTAACCGGAAGCATCGGACTTATCTGGTTTTATCACCAATAAGTCAAACTCCCCGACCTGCACCCCATGTTCTTCGGCCTGTAACACACAACTGGATTTGCCCTGACTTTCTACCTGATATAAAAAATCGGCCGCCAGTATTTCATACCAATGATAAGTGTTGATTTTGTTATCGTCCGGATAAGGTCCGTCACTGCTGATCCAGTGCCAGTCTCTGTTTTGTTGCAGCTGACTGTCTTGTTGCTGATAGCCTGGTTGCTGATTGTCCTGTTGCCCGGAGTCTTGTTGTTTGTCGTTATCGGCAACATCAGGGGCAAAACCAATATAAGTTTCATCCAGCTTCACATAAGCACGACCGTCCAGATAAGCATCGGTCATCAGGATCAACATAATGCAGGTGAACGGTAATAACAAAATACGCAGCAATAATGAACTGAGCGGATAAGCTTCACCTTCAAAAAAATGCTTGCTGCGCAAACCCAAAGGCCGCAACAACAAAAACAAACTGATTTTGCTCAGATGCAACATCATATATAACAACATTAATAAGGCAGAACCGCCGATTAACCAGGCCGGTGCCAACATCAGCGCCACCAGGTTGACGGTATAACGCATAGCGTCGGGTTTTACGCCGGTCAGATGGTTGACTGAAGCTTCGGCATAAGCCAACACCACATTCAGGAAAATGGCATACACAAATATCATCAATGCTTTGCCGTACAGGCTATGCCAGAACTTTTCCAGTTGTGGCCAGGCATCCAGCGTAAAGGCCGTCATGCTGGCAACAGTTGCCAGCAAAAAGGCCACAGCAGCAGGGATCAGCCCAAACAGCGCCAATATTAACGCCGACACAGCCAGCAGATAACAACGCTGCGCCAGATGCAATAACTGCCATCTTTGGGAACAAGCAACCCTGAATCTGCTGAACTGCTGACCAAAACGGTACAGCGGATGTTGTGGCTGCCGGACTGAGGCCGGCACCCATGCCAATAACAACTGTGACGGCCGGCCTGGCTCTGGTGTGGCTTCTTCAGAAAGTGGTGGCATAAAAGCGTCCTGCAAATGGAGCCTGCACAAAGCACTCCGGATAATGTGGATACCCATATCAAAGCCAAAGCCGCAAGGGCCATTACTACAATGCTTTGTAATTACACAACATTATCAGTTCATTAACCCAATGTCAGCAAGCTGTTTTCAGTAAGGTTTGGCCGATGCTGTTGGGCAGGTTCAGACTTTAAACCACAATGCCACACTGCTGATAAAACGAGCTTAACAACAAGGCCAGTTGCTCTGGTTGTTCCAGCGGCAGCATATGACCACAATCAGGCAACACGACTAAACGCGCATCCGGCAAGCGCTTTGCCATTTGTTCCAAAGCAGCCAGCGGCACTTTTTGATCGTCTGCGGCGCCAATAATCAGCACAGGGCATTGAATTTGATAAAGCTGGTCCAGCAAAGAGGGCCTTTCGCTGGTTTGTGCTAATTGATTGAGCAACACTGGATGGCCAAGCTCCCGATCCATCTTCAGCATAAGATCAGTCACTGCCGGGTCGTTGAGTTTTGATGCATGCACAAATTCACTGAGTCTTTTTTGCGACATGCCCTGATATTGATGATGTTGTAACCAACTCAGCGTTTGTTGCCGTATTTTTTGCTCTTCGGCCGTTAAAGCACCGGCGCTGGTTGCTATCAGTACCAGCGATTTTATTTGCTTTGTTGCAGCAACAGAGCCTGGCTGTGACAACAGAAACAACAACAATAAATAACCGCCCAGCGAAAAACCAACCAGATGTTCTGCTTCGGCCTGGTGAATGCTTTCCAACATCAAAGCGCGGTTTTGTGCTTGCCAGATATTGGCATGCTGCAACTGAAAGTTTTGTTGCAGTTGCTGCCCGGCAGCTGTTTGCAACATAGGTAACCACAAACGTTCATCACATAAGGTGCCTGGCACCAATAACAGTTTTGTTGCCATCACAAAGCCAGCCACTGCCAAAGCGGCGCGGCGCTGTCAGCAAACATCAACCAAAAAAAGGCCGAAAGATTGAGCATAGTCATCAGGCGGAATATCCATAAAAAGCTGTTTTTATTGGATTTATGCCTGAGCCTGTTTTGTGCCAACACAGCACCTGGCCAGCCACCTGCGACTGCAAATATTTGCAATGTCGATTCTGCGGTACGCCAACGCCCTTGTTGGGCTGCTTTTTTATCGCTGGCATACATGGCAAAAGTCAGTACAGACAAAACGGCGTAATACACGGCAATTTGCCAGGGCAACAGCTGGAAAGCAGCTGCCGCCGCCAGCCACAATAAAAAAACCACAGCCAAAAAATCCGGCGCTGTTGCAGTCTGTTTGGGCGCTTTAACCCGCAGGGTTTCGCCGCTAAATAACACCTCTTTAGCCTGCAACCGCCCGGCTTTATCTGTTGTTTTGCTGTAGGTCACCACTTCACCCGGCATTGGCCTGCGCCCTTTGTTCTGCAAAGCGGAAATATGCAAAAAAACATCTGAACCGCCAAGCATGGGACGGATAAATCCAAAACCTTTATTGTCCTGCCATTCACTGATTTTCCCTTTTGCCCGCATCCTGCCCACCTTATCCTGTTGTTTTTTTTGCAGCATAACCAAAACCGCTGGCTGCCGCTATCCAGCCTTTATTTTGTCGAACAACACTGTTGTTCTTCGGCAAGATGTCAGCTTGCCAGGCTTAAAACCGACAAACGGGTTTAGCCTATCAACAAGCCCTGATATACTGCCGAAATCTGAAAACCACTGTACATATATATACCCCTTGCCTGAAACAACGGTTTCAGCAACTCAGGGTATATACCCAACCTCATTGCAGGTGCGGGCAGGTTGCCAAAACCCCTGCAACTTCAGCGATCAAGGGTATAACCATAGGCTGGCGTAATGGACGTTTCTTTATTACTTGATGGTTTAAACGACAAACAGCGTGATGCTGTGGCTGCACCCAGCCAGCATATGCTGATTTTAGCCGGTGCCGGCTCGGGCAAAACCCGGGTGCTGGTACACCGGCTGGCCTGGCTGATGCAGGTGGAACGTGTGGCGCCTTATAGTTTACTGGCGGTAACTTTTACCAATAAAGCCTCACAAGAAATGCGCGCCCGGATTGAACAAACAGTTGGCGTCAGTTTAAACAATTTATGGATGGGCACTTTCCACGGTTTGTCCCACCGCATGTTACGCGCCCACTATGCCGAAGCCAATTTGCCACAGGGTTTTCAGATTATTGATTCGGACGACCAATACCGTTTGGTACGCCGGGTGCTCAAAGCATTAAATCTGGATGAAAAACACTGGCCGCCTAAACAAATTCAGTGGTTTATTAATGGCCGCAAAGATGAAGGCGAACGGCCGAATAAAATGGCCCATGGTGGCGATTTTAACCTTGAAACCATGATTAAAATTTATGCCGCTTATCAGGACATGTGCGACCGCGCCGGTTTAGTCGATTTTGCCGAAATTCTGCTGCGTAGTTTTGAGCTTTTGAAAAACAACAGCGAGATCCGCAGCCATTATCAGCAGCGTTTCCGCCAGATTCTGGTCGACGAGTTTCAGGATACCAACGCTATTCAATACCAGTGGTTACGTTTGCTGGCCGGTAACCATGCCCGCGTAATGATCGTCGGTGACGACGACCAGTCAATTTACGGCTGGCGTGGTGCCAAAGTGGAAAATATCCAGACCTTTTTAAAAGACTTCCCGGACCCTGTCACTATCCGTCTTGAACAAAACTACCGCTCAACCGGCACTATTTTAAAAGCCGCCAATGCGGTGATTGCGCATAACCAGGGCCGTTTGGGCAAAGACTTATGGACAGACGGCGACGACGGCGAAGCCATTTCACTTTACACAGCTTTTAACGAGCTGGATGAAGCCCGTTTTATTGTCAGCCGCATTCGCGAATGGCGCCGTCAGGGTGGCAAATTAATAGAAGCGGCAGTGTTGTACCGCAATAACGCCCAGTCGCGGGTGCTGGAAGAAGCGCTCATTCAGGATGGCATGAACTACCGCATTTATGGCGGCCTGCGTTTTTATGAACGTCAGGAAATTAAAGACTCTTTGGCATATTTGCGGCTGATTAATAACAGGCAGGACGACGCTGCACTGGAGCGGGTGATCAACACGCCAACCCGTGGTATTGGCGACTCCAGCCTGGATAAAGTGCGTGAATTTGCCCGCCGTGAACAACAAACTTTGTGGCAAAGCCTGCAACAAATGGTATTTCAAAAAGAGCTGACCGGCCGCGCCGCTAATGCGGTTTCGGCTTTTATGGAGCTGATTAACAAACTGGACGACGACATCCGTGATTTACCGCTGGATGAACAAGCCGACCATGTCATTCATCAGTCCGGCTTATATGCCATGTATCAGGCGGAAAAAGGCGAAAAAGCCCAGACCCGGATTGAAAACTTAAACGAATTGGTCAACGCCTGCGCCAACCAGAATTTTTCCGCCAATGAAGAAATGAGCCCGCTGTCGGCCTTTTTATCACAAGCGGCGCTGGAAGCCGGTGAATATCAGGCCGAAGAACATTCAGACGCTGTGCAGCTGATGACTTTGCACAGCGCCAAAGGTCTGGAATTCCCGCTGGTGTTTGTTTGTGGCCTGGAAGAAGGTATGTTCCCAAGCCAACAGTCGGGCGACGACCCAACAAGGCTGGAAGAAGAACGCCGGCTTTGTTATGTGGGTATGACCCGCGCTATGCAAAAACTGTATTTATGCCACGCCGAAAGTCGTCGTTTATATGGTCAGGAGCAATACAACAAACCGTCGCGTTTTTTACGCGAAATTCCGGCCGAATATGTCGAAGAAATCCGCCTGACCACCAGTGTCAGCCGCCCTACCCAATTTAACCGTTTTGGCAGCGCCGCCACCCACAGCGCCTTTGAAAACACCGGTTTTAAACTGGGCCAGCGGGTGTTCCATGAAAAGTTTGGTGAAGGTGTAGTGCTGAACTACGAAGGTACCGGCAATCAGTCGCGTATCCAGGTGAATTTTGACGATTTAGGCAGCAAATGGCTGGTGACAGCTTATGCCAGGTTAGAGGCGGTTTAATATGGCAGCCGAGGCCGGGTTTACAGCTTTACTGACACTGATCAATCAGCGCCAGCAACAATGTAAAAGCTTCGGCTGGCGTTTGCCCATCTGGCTGCAAAGCGCTGATAACACAGATAATTTGCTGCTTACCGGCATTTTGCAACAGCAACAAAAAGCAGATATTTTCTGGTTGGGTGAAGCTGTACCAGGCGTCTCAGGCGCCAGCACAGGCAGCGCTGAGCCCAGCTCTGCAACCGGCGTTGAAAAAAACCTGCAGTTTATTCAGCGTAAAAATCAGTTATTGGGCGCTGAATGTGATGTGCTTGTTATCAATGCACAACAAGGTATCGACTGGGATTTAGTAGCGGCAAGCGCCGGTTGTGTTAAGGCCGGTGGCTTGTGGATTTTATTGAGTCCAGCCGCTGAACTCTGGCTGCAACAACCCAATCATCAGGCCGCTAAACTGCGCTCTTACCCACACCCACAGGCGTCTTCGGCTTTTTTAAAATTCTGGCTCAATCAGCCAGAGCAAAATAACTGGCTGGTGTGCAGCAACAACGCACTAATACAGGATTTGTCTTTCCCTGCGGCAAACAGCAATAACAGCAGTAACACCAATAAAAATCAGGTAGTTGCGCTGCCATCACCTTATTTAAGTGTTGATCAACAACAAGCAGTACAAGGCATTTTTAAAGTGTTGTCCGGCCACAGACGGCGGCCTTTGTTAATGACAGCACACCGTGGCCGCGGTAAATCAGCAGCTTTGGGTATAGCGGCGGCAGAATTACAACATCAAGGCAAAACCAGCCTCGCCATTTGTGCGCCCCACCCCGACAGTGCTGCAGTGGCACTTGCCATGGCAAAACAACATTTGCAGCAGCTGTCGCCGGGGGCTGAGCTGGCGCTGCGCTTTTGGCCTGTGGATGTGTTATTGGCAGAAAAACCCAAACTCGATTTGTTATTGATAGACGAAGCTGCTGCTATTCCAACACCACAACTGCAACAGCTGGTGGCGCATTATAGCCGGGTGGTGTTGGCCAGCACTGAACATGGTTATGAAGGCACCGGCCGTGGTTTTTTGCTGAAGTTTCAGCCTTATCTGGACCAAAACTGCCCTGGCTGGCACAAACTGCAGTTACAACAAGCCATTCGTTATGCCGCTGATTGCCCACTGGAACAGCTTATTTTTCAAAGGTTTTTACTGGCAACAGAATATCAGCAGCCCGAATACCAGCCCAAGCAGCCATTACAGTTACAACTGTTGCCACAACAGCAACTCGGGCAACAGCCGTTATTGCCACAAATAATGGCGCTGCTGAGCCTTTCACATTACCAAACCAGTATCACCGATCTCTGGGCACTGCTGGATAATCCGGCTTTGCAACTTTTTGTGTTGATGCAACAACAGCACTTATTGGCTTGTGCTGTGATCAGTATTGAAGGTGAATTGCCAGCTGAGCTCAGCCAGCAGATTTATCAGGGTGAACGCAGGGTGCAAGGCCAGTTAATGGCACAAAGCCTGGCTTTTCACTTGGCCTGCCCTGAAGTTGCATGCGAAAAAATGGCTAGAATTCAAAGAATTGCGGTAAGTCCCAGCTTACAACAACAGGGCATAGGCTCTGCCATGTTGCAGCTGCTGCACAGCCATTTTAGCCAGGCCGGTTTTGCCCTGCTTGGCAGCAGTTTTGGCTGCAACAGCCCTTTATTATCTTTCTGGCAAAAAGCCGGTTTTGTCGCGGTGAAACTCAGCCAACAAGCAGAACAAGCCAGCAGCGAACCTTCGGTGTTGATGTTACAGCCGTTAACACCAGTTTTGTGCAGCACTGTAGATAAGCTGCAACAACAATTCCGGCAACAGTTGTATTGGCAGCTGGCCGACAGTCAGCGGCAGCTTGCTGCAGAGCTGGCGCTGCAACTGGCCAGGCCGCCGGCAGAAGTTTTATCTTGCAGCGAACGACAACAACTCAGCTTATTCAGCGCTGGCAACAGGCCTTATGAGCTGGTCGAAGTTTTATTGTTGCATTGGTTTAATCAACATTATCAACAGGTTCCGATTGAGGTTGCGGCAATTTTTGTTAAAAAACTCTGGCAAAAACACAGCTGGAACCAACTCAAAGTTGGTCATCAGGGCAAACAAGCACTGATCCGTCAGCTGCAACAAGCCGTATCAGTTCACTGAGCAGCATCTTTGCCGCTGTTGAATGCAGCTTCCCTGACCTGTATCAAAACAGTCAGGCCTTGATGTATTTAGGCTATAGTTCAGATTCAGCATCCAGGTGGTATTTAGTATTGATGTGGCGATTTTGGACCTTTTTGTTATGGCTGTGCAGTTTTTTGGTTGTTGCCGAAGATAAACAGCCAATAAGTCTGGGTATGTCAGCCCCCTTCTCCGGCCCTGCGGCGCAGCTTGGTTTAAGTTACCGCCATGGCGCTGAACTGGTATTTAAACAACAAAATCAACAAGGTGGCATTGCCGGCCGCGCTTTACAGCTGGTCACGCTGGATGACGGTTATGAGCCGATGCGCACTGTTGCCAATACCAGACAACTGGTGTATTCACACAAAGTGCTGGCACTTTTTGGTTATATTGGCACCCCAACCGCCAGCGCAGTTTTACCTTTGTTACGCCATGAACAAATTCCTTATCTGGCGCCTTTTAGTGGTGCCGATCTGCTGCGACAAAAAGATGACCACTTTATTTTTAATTTCCGCGCCAGTTATGCCGAAGAAGCCAAAGCACAAATTGCATATCTGGTTGACCAACAAAAATTACGCAAAATTGCGTTGTTAATTCAGGCCGATGAATTTGGTGCCACGCTGGAACAAAGTTTTTTAACCGAACTGGACAAAAGAGGCATTAAACCTCTGGTGATCAGCAGATTCCAGCGCAACAGCAGCGACTTAACTCAGGCAGTGAAACTGCTGGTGCAACATCAGCCGGAACTGGTGCTGACTGTCGGCACTTATCAGGTGCTGGCGCAAGCCATCACCCTGGCCAGTCAGCATAACTTCAGGCCCAAATACAGTGTGGTGTCTTTTACCGGAGTGTCTGAGCTGGCGCTGATGCTGAATAATCAGGATCAGGTGTTTGCTTCTATGGTAATGCCAGACCCGGTCAGTACCCAATCTGCTCTGGCGCAGGCTTACCGCAAGGCTGCAGGTACCGAAGTACCGCTCAGTGATATTGCATTTGAAGGATTTGCTGCAGCGACCCTGCTGGTGCAGGCGCTGCAACAATGTTCAGCCGATTTGAGCCGGAACTGTTTGTTAAAAACCTTGCCGGCTCAACAACTGTATGACTTCGCATTGCACTACGACATTCAACGCCATCAGGCCTCAGATCAGGTCTTTCTGGTCAGCCTGAAAAACAAGCGTATCCAGCAGCTGCCGCTTAATGACTAAAATAACCGGCGCAACGTTTTACACTATTTTTGGTTAAATAATACCGGGTGCAGTTGGTATCATAACTGGTGCCTGTTGCGGTAATTTGCCAGCCCGACAGATAAGCACCATGTAAATGGGTCCAGCTGCCATTTTGTTTTAAACTCCAGTGTTGGTGTGGCCCGGTGGAAGCACCGCCATTACACAAAGCCTGTGGCTGACTGTTGGCCGGATTGGCAATGCGGGTGTTTTTATACACAGTAGCGCCTGTGCCATATTGAATATTCATCAAATGATAATAAGTGGTGGACCAACCGCCGCTATGCACCACTTCGGCAAAACAAGACGAATGCCGTTTAAAACTGCCACTGGCTGAAGCGGCCACCCAGACACCGGATTGATTACTGCCCCAGCCACCACCCTGACTCATATCCAATGATGACATTGGGTAACTACCGCTGCCGGTATTGGTATGAGCACCACCCACATGCCAGGACTGGCCGGTTGGAAAGGGGAACTGCAAAAATCCATTGGCAGGGCCAGCCAATAATAAACTTTGCGGCTGCCGTATTTTTACCTGTGCCGGCGCAAAATCTTCGGCAAAAAGTTTCTGATACAACTGCATAAAACGCACTTTTTGCACCTGTGGTTTTTGCGCTTCATCCGTTGGCGCTGGCGCCACTAAAAAAGCCAGTGGATCCACTTCAGTTGGCCGGGCAAATTCGCTGGCTTCAGGTGCCGGCTCCCCACTATAAATACGTTCTGCCAGCTGATGTGCAACATCCTGTAACTGAGCACTAAAACCCAGTTTTGTTGACAAAGAAGCAAAAGGACGTTGCATTCTGGCTTCGTCAGCACCAGGGTCTGTCACCAGACCACTGTGTTGTTCAATTAACGTCAGAAGCACACGGGGACTGATACTGCTGTAACCCGCCCAATGCGAAATATGCTCAGCATAAGGCAATAAATGGGGGGCCTGACTGGCCAGATAAGCTTCAATATCAAAGTTAAACATTTCGTCATAGCTATACACTATGGGGTGCACCAGCTGTTTTGTTGTTGGTGGCCGCAGCGGTTCGGCTGCTTGCAAAGCGCTGATGCCAAGTGCACAAATCACAGCAATACTGATGTTCCTGGTTTTCATCTGATGATCCTTTGAATAATAAAATGAGGTGGCTGAACTGCCACAGCTCACTCTAGCTGCCACATGCAAAGGCTTAATCACAGTGCAACAAATATCATAAATTTGTCAGTAGCCTGTCACTCAGAGGTGAAAAAACCGGCAGGACTTTTATCTTTATTGTTCATTCATCAGTCAGCTTATGGCAGCATACTGGCAAAGTATCTGACAGCCCGGAGTCGTCAGCCGCCTCTTTTTACAAGGAAATCAGCTTATGAAAATTCAAAAAACCAGCCTGTTGTTTCGTGTTGCCTTATTAACAGCGGCTTTGGCCGTCAGCCATAACGCCACAGCACAAAATATTCCACCAGCCCAACAACAAATGTTGCTGCAAATGGCCGAACAGTCGGGCCTGCTGCAACAGGCTGCAGCTTGCAGCGGCGTCAGCAGTGGCCAGCTAAAACAACATTTAGCCAAAGCTTTGCAACAATGCCCATTGACCGCCAACGGCATGCCAGACGAACAATGTGTTAAACGTCAGGTGATCCAACAGTCCGGAGTTTCAACTGCAACAGTGCAAAAATGTGAACAGCTGGCCAAACAGGCACAACAGCAACAACAGCAGTCGTCGGCTGAAGAGCAACTGAGCAAACTTTTTGATGGCATTGGCGACAGAGAACCAACAGCGGCGGAACAACTGCAAATTGAACAGCTGACAGAAAAACTGCAACAGCAAGGCATAGCACAAATGCGCTCGAGCGTGGATATGCTGGTGAATGCCAGTCAGGGCACCACAGCCAATATTCCGGCGCCTATGTATCCGGGCAGTAAGGTGTTAGTGCATTTACCGGCACAAGGTTTAGTCCGCTTTGGCGACCAATCTGTCACCAGTCTGCCTGGTGTTTCTTTTGCTTCCACTGCTTCTGCCGACGAAATTCTGGCCTGGTATCAGCAAAAGTACCCTGCTTATCAATACCGTAAAATTGAAATGGGTGGTGCACCTGACCATCTTTTATTAAAAAAAGCGCCAGAACCTTTTGATTATATGAAGTTATTACCGCAGTTACCTGCCATTCCCCATGTGTTTATTACTGCAGCGAATAAAGAAACACAACGTCATCTGCCAGGCGCCCAAACCTTATTTACCGTGACTTATCAGCCCTGAGCCGTTGTTTGGCCACCCTTAACTAAAATACTCAGCGTCGGCAAATGCCGGCGCTTTGGCATCTTTGGGTGACAATAACGGCGCGCCTTGCAGCGGCCAGGCAATCCCAAGTTGTGGATCATCAAATCTGATGCTGCGTTCAGCTGCAGGTGCATAATAATCTGTGGTTTTATAATGCACATCAGCACTGTCGCTTAACACCAGAAAACCATGCGCAAAACCTTCCGGGATCCATAACTGCTGTTGGTTTTTTGCCGACAACAAATGCCCAACCCAATGACCAAATGTTTTGGATGAACGCCTTAAATCTACAGCAACATCAAATACTTCGCCCTGCACAACCCGGATAAGCTTGGCTTGTGGCTGCGCCAGCTGATAATGCAAACCACGCAACACTCCGGCTTTGGAATGGGAATGGTTATCCTGCACAAAATTGAGTGAACGCCCCAGCAGTAGTTCATATTGTTGTTGCTGAAAACTCTGTAAAAAATAACCACGTTCATCAGTAAAGACAGTGGGTTGTAATAACAGTACATCTGGAATGTCGGTAGCAATGATCTGCATAGAGGGGCCATTTGAGTTTTGCTGTCAGGCAGCAGTGCCGGAATGCAGGCATTGTCGGTGATTTCAGGAAAAATTCAAGCCAGAGCTTTTGGTAACCGGCACATAGAATAGAGTACTGTTGCAGCCTGCAACTAACACAGCAATACAACAAAACTGCCACTCTGGCTGCAACACAATCCGCCCTTTTTACCCTTTTCGCCGCAATCACCTTGCCTGGGATGGCGCAGCTGCAGATAATCGCGGCGCGGCGACAGCACTGGCTTAAACCCTGAACAACAGGCACAACAATGGCAAATTTTATTTTGTGGGACAACGACGGAGTATTGGTCGACACCGAAGAGTTGTATTTTCTTTGCAATCGCGACTTTTACCGCGAGCTTGGGCTGGAGCTTTCCGAACAACAGTTTTTTCAGTGTTTTTTACTCGATAACATCGGCGCCTGGCATTTATTGCCACAACAGCTGAGTGAAACCGACATCAAGCCACTCAGACAAGAGCGCAACAGACGTTATGCCGCCATGCTGCAGCAACTGCAAATTCAGCCTGTGCCAGGCATCAGCAGCCTGCTGTCACAACTGAACAGCCGCTACCGGCACGCTATTGTCACCAGCGCCCATCGCCAACACTTTGAACTGATCCACCAGCACAGCAACTTATTACAGCATTTTGATTTTGTGCTGACCGGGGATGAAGTGCAAAACGGTAAACCGCACCCTGAACCTTATTTACGGGGTGTTGCGCTGAGTGGCCGCCAGCCTGCTGAGGTGCTGGTAGTGGAAGACTCTCCCCGTGGCCTGCAAGCCGCCATTGCCGCCGGACTGCGTTGTGTGGTGATTAAACACCGTTTTTGTGCCGGTTTTGCGTTTCAGGGCGCCTGGCAAGTGGTGGACAATATCAGCCAATTACAACAATGTTTAATGGACGCAGATTAGCCTGCTGATAGCACGATGTTTTCTGCTATGATCGCGCCATCCACCGGCTTTGTAAGCTGATGTTTTAAAACACTCAGCAAAAGCCGTCACTTAGCAGGGACTTGTATGATCAACTATTTCCGCGTGTTGGGTGTAAAAGCCAGCGCCAGCGAAGACGAGATTAAAAAAGCCTACAAAAGGCTGTCGAACAAATACCATCCGGATAAATTACAAGGCAGCTCTGAAGATGAAAAAGAGCAAGCTGCTGTGCAGTTACAAAGAGTCAAAGAAGCTTATGACGTGTTGTCAGACCCAAAACAACGGGCTGCTTTTATTAAAGATTTTAACAATGTGATAGTGCCGGACCCGGCAGCAGCCATGAAAGAGTTGTGGGACCAATATTACCCGCCGGTTTAACTGGTAGAACTCTTTCACGGTAAAACCACAGACAGTGCCAACATCAGCCACAATCAGATATACAAAAATTGCTTAGAACCGGTTTCACCGGACAGCCGCAGGACCAACCATGAGCCAGAAATTTAACGCAGCGCGGTTAGAACAACTGAAAACCGACGCCTTTGAAAACATTGATTCTTACAACGACCCTGACACGCCAAAAGCGCTGGCCGCTTTTACCGAACAAATTAAAGGCGTGTTACAGGCCGCACCAGATATGCTGCAGTCGGTGCCGGAATATCTGCCGGTGGCGCTGTATGGCCGGGTGAAATTCCCGGGGGATGCCAAATTAAAATGGTCGCAGTGGTTAAAAACCGGCAACGCGCCGCTCTGGGATGAATTTAAAACCACAGTGGCTTTTAATAACGCCGATTTACCGCTGGTCAAAACCATCCGTGCTTATAACGAAAGCCTGCTGATTGAAGCTTGTGCTGTGCTTTTTATGTTGTCGAATGAAACTTCTTCGCCGGTGCAACGGAGTCAGGGTAGCCATGACGACGGTGAAGGTTATGAAGAAGATGATGACGACTACAGCGACAGACGCGATCAGGCGGCCGACGATTACGATGGCAACGATGATGAAGACGAAGAAGGCTACGATGATCAATATGATGAAATTACCTTTAAACGGGAAGGTCGCTGATGAATAGTCTGATTGAGATTGCAGTTGCAGAAATCAAAGAACTGGCCGTAGTAGAACCCAAACAAGCCAGCAAAAGATTTGAGCTGATGGCCAATACAATGTCTGATGCTCAGTTAGTAGAAGTGATTGAAAATATTGATATTGTGACGCTGACGCAAATTAACAGCCAACACGATATTTCCTTTCCTTCCATTATTTCTGAGCTGATGACAGTGGAAAAAATCCGTGACATCGTTTGTCAGCAGCCGTTGTATTGGGAAGAAAAAATCAAAAATAATGCCGAAGAACTCAAACAGCACACTTTTGATTTTTTAACTTATTTAATCCGCACTCAGGAAACCGAAGAAAAACAAGCCGAAATTCTGGAATGTATTGCTGAAGATCCGGCCGGTTTATTTTATTTGTCTATTCCTTTTATTGAGTTATACCGCGGCGAAGTGGTGGAAGACGAAGACGAAATTCACGATATTCTGCACGAAGAAGAGGAAGACTTAGAAGAAGCGGTCAGCTTTACCGAACGTCATCTGAATGAAGAAGTGCATGGTTTAGGCTATGACGACCCTCGCAGTTTATTGGCGCTGATTCGCCAGTTAACCCCTGACGTGGAACAGTCGATTAAGAGCCTCATTCGTAACGAAAATTCTGGCTGGGAAAATATCATCAACAAGTTTGCCACTGAGCTGGTGATGCAAGCCAAAGAGAAAAACCAGGCCACCGACGAATACGCCGAAGTGGATGAGATGTTTAGTTTTCTGGATTAAGGTTTGCCATGCAGTTAGCGATACGCGATACCAATCAAGGCCCGTTTTTCAGCCGGGTGCTGCGTTATGGGCAGGAGCAACAACTGCTGTCCAATAACGAGCTGGAGCAGCTGAAAAACAAAGCTGTGCTGATGAGCCTGAAATTTGCCGACAAGTTTTACAACAAATACAAAATGCACCTGCTGGAGCAGGCCGCCCATGATGTAATTGGCGTTATTAGCCTGGGTTTGGCCGAACTAACGGAGCAGGATCTGCCAAAAGCGCTGCAACTGTTGACCAGCGCCGACAGTGTGATGAAGCCGTTTCAAAAAGGCTGGAGCATGCTGGTGACGGTCAGCAATAAACAGCAAAACCGTAAATCGTTGTTTGGTGATGTGGACGAGCAGCTGCTGAGTGATATTTCCAGCCCGCCAGACGCCGAAGAATGGCAAGGCTGGGGCATTTATCAAAATGCGCTGCTCGAAGCCAACCGCCGTAATGCCATCAGCGTGCTGAAGCAGCAGTTTTTCCAGCAAACTGTGCTTGACCCTTTTGAGCACTTTAACCTGGAAGGCATGCTGGCCGAAGTGGTGATTTACCGGGTGTTTTGTGGCCACAGCAAAGTAAAACAGGATTTAAAACAGCGGATCCGTCAGGTGGAGTTACAGGACCGTTGGTTCGACGTTGCTTATTTGCAGCTGCAAACCGAAGTGGCACTGGCTGAACTCCCGCCCGGCATCAGCGAGGCCATCCGCCCCGACATAGGGCAAAACTTCGCGCCTGCGCTGTTAAAAACCTTAAACTTTGCGGTGAAATACCGCGAAAAGGCACTGGCCAACGCTTCACCGGAGCAGCTGGATGCTTTTGAACATAAACAAGGTATGCAAAACCCACTACTGGGCTGGCCGCAGTATATTGAGATGTGAGACGCATATTGGGATCTGATGGCGGCGTGAGGCTTGAGCCTTTATATCGCGACAGCAGTTTGTAGCGGAATCTAACGCCAGATAGCTGTTACATCCATCAGTCACAAGCTAAAAAAACGCAGCTTTTGCTGCGTTTTTTCTTTGATGCGGAACATTAACCTGAGTTAGAAGTACTTTAAGCAGCATGCTTAGGCTGAAATCTGGTAATAGATAAAGAGCGTATTACAGGCATACTTGCTTTTGCCCTATTGGCGTTGCTGCAATTGCTAAAGATATGGCACGAACCACCACCGGCAACTACTGCGCTCGCCCGTTCGCGCCTCCCGCGCTCACTTTTGAATGCTCACTCCGCAGCTCCCGGTGTTGGTTTGGGGTTTTACTTTAGATCGGATGACGGCTGTGAGCGAGTTGCAGAAATAAGCAAAGTGTAGTCCTGCTCCTAAACACTATTAGATACCTGCTTGCAACCATTCCAGTGCCGCAGGGAATCGGCGCGACCAGTCCACTTCGCAGTGCCGCCCAATATCATCCTTCACCAACTTCAGATTTTCCGGTTTAAATCCCTTATTGAGCAGCAGGCTATTTAATTGTTCAATTTGCTCGTAATTGCCATATTCCATCTGCCCTATATCAAAATATATTTTGCTATTACCAATAGTTTGCTGCTGTTTGATGGCTTCGAATAACACATTAATTCCATCCATATTTTCAATGGCTAAAGCCGGTGAAAATGCGGCGGTAAAACCAAAGGTATCGCTATGCTCCAGCGCGGCATAAATGGCCATTAAGCCGCCCAGCGAGCTGCCCGCTAAACCTGTGCTGGCTGGCTGTGGATCGGTGCGGTAGCGACTGTCGATAAAGGGTTTTAGTGTGTCCTTAATCGAGCGAATCGTTAATTCACCCTGGCCTTGTGCAGCCTTGCCATCGCGGTCTTTAAAATCCCAGGGGTTGTATTCAACCCAACGCTGCGCGCTATTGGGCACCGCCACCACAATCATTTCATCCAGAGTGCCAGCAGTGGTCAGCTCTTCCAGCAGCTCATCAATGCGCCATTCATCGCTATGAGCTAAGTGCGCGCTAAAAATATTTTGGCCATCCAACATATATAAAACCGGGTAGGTTTTGTCGGTGTTGTGTTGGTAAGACTTGGGCAGATAAACGTATATATCAGTGCTGCGGGCAAATTGGGGCAGCGTAAAATCTTTATGCTGTATTATGCTGCCGCTTAAACTCGGCTCAGCTGTTTTTAACGGCTTATCACCGGTCCAAAGCGGAATATGCGCTGTCATTTCGGCATCACCACCCGTTGCTTTGTGTAGATAGATACATTGGCTTTTTGCCATTTCGTTGGCGGGCATCAATTGCCAATTTTTGTTTTTGACCAAGGTGAAAAATACATTTTTTTCGGTGATGGGAATGGTAACGCTCAGCTCCCCCTTTTCGGTTTTAAGTGGGTAAGCCTTGTCACCCTCCAGCGCCCAATCATTAAAACTGCCGACCAGATGAATAGTTTCACTAGCAGAGTAAGCAGAGGGTGGTGTCACCTTGATGGTTAAGGTGGGTGCTGCCGGATTTTTGTCGGTACATGCGCTTAGGGCTAACACAGCGGCGATTGTCAGGATGATTGTGTGATGAGTCATTGTTATTGTTTTCCTTTATTCTTGTGGCTGTAGTGGTTAATCCGCATGCTGAG
>NZ_JAVBXS010000065.1 GCF_030824435.1 Rheinheimera sp.
GCCACCACCGCTAATTTAAAGGCAAGGGAATAATCTTTTTGCGTACGCTTGGCTATTGCATTCATGACACTCTCCACGGTTCAGGATAAAAAGTGTCAACATTATTCAGGACGGGTCACCGACAATAACAGAAGGGCACCATAGTGCCCTTTTCCTTTTATTACCATCAGCTTATAAGGTTAATTCTACTGACAGTTTTAAAAGCACAGCAAAGCAATATATCAGCTCACCACTTTGGCATAACTGTCTCTATCTATATCCACCACTTCGACGGTGATAGAACAAGGAGCCAGCTTTAATTCAGCAAGAGCTTCCTGCACTAAAGCAGACAAATGTTGTTTTTGCTCTGTGGTCCGGCCCGATAATATATTCAGCACCACATGGATAAAATCAGACTGGCTTTGCCCAACCAGATAATGCTGATAAGCCGTGGCTCTTACTTTGATATCACTGCCGTCCGGCTCAAATAACTGCGAATTTTTCACGCTGGAAAACACCTGCGGCAACAGCAGCTTAGCGTCCAACGATGCTGAATGTTCAATAATACAATGGGGCATAAAGCACTTCACAACATAAGTTTAAGTACTGGCGCATGATGATTTGGGGCTAAACCAAACCAGCTTTAATTCAGCGCCAGAGTGGAGAAACTAAAACTTAAGCTTCAGCTTCAGCTTCAGCTTTAACAACATCTTTTTCTTTGGGCAAAATGCACCACAAAATGACATAAATCAGCACCGCCAGACCAAAAAACAAACTGCTGATGACAAAAGCCGCCTGCACTCCACCTTTATTCAGCCCATAATATTTGGCTAAACCGGCACAAACCCCGCCCGCGATAAAAGTAGCACCACGTGTTAATTTTTTTTCTGTAGTAGCAATCATCAGTACTCCTTGTACAACTTATTAAAAATGCTTTAAAGCCCAGCAGCGCCAATGCTGCTTTTCCTGTTATTTCATTGAGATAACACGGGCCTGCCAGAGATTTATATCAAGCCCACGGAATAAAAACCACAAAGTAATGGCAAGTTCACCCACCAGACAAGGCATTAAAATCCATGGGAAAAATAAACCGGCAATCTGAGGTACTAGCAACAGCAAAAAGCTGTTGATGATGTAACAAACACCGGCCGCTGTTAATAAATACCCCAAAAAGGCAGGCAAAAATTCAGACTTAACAATCAGATAACCCCGAATGATGCAGGTCACACCAAAAAAGATCAGGCCAATAGCAAAACCGTGGCTGTGCATTTTGACCCAAAAGGCGGTAAAAGCCGACAGTATGTCAGGCGGTAATTGCAGCTGACCGGCCGGAGCAACCAGCAGCAAAGGCGCCACTAACGCCAGTTTATTCACCGCCAGCACCGAAGTTTGCACAATATTAAATAAAGTGGCGGTAATGGCCAGGCCATGATGCACCGGCTTTAACAGCAAATAAAACAACACTATTAAAGGGATATCCAGCAGCTGCATCAGCAAATCACCACCAATACCGGCGCGCCATAAACCGGGCGAGTTGGCAATATTGGCGGCAGTGGCTGCGGCATCACCCGCTACCACTAAAGTGCCACGCACCACAGTTTCACCAAATAAACCCAGCAGAATATTGGCAAGATAAGCCACACCTGCCAAACGCAGATAAAAATTGGGGTTTTGGATAAAAGTCATCACACATCCTGTTGTTTTTTTATGGGTTTAAATGCCTCAAACTGCAATTAAGCGTTGTACCAAAGCAGCGCCTGCTGCTGATGCCACAATACAAAATCCTGTTTATAAGCCATATAAAGTTCGCTGTTATGCTGACATTGTCTGGCCGCCTGTTGTTTGAGCTGTGCGTATTCAGTCGCAATAACCGGATGTGCCAGCAAATAAGCTTTAAAAGCTCTGTGGTGCAATAAATGTGCATCACCGCTTTGAAAAGCATGTACGTGGTGGCTGCGGCTACTCTGCCCTTTTTGATAATAACGCCGGCCGGCAATACCATGTTCACCTTTGGCCTGATAACCCAGCGCCTGCAAAGCATTAAGCTGCCCATCCAATGCGGCAACAGACACCACCTCAAGCAGAATATCAATCACAGGTTTGGCAGCCAAACCAGGCACGGCAGTGCTGCCAATATGTTCAGCCAACAGCAGATTAGCGCCAAGTGCTTGTTGCAACAACTGTTTTTCTGTTGCAAAAAGTTTCACCCAGTTGGCATCATAAGGCACAACTTCAATAATACGTTGGCTCATCCTGACCTCCTTCAATGCATATCCAACAGGATTGTAAACAAGGCGTTTGTGCACAAGTCCTTTGCAAAGACTTAACCGCCCCCGCAGAAATCGTGTTGTAGTGTGAACAACTCGGGTTGTCGAATCTCTGTATCTCTGGTTTTAGCATGTCCTTAAGGTTAAAGCAGTGGCAAATTCAGCTGTTCAGAAAGCCATAAAACAAAAAGCAAAAACTACAAAGACAGGGATAACAGAATGCATAAACGTAACGCACTTTCGCTGGCGATAGCGATGGCCTGCGCTTTTTCTGCTGCGGCGCAGCAGGCTGAAGTGAATACCAACACCGCCAACAAAGCTCCCGCCGTAGCCAGTGACACCGAACTGGAAGTAATTTCAGTCACGGCCACTAAACGCAAAACCAAACTGATGGAAACCCCGGTGGCTATTTCAGCCTTGTCTGAAGAACAACTGCAACAGAATGGCGTGAATAATGTAGTGGATATCGCCAATTTAGTGCCGGGCCTGGACATTGCCGTGTCATCAGAGCAAGCGGCTCCGGTGATCACCATGCGCGGTATTCGTTCCACCAATATCACTGAACTGGGTGACCCTGCGGTAGGTGTGCATCTGGACGGTATTTATTCACCGCGGATGCAAGGCGCGCTGGCGCTGATGTACGACGTGGAGCGGGTTGAAGCTTTGCGCGGCCCACAAGGCACTTTGTTTGGCCGTAACTCCACGGTCGGCAGCATTAACGTGCTGACTGCCAAACCCGATTTAAGCAGCAGCTTTGGTAACCTGAATACTGAAGTGGGTAAATTTAATGCCAAAAGTGTCGGCGGCATGTTTAACCTGGCGCTGTCCGATGAGTTTGCCGTGCGTTTTTCCGGCAAAGGCTTAAAACGTGATTCTTATGTTGAAGGTTATTGGGATCCAAACCAATACGACACCCGCCGTCTGCCAGCCGGTGTGCTGGATGCGCCGGTCATTGCCGAAGGCTCTTATCAGGGCATTGGCCAAACCTTAACCCAACGCGAAAACTGGTGGATAGACGCAGCAGGCACGAACCCACAAGCGCAAAAAATCCGCGCTTTAGCAGCAGCGGATAAAAACGATTTTTACAATAACGCCAACGAACACTCGTTTCGTGTTGCCACCTTATGGGAACCCGCAGCAGGCCGTTTTTCCAATCACACTGTGTTTCAGTATTACAAAAACGACAGTGCAGGCTCCACAGATATGGTGAACTGCGACAAATTACGCGGCAGGCCCACAGCCCTGGGTGGCGACTGTAGCAACTTTTTACCCAGCGACAACACTTATCAGGCTGTGGTCAACGTGCCGGGTAAGCTCGAGCTCGACATCAGCTACCTGCGCAACACTTTAAATTATGAACTGACCGATGAGCTGAGCCTGGTGTGGTTGGCGGGTTTTGAGGATATGCAGCGCCAATCGGCGCAGGATATTGAAACCGGGCTGGATGTCTGGGACGGCGCTATGTTTTTCCTCGATGGCACAGGCGCCCGCTCTTATTCAACCGAGCTGCAATTGCAGTCGGACGAACTGGGTGATTTAGTCTGGATAGCAGGTGTGAACCTGTTCCATGAAAAAACCACCACTGTGGGTTATTACGACAACCCTATGGATGATAAAGCCTTTTGGGATCAACCCGACCGCTCTACCGACGCGCTTGCTGCTTTTGGTCAGGCCACTTACAACTTAAGTTCTGAACTTCATCTGACTTTGGGTTACCGTTTTAGCGACGAAACCAAAGAAGATAAAGGCGGCCGCACCCTGCGCTGCTCTAATGCCGATGGTTGTGCACCTGGCTGGTATAACCGCACCACCTTATCCAATCTGCCGACCAATGCTTTTGAAAACCCGGCTATTTATAAATCCTCTTTTGCCAATGACAACAAAGGCAGCTGGCAAAACCACGATTTCCGCTTAGGGCTGGATTATGATCTGAGCGCCAATACCATGCTGTATGGCTATGTGGCCTCAGGCTTTAAAGCCGGTGGTATTGGTGACGTATTTGAAGTAGTCAATGACAGAACAGGCCAGACACAACGCATTGAAACCCAGTTTGATCCTGAGCAGGTTGTCACTTATGAGCTGGGTACAAAAACCAGCTTGTTAGATAACTCGCTGAATTTACAGGCGGTGTTTTTCTATACCAACTACACCGACATGCAGTACGCCTCGGTAGGTTCTGTTGGCACTGTAGAACGTCTGGCGCCGGTGGAAAACCCGGATGGCAGCCCGGTGCTGGATCAAAATGGTCAGCCAGTGCTGGATTACCGCAATATGCCGGTGGTGGCCTACTACACCCAGAACGTGCCGGATTCAACCATTAAAGGGCTGGAGCTGGAATTTGACTGGAAACCTTATGCCAGTGGCCGCATTAACGGTTATGTCACCTACACCGATGCCCGTATCAGCGACGACTGGATCACCAAGTGGGATTACGATCCTGAGTATCTGTTTGGCCTGTCCTATGAAGAGTCTATTGACCCTGAAAACGGCAAGCTAACCACTAACCTGAAAGGCAACCAACTGGCGATGGTGCCAAAATTCAGCGCCAACTTAAGTTACACCCATAGCTTTGATTTGGGCAGCTACGGTTTTATCCACGGCTGGTTTAACTTAAGCTGGAAAGATAAGTCGTACAACACTATCTGGAACGTCGACAAACATTTGGATGATATGGACTTTACCGTGTCTGACGAAGCTGTGCGTTACATGGACGATCGCAGAGAAGCCCATACCATGGCCAATGCTTCACTGAAATATGAACCTGTGGGCCAACTCTGGTTTGCTGAACTTTTTGTCAGCAACGCCACCAACGAAACAGTGCAGCAATGGAGTAACACCGGCAAAGGCTTCCCGAAAGGCAGTTTTAATATGCCAAGGTATTACGGCCTGCGCGCAGGCTTTAACTTCTAAGCACACCCATAGGTGCAGAAACCGCTCCGCTTTTATGAGCGGTTTCTTTTTATCCGGCGCTAAACACTTGTTGGTGAAAGCGCTGCGACCTTGCGAAGGACAATGTTGATGATCAGCAGCAACAAAAAAACGCTTATTCAAACTATGCACAAAAAGCAAAAACTGGCCTTGTGGGGCTTGCTCAGCTTAGCACTAAACGCTGCAGCTTATGCCACAGCGGCTGATACCCAAACCAGCCAAAAGACAGGCAGTGCACCGGCCGCAGCACCGCCGCCCGTTCAGTCGGTGCGGCCGGCGTCGGAGCAGTCAAAGGTCCAGTGGCCTTATGTGAATACAGCTTTAAAACGCGAGCCACAGATAGAAAAAATGCTGGACCAAATTTTGGCCCGTATGACTTTAGAGCAAAAAGTAGCGCAGATGATCCAACCGGAAATTGGTTATTTGTCGTTGGCGCAAATGCGTAAATATGGTTTTGGCTCTTACCTCAATGGCGGCAATACCGCGCCTTATGGCAAAAAACGGGCCTCAGTGGAGGTCTGGTTAAAATACGCCGACGAAATGTACCAGGCTTCAGTGGATGCCAGCCAGGATGGCAGCCGTATTCCGGCAATCTGGGGCACAGACGCTATGCATGGTCATAGCAATGTGTATGGCGCTACTTTGTTTCCACACAATATAGGTTTGGGCGCGGCCAATGATAAAAAGCTGATTCACCGCATTGGTGTGGCCACCGCCAAAGAAGTAGCAGCAACAGGTATTGAATGGAGTTTTGCGCCAACTGTTGCAGTGGTGCGGGATGATCGCTGGGGCCGCACTTATGAAAGTTATTCTGAAGACCCTGCCATAGTCAAAGCCTACGCTGGCCAGATGGTGTCGGGTTTACAAGGCACTTTGGGCAAAGATTTTCTGCAGGGTTTTGGCCGTATTGCCACCGCCAAACACTTTGTGGGTGATGGTGGCACCGAAAAAGGCATAGACCGAGGTGATACCCTGGTTGACGAACAAACTTTGCGCGATATTCACGCCGCAGGTTATCTGACAGCTATTGAGGCTGGGGTGCAGTCGGTAATGGCGTCTTTTAACAGCTGGAACGGCGTGCGTTTGCACGGCCACAAGTATTTGCTCACCGATGTATTAAAAACCCAGATGGGTTTTGATGGTTTTGTGGTGAGTGACTGGAACGCCCATAAATTTGTGGAAGGTTGTGATTTAGAGCAGTGCGCCGCTGCTATTAATGCCGGTGTGGATGTTTTGATGGTGCCTGAGCACTTTGAAGCTTTTTACCACAACACCATTGCCCAGGTGCAACAAGGCATTATTCCGCAAGCGCGGATTGATGATGCAGTGCGACGCTTTTTACGGGCGAAAATCCGCTGGGGTTTATTAAGCCGTGCTCAACCGTCCAGCCGGCCTGAATCCGGCAAAAACGCTGAATTTAACAGCCAGCAACATAAAAACTTAGCACGCGAAGCTGTGCGTAAATCTTTGGTGCTGCTAAAAAACAACCAGCAGATCTTGCCAATATTGCCAACCAGCCGGGTGCTGGTGGCTGGCGATGGCGCAGATAATATTGCCAAACAAGCCGGCGGCTGGAGTCTGTCCTGGCAAGGCACAGATAACAGCAATGCCGATTTTCCGAATGCAACCTCTATCTATCAGGGCATACGCCAGCAGGTTGAGGCCGCGGGCGGCAAAGTGGAGCTGGCCGTGGATGGCAACTACCGCCAAAAACCAGATGTGGCTGTGGTGGTCATCGGCGAAGCGCCCTACGCCGAATGGTTTGGCGATATTCAGCAGCTGGAATATCAACATGGCGACAAAAGCGATTTAGCTTTAATTAAACAGCTAAAACAACAGGGCATTCCGGTCGTCACGGTGTTTTTAACAGGCCGGCCACTCTGGACCAATAAAGAAATTAACGCATCTGATGCTTTTGTAGTGGCCTGGTTACCCGGCTCTGAAGGCCAGGGTGTGGCCGATGTGTTGCTGGCCGATAGACAGGGCAAAGCCCAACATGATTTTCAGGGCAAACTGAGTTTTTCCTGGCCAGCTGATGATCAGCAGTTTGTGCTGAATAAAGGCGATGCCAACTACAAGCCGCTGTTTGCGTATGGTTATGGTTTAACTTATGCCGATAAAAAGGAGCTGGGCCAATTCTCTGAGCAGGTGTCCGCCAGCACAGCACGGAGTTCTGCCGATGGCATACAACCGCTATTTATACGCAATTTAACACCAGGTATGGCCTGGGTGTTGGCGGATAGCAGCGACGAGAACCGCAGCGCTATAAACAACAGCACGGCTTTTATCACCACCCCTTATGGCCTCAGTAGCGACGGCAAAAGTTTAACAATGCAGTCGGTGAACTTGTCCTATCAGGAAGATGGCCGCCAGCTGCGCTGGAATAGCAAAACGCCCGCCTCAGCCAGCCTGAGTTATATCAAGCCGGTGGCGGCAGCTGAATTGAATAAGGCCAACACTTTGCGTTTTAGCATCAGGCTTGATCAGCAAGTGCCAACCGACCTTCAGCTTTTTGTGCTTTGTGATCAACAAGGGCAATGCAAACGCCAGCTGTCGCTGTCAGAACCTCTGGCGCTTTTAAAGCCGGGTCTGTGGCATACTGTGGAACTTGCGCTGGATTGTGCTGCATCGCCTGCTGTAACCGAAGTTTCAACTGCACTGCGCTTGAGCGCCAGCGGACAACATAGTTTAGCTGTGGCTGAGATGGTGCTTGCTGCACAACATATAACAGCAGCTGGCAATGCGGCAAACACGGCAGCCAGCACAGCGGCAAAAAACGCTGTGCTGATAGGCTGTGCGAATTAGCCCGAGCCCAGGTTCATAGTTTATCCGGGCACAAACCAAAACAAAGAGTGGGTGCAAATACCACTCTTTGTTGTTCAAGTGGAATACAGTGGTGTTGCAATCTTTAAGTCGTAATCAATTATTCTGGCTTTGTCAGACCGGTGGCTGGGCTGTGTATGCAGTGCTCACAGCGCTGATGATTAAAATTCCCAGCCTGGAACCCTGGCCTGTGGCTTTGCCTCATTTGCTGCTCGATACCAGCTTTGGTTTTTTGTTAAGCCTGCTGCTGCGCCATTGGTATGGCCTTATAAGTGTGCAGGAAACCCGGTTAAAAATTATCTGGCACCTGCTGGTGATCTTTCTCAGTTGCCTGGTGTGGACCCAGTGGAAATGGCTGACCTTACAATGGCTGTATGGCCAGGTGTGGCAGGCCATGACCTGGTTTGACTTTGGCACCTGGCATTCCGCTTCATTAACCATTTTATTAACCTGGACCGCCTTGTATTACGCCTTTAAAGCCACTTTTGAAACCATGGAGCAACGGCAAAAAGCGGCAGAGGCGATACATCTGGCCAAAGAAGCCCAGCTAAAAATGCTGCGTTATCAGCTGAACCCGCATTTTATGTTTAACAGCATCAACGCCATTTGTACCCTCATTTTAAAACAAGACAATCTGCATGCGGTGTCTATGCTGGAAAAGCTCTGTGATTTATTGCGTTACAGCCTGTACACAGACCCTTTGGCCAAAGTGACAGTGGCGGAAGAAATCCAAATTTTACAAACCTACTTTGCTATAGAGCAGTGCCGGTTTCGCGACAAACTGAATTTGTCTATTGTAGCGGATGACAACGTAAAAAACCTGCTGGTGCCTTCCCTGCTGCTGCAACCGCTGGCCGAAAATGCGTTAAAACATGGTATGCAGAGTTCTCAGCAAAGTTACGCTATTTCCGTTAGTTTTAGCGAGTTTCAGGGCCAGTTACAGATAAGGATGCTGGACAATGGTTGTGGTTTTAGCCAGGCACCCAAGGCAGGCTTTAGCGGCATTGGCCTGCACAATTGTGAAGAGCGCTTAGCGCTGATTTACCCTGGCCAAAGTTCATTTAGTTTTGGCAACAGGGCCGAAGCCAATGTTTGTGAACAAGGCGCCTGGATTGAGATTTGTGTACCCAAAGAACTGGCAGGCGGGCCAAACCGTGCATAAGCAAAGCATCATCAACACCTTGCTGGTGGACGACGAACCAGCCGCCATCGAAGGCTTAAGACTCAGACTGCAGGCTTTTCCACAGATCCACATTATTGGTGAAGCCCATAGTGTGGCTGAAGCTTTGACGCTGATAAACAACCAGCAACTGGAGCTGATTTTTCTTGATATTGATATGCCAGGCCAAAGTGGCTTTGAGCTTATTCGCCATCTGCAACCCGAACTTTGCCCGGCCATTATTTTTGTCACGGCTTTTCATCAATATGCGGTAAAAGCTTTTGAAGTACGGGCGCTGGATTATTTATTAAAACCGGTAAAACTCGAACGCCTGGTGGAGGCTATCACCAGAGTCAGCGAATTTGCCGTTAGTCGCGCCGGCAAAGCACAAATGCTGCAGGCGATAGCTGATATCACGGAGCAAAACCGCGCAGAGTCTGGTTCAATGCCAGGCTCAGAACCAAGCTCGGTAGCGGGCGCAGTAACAAGCCCTGCCCTGCCTGCAACAAAGGCTACAGCTGATAGCGCACAGGCCATTGAACCGCAATATTGCATAGAGCGGCAAAAACTGGTGATCCAGGATGGCCGCAGCCCCATTCAGCTTATCCCTTATCAGGATATTATCTGGATAGACGCCGCCGGTGACTATATGTGTGTGCATACCCAATCGGAAACTTATGTAATGCGCGCCAGGCTAAAAAGCCTGATTAACGAGCGTTTGCCTGATGTGTTTGTGCAAATTCATAAATCAACAGTGGTCAACCTGACCTATATCGAACAACTGCTACCGCTGGGTAATACCGAATATAAAGCGATATTGCATAATAAAAAAATGCTGAAGGTGAGCCGCACTTATGCCAGAGCTTTAAAGCTTAGGTTGTTGGGTTAAGCCAACCAATCAGGCTTCAAATCAGCACTTTCGTATGTTTGCTATCAATAAGCCCTGCCCCGCAGCCGCAGATTGCGCCTTGTTTTTTTATTGTTGGTTTTATTGATAACTGCGATTTGGGGTTGGTTTTCAGCTTGCAGCTGGGGGCGCTGTGTAAGCCGGGAATCGCCCCGGCAGGCGAGTCACTTTTTGTATCGACAAAAAGTGACATAAAAAACGACCCCGGGATCGTTCGAAAGCCCGTTGTTTTGACTCGCTTTTGAGGCGCCGCCAAAACTCAGCGAGCGCTACCGTCGCTCGCTTCAAACAGTTGGCGTCTTAAAACCTCAAAACCGGCCAAAACCACGGCTCACTTTACGGGGAGGAAAAGCGCTGGCTTAGTGATATTGTGTTCTTGTTTGTTCCTAAAGGGGAAGCTAGCCTCCGAGGTAACAGTGGCAGTTACATACTGAAGGTGCAAAAGCTCAATTTCACATGTTACTAACGGGTATTTGTATGTGTTCTGGCTCAATGTCATCAGGTATCGGTATTTCGTACTGCTGAAGTTCATCTACATAACGAAAACTCTTTTCTGTCTCGGAAACGATAGACCATGGTAAATGGTAAGCTTCAACTACCTTGCCGTCATCAACTAACAAAAGACGTATATCAAAAGAGCAATCCTGATTTTGATATAGTCCAAAAACACTATTCCGAAGCAGCGGAATGTCGACTAGCACAGCATTTCTAGCATCGCTATAAACTCGAACTCCCACGTGAGTTGGATGTTTTTGCCCCATAGTGCCAAGACCATGTAACATCTGGAGTTCATCTAAGTCATGTTTAAATGCACGTTTTTTTAAATCATCAAGATGCCAAGTTCGATCAACATACCTAATTACACTTATAATGGTTTTAGCAAACCTCCGAAGTTGATCTCGACTAATATTTAGCGGTTGGCCGACAGTACCTTGTTTAGAGCTTGAAATGCTCAGCGTCCCATCTGTGGAGGTAAAATACCTGTCATGAATAATTGTTCCTCTTAGAGGTTCAAGTGTTCTGTAGAAACCTACAAGCCGTTCCTTTAACCACGCATTTGATTCAATCGGTTCTGGGAATACTATAGAAACATCTAGGCTATTTAATTTATCCTTGAATCTATAGCTAACTTTTTTTCCGTTATTTGAAAGCACCCACTCAATAAACATGTCAAGTAGTTTGAAAATTGAGACAAATATAAGAGGTGCACCCACTTGAAGAAATTTTGGCCGCCAATCACCAATAATACAATTCACACTTGCATAAACTCGGTGGTGAGGGATTGGATTATTTAGTGCAAAAATAACTCCATCTGGGTAAGTTGGGAAAAGATCTTGTGAGGCAATAGAATAAGCGGCCTCCAGCAGCCAATCCTCATATTGAATCCGTTCTTTTAAATCAGACAAAGCAGATGAGTCAAAAGATGGTTTAAGTGGCACCATTTAAATTATCCTTTCGATAATCAATTGTAAATTCACTCTTTTTCTTTTTAGGAAAAAATTGTTATAGCTATAGAATTGAATATTATCTACTTATCACTTCGAGCATTAAAAAATTTAATAGAAAAGCAACCGTGACACTTACACTTATAATAATCTGAAGACAGCTGCTCTAATGTTGGATTTTCGTTCAGCGCTCCCGGAGGTTCAATGTTACCTAATCCCTCAGAGCCGCAACACTTTCAAAGTGATTGAACGTAAAGTTTCCTATTCATTCACCGCGCTCAGTTAACTTTGCCCACTCACAGTTAGAGTGATAATCCAACAAATACATCACTTTTTCTATGCTATCAATATAGTTCTTAACTTTAGCCGATGTAGTTTTATAACC
>NZ_JAVBXS010000089.1 GCF_030824435.1 Rheinheimera sp.
AAAAACAAGGTTGTTTTTTTAGTTGCAGTATTCACTGCCATCTCCTTTTGAGGTCACCATGCAAAAAGTTGTTTTATGCTGTTGCTGCGTTTTGTTGGCAGCGCCCTGCAGTGCTGATGTAAGCTCCACCGTTGTACTTACCAGTAACTACTTATTTAACGGCATTACGCTGACAAATCATGATCCTGCCTTGCAACCCAGCCTCGACTGGAGTAGTGGTGATGGCTGGTATGCCGGGCTTTGGGCGTCTAATGTGAAGTTTTCGCCAGGCACAGAGCTGGAGTTTGATGGCACTATTGGTTATTGGACCCAGCTGAACCCTGACTGGCTGCTGGACGTTGGGGTGGCGCAATACACTTATCACGGTAGCGAAAGCGCTAATAGTGAAGCTTTTAACTTCCCGGAAGCTTATGTCAAGTTGTCCTACCAAAATACCAAGCTTGGTTATTGGTATGCGTCCGATTATTTTGGTGCCGGCGGCGGGCACTATATAGTTGCGTTATTTCAAACCATTCCACTGCATGAAAATGGCAATTTATTGCTGACGGTCGATCGCTCCACCTCCACTCAAACTGACAAATTTATGCGTGACAATGACGGTACTTATCATCATTGGCGTATTGCTTATCTGGCGAGCTGGCAAGGGCTGAACTGGACTCTGGCTTTTGACGACACCGATTATTCGTTGCCATTTTATGGTGATGCCAAGCTGTCATTGTCGGTCGCAAAAACCTTTTCCTGGTAACTTTTGATTGATGGCAAAGAAAATAAGCGTTTTAACAAGAGGCAGTTATGCAATTTGATTCGTTAAGATTTAAGTTAACGTCCGGTGTGGCACTGTTTATTGCCATCAGTATTGGCGTGATGACTGGTGTTGGCTGGTATTCGATGAGCCGTAATAACGCCTCAGCAGTGGCTTTGTTAAGCAGTTCGATGCAAACCCAGGCCGAACAAACCTTGAGTGAAGCAGCCAGTGGTATTGCCTTTGAAACCGAAGCTTTAATTAACCGCAATTTTGACCTGGCCAAATATTATGCGTCGATTTTAGGCGCCACTGCGCACGGTGGTAGTCAGGTGCCTTATCAGCGTGAGCAGGTGCAGGCCATGGCTGGTGAATTGTTAAAAGCCAACAGTGGTGTCAGTGCTTTGTATGGCCAGTTTGAAGTGAATGGTTATGACAATGCCGACGCTAATTTTAGTGCCGCCCAGTCGCACAGTTCTAATAAAGGCACGCTGGAAGTGTATTGGGTGCGTGAACAGGACGGCGTGAAATTTGTGCAGGTGCCTGATCCGGCAGTGAAATATGTCGAAACCAAGAATAAACACGGCATCCGTGAAGCTGAATGGTATTTGTGTAGCCGCGATCAGAAAAAACCTTGTCTGATGGAACCTTATTTGTGGGAAATCACACCTGGTAATTCGGTGTTATTAACGTCTCTGGTGTATCCGGTGCTGACTGGTGGTGAATTCCGTGGTGTTGCCGGAGTGGATATGAACCTGCCGGTGTTACAAACTTTATTGCAAAAACAAGCGCAGCAGCTGTATGGCGGCAAAGCAAAACTGTTTTTGCTGAGTAAATACGGTTTATTACTGGCCAGTAACAGTTATCCGGACAAACTGGGGCAAGCGCTGCCAGAGCTTGATGCAGAGTTCAGCACACATTTGGCGGCCAATAGCGACAAACTTTCCAGTTATCAGCAGGATTTTGTGATCAGCCGCAAACTGCAGGTGGAAGCGGCCAATGCCGATTGGCAGGTGGTGGTGGCAGTGCCTAAAGCTGTTGCCTTAAGTGTGGCTAATCAGTTGGCTGAACAATTGGCGGCTGATGCTGCTGCCACCACCAGCCGGATGATGTTGCTTGGGTTGTTGTTGTTGGTTGGTTTTGTGCTTCTGACCGCAGTCTGGTTAAAATCTGCCACCCAACCTATTGTGAATATGAGTCAGTTGATGAAAGAACTGGCAGGCTCGGAAGGAGATTTAACCCGTGAACTCGCCATCAGTAAAGATGTGGAACTGCGGGATATGGCGCAGGGTTTTAATGCTTTTACCGCCAAACTCAGAGCGATGATTCTGGCACTGAAACAATCTTCAGGGGCATTGCAGCAACAATGCCAGCAACTGGTAGGTTTGAGTAGCCAGACTAATCAGGCCACCAAGGTGCAGGCGTCAGAAGTGCAGAATGTAGCTTCAGCCATGCATGAAATGACAGCAACTGCCCATGAAGTGGCAAGTTTGGCCGGGCGCACCGCTGAGGGGGCGCAAAGTTCGCTGGCGGCGCTGACACAGGCCAATCAGCTGTTTCAAACCACAGTGGGTGCTTTTAAAACCGTAGCGGGGGAGTTTGAACAAACCAGATTGGCGGTGGAAAACGTGTCGCATAGCAGCCAACAAATTAACGGCATTATTGAAGTGATACAGGCCATTGCCGAACAAACCAATTTATTGGCATTAAACGCCGCTATTGAAGCCGCCCGCGCTGGTGAGCAAGGCCGCGGTTTTGCTGTGGTGGCTGATGAAGTGCGCTCTCTGGCGGCCCGCACTCACAGCTCTACTGATGAGATTAAAAAGCTGATTTATGCGCTGCAACAACAGGTGGCCACCACCGTCAGTCAAATCACCGCCAATACAGGCAAAGTCAGCAACACTTTATTGGAAGCTGAAAGTTCTTATGAGCAGTTGTCAAACGCCACCAGTGGTATATCAGCCATTGCGGATAACGCTTTTCAGGTGGCCGCTGCTGCTGAGCAGCAAAATCAGGTCAGTGAGGAAATTAATCGTAATATCACAGCTATTGATGATGCAACCCGCGAGCTTAGTGCATTGTCAGGCAATAACCTCGATATCAGTCAGGCGATAGAACAAATCACTGCTGCTATTGATCAACAATTAGCCAAGTTACGCAGTTGAGGCGCAGCTGATGAAGTGGGGGTTGTTGTTATTGTTCGCTGTGTTTATGGCGGCTGCCGACGAGGAACCAACTTCAGCAAAGCCAGCGCCTTTGCTGAAGTTGACCAGTCTGGAATGGCCACCTTATACCGGTGCCGATCTCGAAGGTCAGGGAGAGGTGACCTTATTGCTGCGTACCTTGCTGACCGAGTTGGGTTATCAGCTGCAGGTGGATTTTTTACCCTGGCCTGCCGCTGTGGCCAAGGTGCGCCACGGTAAAGAAGGGCATCTTGGTTATTTTCCGGAGTATCCGTTGACCGATCCTGATTATCTGCTGAGCGTGGCTATTGGTTATAGTGAGCTTGGCCTGATAGAACAACGTGACAACCCTTTGTTATTAACCGATGTGCGGCAACTGTCGACTTTGCGTTTTGGTGTGGTGCAGGATTATCTGAATATGGTGAAACTGGACGCGCTGATAGCTACTGGGGAGCTAAAACCGCTGATCAGTCAAAGTGATCGTGACAATGTGTTAAAAGTGCTGAACGGCGAGCTGGATACCGCTGTGATAGACAACAGGGTATTACAGTACCTGTTGCAATATGATGGACAAATCAAGCGCAAGGCAGCAGACAGTCTGCAGTTTAGTCAAAGCCTGAAAGAACATAAAAGTTTGCATCTTGTGCTGAAAAACACTCCGCAAAATGTTGAATTAATGAAGAAAATCAACCAGAAAGTCCGCCTGTATAAAACCCGTTTTTTCTCTCCCAGCCTGAAATAACCTTGTTATTAGCTCAACAGCCGTGCCTTTGCGCAGGCTGTTTTGTATCTCCAGCTTGACTACAAATGAAAATCATTTGCAAATGCGAATGATTATCGATAGTATGCCGGCAGTTTTTGCAGCCACAACAAGCTGCCTCACTACATCTGTCAATTAAGGGAAAAATCATGGCGTATATTCAGGCAAAAAAACACAAAACGGGCGCAGGTTCTGCCATTGCATCAGCATTGTTATTAGCATTACCTGCAGTGGTAATGGCCGATGCTGAGCCCACAAAAAACAGCGGTCAATTGCAGGAAGTAAAAGTGACTGCTGATGCCATTGAAGCTGAATTTATCGCCGAAAAAGCCAGTTCACCAAAACAAACGCAAAAATTAGTTGATACCCCACAAACCCTGGTTGTGGTGAAAAAAGAGCTGTTTAAACAACAGGCCGCAACTACGTTAAGCGACACATTACGCAATACGCCTGGCATTACCATGCTGATGGGTGAAAACGGCAATACCGCGACCGGCGACTCTATTTTTATGCGTGGTTTTGACACTCAGGGCAGTATTTATGTGGACGGTATTCGTGATTTAGGCACTATCAGCCGCGATGTGTTTAACACAGATCAGGTGGAAATTGCCAAAGGCCCGGCTGGTGTAGACAACGGCCGCAGCACATCATCGGGTTACGTGAATATGGGCACAAAAATGGCTGGCCTGGAAGATTTCACCAGCGGCAGTGCCGTGGTCGGTTCTGGTTCTCATAAAAGGCTGACAGCTGATGTCAACCGCAGCCTGAATATTGAAAATGCGGCCATTCGGGTGAATTTGCTGCGTCAGGACAGTGGTGTGCCAAACCGTGATGTGGTGGAAAACAACAGCACAGGTATCGCCACTTCTTTGGCTTTTGGTTTAAATACCAACACACGCACCACGCTGAACCTGCTGCATATGCAACAAGACAATATTCAGGACGGTGGTTTACCAACTGCAGGTCTGGAAGGTTTTTACAGCAGCACTTATGTAGCGGCTTTCCCACAAAATAACGGCCCTGTGATTGCACCTGTTGATCGCCGCAACTTCTACGGCAGCAAAAGTGATTTTGATCACGTAATGGCCAATATGCTGACGTTACGCCTTGAGCATGACTTTAGCGACAATGTGACTTTAACCAATACATCACGTTATGGTGTGTCGACCCAGGATTATGAATTGACCGGCGTGAATGCGTTGGCTTTCCCTGCAGCCACTAAAAATGACCCATCCACCTGGACAGTGTCACGTTCACGTCAGGGCAAAGATCAGAAAAACCAGATTTTAATTAATCAGTCGAACCTGACCGCCAAATTGAATCTGGCCGGTTTGCAACATACTTTGGCTTCAGGTGTGGAATTTAGCTACGAAAGTCAGCTCAATTACACAAAAGCGATGCCAACAGGCTCCAGCCAGGTTGCGGCCAACCTGTATAACCCATCGGCCTCTGATGTGTTTACACCGCTGGTACTGACAGGCGCCAAGGCTGAAGGCTCGACCGACACTGCTGCCATTTATGTGTTGGACACTATTGATATTGCCCCACAATGGCAACTGAGTGCAGGTGTACGTGCAGAACATTACAACACCACCACCGACAATATCAGCATTCAGGGCACAGCTACCCCTCAAACTATTCCGGTTGGCACCAAAGTGGGGACTCATGAACGTGCTTCAGACAACCTGCTGAGTTACAAAGTGGGTCTGAACTACAAACCAACGGCTGACGGTTCAGTGTATTTAAGTTACGCCACTTCACAGTTACCACCTGGCGGCACCAGCTTCCAGCTGAGCAACGCCGCCACCAACCAGAACAACCCGGCGCTGGAACCACAAAAAGGCATTAACCTGGAGCTGGGGACCAAATGGAACCTGTTAAATCAGAAGTTGTTTGCCACTGCCGCTGTGTTTGAAAGTGTTAATAAAAACGAGCTGGTGCGTGATGACGTCAACACTTATGTGCCTGTCGGTGAAAAAACCGTTAAAGGTGCCGAGTTTGGCCTGGTCGGTATGCCGCTTGATAACCTGGAGCTGAGCGCAGGTTTAGCTTTGCTTGACCCGAAAATTACCCGCGGTTCACTTTACAGTACGTCACCAACTCATGGTGCAGCTATTCAGTGGACACCAAAAACCACTTTCACTTTGTGGGCCAACTACAAGCTTGAGAAGCTGAGTTTTGGTGGTGGCGCCCGTTATATGGATTCAGTAGCACGTTCTAACAATGCGGCTATTAACCCGGCAACAGCCTCTGTGGTGACAGTGCCTGATTATTGGGTGATGGACGCTATGGCCGCTTATGAAATAAACCCGACAGTGACAGTGCAGCTAAACCTGTACAACCTGCTGGATGAAGAATACGTAGCTAGCCTTAACAATGGGGGGTCACGTTACCATCAGGGCACACCACGATCAGCCAAACTGGGTGTCAACGTCGCTTTCTAAAGCTGAGCAGCTGGCAAGCGGTTTGACTCAAATGAGAATAAATCGCAACATTGTGCCAGATCAGGTTTTAAACCACAGGCCTTAGCTAAACTAAGGCCTTTGTTATTGGGGCTGCCGTGGTATTCGGTCAGGCAAAAGGGGTTCAGTAAATGATGTTACATATTGAAAAGGTGCTGGATAAAAACGAAGTGGCTGAAATCCGGCGTGTATTGGCAGATGCCAGCTGGACAGACGGCCGCGCCACTGTCGGGCCACAAGGTGCTTTGGTTAAACAAAACCGTCAGTTGCCGGTGGACAGCCCGCTGGCGCTAAAACTGGGTGAATATATTCTGCAAAAGTTATATCAGCATCCACAGTTTTTGACCGCTGCTTTGCCGTACCGCACTGTGCCACCTTTGTTTAACAGTTATGCCGGTGGCGAACATTATGGTTTGCATGTGGATGGTGCCATCCGCATTCTGCCAGGCAGCACTTTAAGTTTAAGAACGGATCTATCCAGCACTTTGTTTTTATCTGAGCCGGATGAATACGACGGCGGCGAATTACAGGTGATGGACAGTTACGGCGCCCATGAAGTGAAATTACCGGCCGGTGATTTAATTTTGTATCCGTCTACCAGCTTGCATCAGGTATTGCCTGTCACCCGTGGTGAGCGGGTTTGCAGTTTTTTCTGGACCCAAAGTATGGTGAAAACCGATTTACAAAGGTCGATGTTATTTGAGCTGGATGGCCATATCCAGGCGTTGCGGGCTCAGCTTGGCGACAGTGCCGAAGTTTTGGGGCTCACCGGTCATTACCATAATTTGCTGCGCCAATGGAGCGAGTTGTAACCTTGCAAAGCCCCGGTGGATACAGCGTCTTTGCAGTTATGTATCATCACAAGGTTAAAAACTGACACAAATTGTAAACATTTAGGCTTGGTGATCTGGTTGTGCTCTGGCATGCTCAAGGTAGTTTTTTTAAACAGCCAGGAAGAAGCATGTTAAACATCAATCAGTTATCCAAAACTTATCACAACGGCGTCAAAGCCTTGTCGGACGTCACTTTGGCCATCCCTAAAGGTATGTACGGTTTATTGGGGCCAAATGGCGCCGGTAAATCCAGCCTGATGCGCACTATTGCCACCTTACAGTCCGCCGACAGCGGCAGCATAGAGTTTGATGGTATTGATGTGTTGAAAGATCCAAAGGCACTACGCCGTACTTTGGGTTATCTGCCGCAGGATTTTCAGGTGTATCCAAGGATCAGCGCTGTAGATCTATTGGATCATCTGGCTGTGCTCAAAGGTCTGAATGATAAAAAGTCCCGTTTGGAAACAGTGTTGGCTTTATTGGCCCATGTGAATTTATATCAGCACAAAGACAAAGCCGTCAGCAGTTTTTCCGGGGGGATGCGCCAGCGTTTTGGTATAGCCCAGGCGCTGCTTGGTGACCCGAAACTATTGATTGTTGACGAACCAACTGCTGGTTTGGATCCGGAAGAACGCAACAGATTTCATAATCTGCTGGTGAGTCTGGGTGAAGAAAAAGTCATTATTTTGTCCACCCACATTGTGGATGATGTGGCTGAACTCTGCCCGCAAATGGCGGTGCTGGCTGGCGGCAAAATTTTATTACAAGGCGAGCCATTAAAGCTGGTGAATGAGCTGCAAGGCCAAATCTGGAGCAAAACAGTGTCGCAAACCGAAGCTGTGGAGCTGGAGCAACAACTGCCGGTGATTTCGAAACGTTTGTTTGCCGGCCGCACTGTACTGAATGTGTTTGCCAGTGAGGCCCCTCAGGGTTTTAGTGCTACACCGGCCGGTCTGGAAGATGTGTATTTCTCGACTTTGTTCCAGTCCCGTCAACGGCAATCTGCCTGAGGAATTATCTATGCTCTGGCAAATTATCCGTTTTGAATGGCGTTATTACCTGCGCCAACCTTCTTTTTATGTCACTTCGTTATTGTTTTTCCTGATGACCTTTTTTGCCGCTTCTTCTGAATCTGTGCAAATTGGCGGTGGTGGGGAAGTTTGGGGCAACGGGCCTTTTGCCGTGGCACAAACCATGTTGGTGATGTCGCTGTTTGCGATGTTTCTGGTGGTGAACTTTGTGGGTAACAGTGCCACCCGCAACCACAGTTGTCAGATGGAAGAGTTGGTGTATTCCAAACCTTTAACGCCATGGCAATATCAGCTGGGTCGTTTTATCGGCGCTTATGTTGTGGTGCTTTTGGTGTTTGCTTTTGTGCCTTTGGGTACTCTGATTGGCTCTTTAATGCCCTGGGTTGACCAAGAAAGATTCGGGCCTACAGTGCTGAGTTATTATCTGTCGGCCTTTCTGATGTTTTCTGTGCCCACTTTGTTTGTGTTGTCGGCATTGTTTTTTGCCATCGCCAATAAATTCCGCTCCATGATGGCTTTGTATCTGGTGGTGGTGGCGGTGTTTATGTTGTATCTGATTTCCGGCAATTTCACCCGTGAACCCCAATACCGTACTCTGGCTGCTTTGCTTGATCCTTTTGGTTTACGTACCTTTGCCGATGTAGCGCGTTATTGGACCATCAGCGAAAAAAACAACCTGATCATGAGTTTCTCCGGTGTGCTGTTATATAACAGACTGATCTGGGTCAGTGTTGGTGTTGTGGTGCTGTTATGTTTTGGTGGTTTGTTTGGTGAGTTAAAACTCAGTGCCAAAGCCAAAGAGAAAAAATCCAAACACTCTGCCAGTGCAACTGAATATCCGTTGTCTGTATTGCAAACAAAAGCGCAACAACCTTCGTTATGGCAACAGTTTTGGTTGCGCACCCGTTTTGAAATGCGTCAGGTGTTTTTTAGTCCGCCTTTTATCATTCTGGGACTACTCTGCATATTTAACCTGGTGGTGCCTATGGTGGAATCCGAAGGTTTATATGGCACACCAGACTGGCCACTGACACAGGCGATGGTGGCCATGATAGTGGACGCTACTGGTCTGCTGTTTATTATTATTGCAACTTATTATTGTGCTGAAGTGGTGTGGCGTGAACGCAGTGCCGGTATTGGCGATATCACCGACAGCCTGCCGGTGCCCAATATGGTGTATTTCAGCTCCAAGTTAGTGGCAGTCTGGTTGTTGATGGCCTCGCTCTTTTTGTCTTTTGCAGTCACAACAGTCTGTTATCAGTTATTGAGTGGCATGACGGAGCTGGATCCGGTGCAGTATCTGGTCAGGTTGGGTTATTTTAATCTGCTGCCTTTTATGATGCTGGTGGTGCTGGCTTTTATGATCCAGACACTGAGCCCGAATAAGTATGTCGGTATGCTGGTGTTTGTGGTGTATTTCATTTCCACCCTGGTGATGGATGCCTGGGGATTCAGCCACAAAATGTTCCAGTATGGCCAGTCGCCAAATGCGCCATTTTCTGATTTAAACCGTTTTGGCTGGACGCTGGAAAGTCATAGCTGGTACATGTTGTACTGGGGGGCTCTGGTGCTGGTATTTTTTGTGTTGGGTTACGGTTTTTATCAACGAGGCCCGGCGCAAAGTCTGAAAAACCGTGCTGCGTTATTCCGTTATCAGGTGGGTACGCAGGGACTGGTGGTTATCACGCTGGCGCTGATGTTGTTTGCCGGTAGCGGCAGCTGGATTTATTACAACACCAGAGTATTAAACCAGTTTCTGACAGCAGAGCAGCGCATGGATATTCAGGCCGATTATGAAAAAGCCTTTAAACAATATGCTGACGACCCTATTCTGGTGGCCACCACAGTCAAAGCAGATGTTGATATTTATCCGGCAGAGCGACAAATCAAAGCCCGTATTAAACAACAAATGCGCAATAAATTTGACCGGCCTCTGACCAAAATGTTGGTGCATCTGCCGGAAAATACCCGTGAATTCAGTATCAAAGTACCAGGAGCTACGCTGGGTGAAGTCGACCGCAAATTTAATATTGCCTGGTTAACTTTTGCCACGCCGTTGGCGCCTGGCGCTACTGTGGACGTTGATATTGAACTGCTGCGCAGCAATCCGGGTTTTAAAGACAATGATATTGATGTGGTGCTGGTAGAAAACGGTACCTTTATTAATAACAACGAGTTATTGCCGGGTTTTGGTTATCAGAATGGTTACGAGCTGCAGGAACGGCACGAACGCGCCAAACGTGATTTAGCGCCGGTACAACGTGCTCATAAACTGGAAGATCAAAGCCGTTACACCGAAAGTGGTTTTGGTCGGGGTGAAGACTTTATTCAGTTTGAAACCACAGTGTCCACCTCTGCTGATCAAATTGCGATAGCACCAGGTTATTTGCAAAAAGAATGGCAAGAGGGCAACAGGCGTTATTTCCATTATCAAATGGATAAACCGATGTTTAACTTTTATTCCTTTCTTTCGGCTCGGCTGGACGTGAAAAAACAAAGTTACAAAGGGGTTGCGCTGGAAGTGTATTACCACGGTGCACACCACTGGAACGTAGAGCGTATGATGGAATCGATGCGGGATTCGCTGGATTATTTTAACCAGGCTTTTGGCCCTTATCAGCATCAGCAAATGCGTATCATCGAATTTCCGGGGTATCGCCGTTTTGCCCAGTCTTTTGCCAATACAGTGCCTTATTCTGAACAAATAGGTTTTATTGCCGATTTGCGTAATAAAGAAGAGCTGGACATGCCTTATTACGTGACCGCCCATGAAATGGCACATCAATGGTGGGGTCATCAGGTCGGTACTGCCAATGTACAGGGCAGTGCTGTGATCCCGGAAACGCTGGCGCAATACAGTGCGCTTCGGGTGATGGAAAACAAATATGGCCCGGTCAAACTGCGTAAATTTTTAAAATATGAACTGGACCGTTACCTGCGCGAGCGGGGTTCAGAACGTGTGGAAGAAATGCCGTTATTACGTGCTGAAGGTCAGGGATACATTCATTACCGCAAAGGCTCTTTGGTGATGATGGCACTGAAAAACCGCCTTGGGGCGGCCCAGCTTGATAAAAAACTGCAGGCATTTTTGCAGGAGTTCCAGTACAAACAAAACCCTTATCCGACTACGCTGGATTTACTGCGCCATTTAAAAGCAGGATTGCCGGCGGTGGAACAGGCTTTTATTGATGATTTATTTGTGAATATCACCCTTTATGATCTGCGGCTCAAAGATATCAAACAGCAACAATTGCCGGATGGTCAGCTGAAACTGACACTGACAATAGACGCTGCCAAACTAACCGCCGATGGCAAAGGCAAAGAAAGCACAGTTGTGTTATCTGAAGCTATTGATATTGGGGTTTATACCGAAGATCCGGATGACTTCTCGAAAGAGCCAACCCAGTTGTATTTTCAGGCGCATCAGTTGCAATCAGGTACAAACCAGATTGAGCTGACTGTGCCAGCAGGTACAGCTGCTGTTTATGTCGCTGTAGATCCGTTAATGAAGCTGATTGACCGGGATGCAGCCGACAATATTCGCAAGATGTAAGTTACTAAAAATAAACCGTTAAATTAAAAACCCGCCAGCTGGCGGGTTTTTATTATTAATAAAAAACAAACAAATCCGCAGGCAAAAACCAGCAGGGTAGCAGCAAGTGCCGCTTATTTTGGTTTTGCCATATTTGCGGCTTCCAGCTCAGCC
>NZ_JAVBXS010000076.1 GCF_030824435.1 Rheinheimera sp.
TTCTTCTTTTGGAACAAGAGCATTGTCAGATAAGTCTGCATGCGCAAACATTGCTGCCAAACCGATGAGTAAGCCAAATATAATTCTCAGATTGTTCATATTCTTCCTGTAAGGCTAACGCTTCAATAACTGGCACGCTTCAGTGCGTCCGGCGCCGAAGGCGCGAAGTTGATTGACTTGTTAGAGGGCATTTTTTATCACCCCATTTGATACTGACAAGGATACATAATCCATGAACCGCTCAGCGATGGTTAGACTCACACAGATATTACCCCAGAACCACCTTGTATACGGGTAACCATCATTTTCACCTACCTCTGTAGGTGAACCAAATTTAGAAAGCAATGCACCCTTTACCTGCTCATATTCTTTTTGTGCTGAATCTGCTTGGACTTGATTTTTAGGATGCAAAAAGAAGATACCATTACCTTGCTGCATTGCTTGGATTGAAACAACCAAATCTTCAAATATGGTTTCCTGTTCCCAGAATAATTGGCTGGTTTTTCCTTTCTCAGGTAATGGTTTACCACCCATTTTTGCTATTTGGTGCAAGCTTTTAAACCACGGCAATACCGTCCCTGAGCCTTCAAGGTATAATCCTTCAGATAATTTGTATGGCACTGACTCCATAATGCTCTCTAACTACCAAAGCAGCAGGGCGTGCTGCCTTTGTTTGTTATACGCTGTACTCACGGCTCACCTTCAAATGGCTTGAAGTCAGCAACTTCGTAGATATTTTTGACATATTCCTTGCCATTTATGTCTCGTGCATAGGCTTGAACTTCAAGCTGCCTATTTGCTGCAAGGTATATATCAGTCCTTAGCTCCTCAATTACTGAAGCCTCTAATTCATGTTGGACAAGGAGCTTTGGAAGCCATTCTTTGTAATATTCGATACTTTTAGTGATTCGATGATTGAACAAAGGAGCCACTTTATTTTCTGGGTATAGCCAATAGATGGAGACCTTTCCCCCGTTGGCCTTTACAGCTAACTCTCTGAGTTCTTTAAATACAAACTCACCATCAACGTAATTCTCAAAACTCACAAATGAGTGGCTTAGATTGTGTGACAGTGACTTGATGTTCTTCAATTTCATGATTGCGTATAACAATTTAATCAACGGGAAAAATCACGATTTAAAGCGTGGTTTTCCCCTTCTTTTGTTCCAATATGTATCAAAGCTACAGATAAATATGATTTGCGACAAGTGGTTATAACAGCAGCGATTTTTGGGTGAGCGTGAAAGCGGGGATAAGCTCACATAGTTAAGCTGTTACAAATAACATACAAGAGGACAAGCGGTTCTACATTTATCAGCCAAGAACAACCCAATCCCCAAGTCGACGCTTTTCCTCCCCGTTTAGCCAAGCCGATAAAAATTGAAAGTTTGAGGTTTTAAGACGCCAACTGTTTGAGACGGCTGACGTTAGCAGCCGTCGAGTTTTGGCGGCGCCTCAAACTTTTGATTTTTAGCGGGCTTTCGCAGGCTTACCGGGGTGATTTCTTTGCGCCCCTTTCTTTGTCAGCAAAGAAAGGGGCTCGTCCGCCGGGGCGAAACCCGGCATAGCAACCTTAGCTGCAAGCTAAAAACAAAGCCAAAACGGCGGCATACTGCCTACTGCTAGTAAAACTTACGTTTGATAAAACCGGACAAGTGCCGGGACAAAAGCACGCAAATACAAAAAAGGCGCACCGCCTATCACTGGTACGCCTTAATTTTTAAATAAAAACCAAATAGTTAAGCAACACCTGCCCATTGCGGGCCAGCAATTAAGAAGCAGACCGCTGCTTCACCGCCTCCAGCATCACTTCCGCTTTGGTCAGCTCAAAGGTCTTAGGCGCGTCGACGTTTAACAATTGCACCACGCCGTCTTCCACTATCATGGCGTAGCGTAATGAACGCAGGCCGCCGAAGTCGCCGCTGTCGACCGACAAACCACAAGCTGTGGCAAAACGGCCTGCGCCGTCGGCTAAAAATAGAATATCACCGGCGTTTTGTTGTTTGCCCCAGGCGTCCAGCACATAAGCGTCGTTGACGGCGGTGCAGATAATACGGTCAACACCGGCCTGAAAAAATTGCTCAGCCAGCTCCACAAAACCAGGTAAATGGGCGGCGCTGCAGGTTGGCGTAAAGGCGCCTGGCAAAGCAAATAACACCACGGTTTCGCCGCTGAATACTTCTTTGGTGGTTAAAGTCACCACGCCATTGTCGGTTAATCGCTGAAAGTCGACTTCCGGTAATTTTTCGCCCACCTTAATCATGGTTTGCTCCTGTTTTTAAAATGAAATTCGCTTATTGCGATTTGTTGATTCTTCACAAAATCTTGCAGAAATAAGGCTGAACTAATCCAGCGCAGCTTTAACATACACATCAAATCTATTGTTTTTGCCTTCAATGCTCATGCTGGGTTTTTGCCCTGCTAAAAATTCGGCATAACCCGGCCTTTTTACCACCACCCTTTTGCTGGCAAGTGCATAAGCTAAGGCATAAAGCGCATCGGCGTCCGGGTCGCTGCCCACCACATCGTGAAAAGCGCGCATTTCTTTTTTAACCGCTGCCGATTTTTCCCGTGCCGGAAACATCGGGTCCAGATACACCACATCGGGCACAGGCAACTGCGTTAACGCTTCGGCGGCACTGGCAAATACCAGCTGCATCCGTTCAGGCAACCAGTCGCACACTTCAGGGTCGAGTTTGGCACGGCGCAGGCCATCCCACAGCAATAAGGCAACGGAAGGGTTACGCTCCACCAGCGTCACATTGGCACCTAAACTGGCCAGCACTAAAGCGTCCCGCCCCAGGCCAGCAGTGGCGTCTATCACGGTTAAACCGGCTTTTTTACTCAGGCCAACAGCTTTGGCTATCGCTTCACTTTTGCCCCCACCAAATTTACGTCTGTAGGTGGCGGCGCCGCTGGCAAAATCCACCAGAATGTCACCTTGCTTGGGTAAATCGCTGTTACGCAGCACCAGTTGTTGTTCAAACCAGCATAAATGCCAGCCTTGCGCTGCATCTACCAGACTGACGCCAAAAGTTTGGGCTTGTGCCAGCAGCTCTGTAGGCAAGTTGTCGGCAAGCAGCAACTGGTGCTGGCCATTCAATCCGTTCATGCAGTTTCTATCCCGTCAGAGTCCGGCATTTCAGCTGCAAGGCCAACATAATTATCGCCAGTGCTGAACGCCACTAAACGGCTCAGCTGACTCAGGCTTAAACCCGATTGTTGTTGCCACTGGTTAAACTGCGCCTGAATTTTTAACAGATTGCTTTTGCTGGTTAAACCACCTTCAATCACCTGATAAGACCGCAAATAAGCTTCCACATCACGGCTTAATAAAAAAGTGTCTTTGCCCATAGCCCGCAACGCATAAGGGCCGGTGTTGCCACCTAAACGGGCGCCACGTTGTTTTAGCAGCTGCCATAAGCCGATGATATTGTCGGTTGGCCAGGCGGCCACCATGGCAGAAAAACTGCCGTGTTCACGGGCTAAATCGTGGATCATCAACGCATTGTCACGAATGGTCAGCACTTTATTGGCATTGCGGATAATACGGGCGTCCTGCGCTTTGGCGGCCAGCATTTCGTCACTCATCAGCAGCATTTTTTCGACGGAAAAATCAAAAAATACTTCACAAAAACCCGGCCACTTTTGCTCCACCACCCGCCAGACAAAACCACTTTGGAATACTTTTTTGCTAAAAGCCGCCAGCCAGTCGTTGTCATGGTGTTGTTGCAGCTCTGTGGTGCTTAACGGGGCCTGGCCAAGCAATAATTGCAGCTGAGCTTCACCACCTTTGCGCTCCAGCGCCCGTTGGTAAATCTGCGCTGCTGTTTCCACCTTCGCCATGACACTATCCTTTTAAGCCAATGTTTTTGTTAGGATTGTAAAAAATAAAATTGGCAAAACGCCAATTTTATCTGTGATATTTAACCGGGCTCAGCCGATGCTAAGCCGCCTACATCAGATCTGCTTTTGGGCCGGCCTGACAAAAACCGTTCACCAGCACCACGCCAGGTTCCGGCACTATGGCGCAATCCGACATCAGGCCTTGTTGCTCGTTCTGCATACGCATCAAGGCGTTATAACGTTCAACTTTTTGCAGCAGTTCGGTTTCATTGCCACTTAATGTGGAATACACCAGATAAGACTGAGGCCCGCCACAAGCTTTGGCGCCAACACCAACCACCCGGCACTGCGCCACATCATTGGCCTGCGCTTTACCGGCCATTTGTTGAATGTCGTTGTAAAGCGCTTTGAGTTCGGTTTTATCCAGGCCGACCGTTATCTTATGTTGTTCTGTCATGCTGTTGCCCTCGCCCGCTTTGGCTGTTGCTGCTTCAGCTGCCGGTTCGGCAACTGCTTCAGACACAACTGCTGCTGGTGTTTCTGTTGCTGCGGAAGCAGCAGGTGCCGGTGTTGCTGTTTGTTGCTGCTGCTGGCCGCAAGCGCCCAACAACCCCAACAGACTTAACAGCAGCGCGGCTGATAACGCTGTTTTGCCACTGAAGCCTTGCATCAGGCTGCCTCGCCAGCGTGAATACCCATATGGCGTAACAAAGCCGCATTGGAAGGTTCGCGACCACGGAAAGCTTTAAACAGCTCCATTGGCTCGGCGCTGCCACCACGTTCTAAAATACAGGCGAGGAAGTCAGCACCAGTGCTGGCGTTAAACACCCCTTCTTCTTCAAACCGGCTAAAGGCGTCGGCCGACAATACTTCGGCCCATAAATAACTGTAATAACCGGCGCCATAACCACCGGCAAAAATATGACTGAAACTATGCTGGAAGCGGTTAAAGCGGGGTGGAACTATCACTGAAACTTCAGCACGCACTTCGTCCAGCAGCTGCTGCACCCGGCCACCCAGTTCAGGGTTATATTCGGCATGTAAACGGAAATCAAATAACGCAAATTCCAGCTGACGTACTAAAAACATCGCACTCTGGAAGTTTTTCGCCGCCAGCATTTTATCCAATAAGTCCTGCGGCAACGGTTCGCCGGTTTCGTAATGACCGGAAATCACCTGCAAAGCTTCAGGCGCCCAGCACCAGTTTTCCATAAACTGGCTTGGCAGCTCTACTGCGTCCCATGGCACCCCATGAATACCAGCCACTGCGCTGGCGTCTACTTTGCTTAGCATATGGTGCAGGCCATGACCAAATTCGTGGAATAAAGTGACCACTTCGTCATGGGTAAAAAGCGCCGGTTTGCCGCCAACAGGTTTATTAAAGTTACAGGTCAGATAAGCCACCGGATGTTGCAGGCTGCCGTCAGCACGCCATAACCTGTCCTGACACACGTCCATCCAGGCGCCACCGCGTTTTTTGGCGCGGGCGTATAAATCCAGGTAAAAACTGCCACGCAGCTCACCTTTGGCATCAACAATCTGATAAAACTTCACATCAGGGTGCCAGACATCCACCCCTTGTTGCTCTTTTACCGTCACACCAAAAAGTTTATTCAGCACCTCGAATAAACCGCCCAGCACCTTAGGCTCCGGGAAATAAGGCCTTAAGACTTCGTCGGAAATGGCGTATTTAGCCATTTTTAACTTTTCAGCATAATAACCAATGTCCCAGGCATTTAAGCTGGTTTTGCCATGTTGCTCTTTGGCAAAAGCCTGTAATTCGGCTAAATCCTGTTTGGCCTGAGGTTTGGCTCTTTTGGCTAAATCACTGAGGAAATTCAGCACCTGCGCCGGGCTTTGCGCCATTTTAGTGGCCAGTGATTCTTCAGCGGCGTTGTTAAAATCCAGCAGCTGCGCCAGCTCGTGTTTTAGCGCCAAAGTTTCTTCAATAATGGCGCTGTTATCAAACTGACCGGCCGTTGGGCCTTGATCTGACGCCCTGGTGCAATAAGCACGGTACATTTCTTCACGCAGCGCTGCGTTGTCGGCGTAGGTCATTACCGCGATATAACTTGGAAATTCCAGCGTAAAGACAAAACCTTCCAGCTCACGGCTTTGCGCCGCTTCAGCTGCCGCTAATTTGGCATCTTCAGGTAAACCGGCCAGTTCGTTTTCATCTGCGACATGTTTAAACCAGGCCTGAGTGGCGTCTAAACAGTGGTTGGAAAAAGTGGAAGATAAATCGGATAACCGGCTTTGAATTTCGCCATAACGTTGTTTTTTGGCGTCTGACAAACCTATGCCCGACAATTTAAAATCGCGCAGCGCGTTTTGAATCACTTTTTGCTGCGCGCCGCTCAGGGTTTTATATGCTGCGCTTTGGCTCAGCTCAACATAAGCCTGATACAAACCTTCGTGTTGCCCTACCCAGGTGCTGAAATCAGATAACAGCGGCAAACAACTTTCATAAGCTTCACGCAGCTCTGCTGATGAAAGCACTGAATTTAAATGAGATACCGGTGACCAAAGGCTGCTTAAATGGTCAGAGCTGGCTTCTGTTGCACTGACAAGCGCCTGCCAGCTGACAGGACGGGTTAATACCGCCTGTTCCACAGCGGCGCGGCAATGCGTCAGCGCTTGTTCTACTGCTGGCAACACTTGCTCTGGTGTAATTTTTGAAAATGGCGGCAGACCGGTAAAATTAAATAACAGATTGTCCATTACAGCCCCCCGGGGCATATCAACAAGATAAAAAGATAATACCGTGACTTATGGGTGGCGAAGCAAGTTCTCAAGCAACAACAACATAAATTCTGACAAAAAACCCGGCATGCAGCCGGGTCCTGGGGTTTGGGTCTGGCTTATTGGCTTTGTTATTGCCAACAGCAGGCAGGTACTGGCCTAACTCAGTGATTTTTCCATACAAATCGACTGCGAACTGTATTTGTATTTGCCATAACTGGCGCATTTTTTAAAACCTTTATGCAGGTAAAAATTCACCGCTTTGCTGTTAATAATACGGGCAGCCCCCACCAGTTTCTGAAAACCATGCTGCAGGGCATAAGTTTCCAGATAAGCCAGCACTGCTGTACCCACCCCCGGCTGGCGCGAATACATCCGCTTAATTTCAGCGGTATCGTCATTCAGTTTACGTAATAAGGCACAACCAACAGCTTTGCCGTCATGCCAGGCTATCACCGCCAGAATCACATCAGCGCCACTTATCGCCAGTTGTTGAGGATCTTCCTGTTCAGTGTGACCTAAGGCATCGGATAACGCCTTAAACAGCGCAACTAAGGCCGGATCGGTCAAAGGTACTTCGGTCATACTGTACATAATGGTCCTCTTGATCTGGGTGCAGGCTGCACCTGCTGCTGTCGGCTGATTGTTTTGTTGCCGGCCAAACCTTCACTTTACTAGGATTTTGCCCGCCTGAAACCAGACTGCTGCAGCCTCAGTCTTCGCCAACTGATGTTAATAAACTGAAAACAAAGATAAATTTACAGCTTCTGGCAGCGGATTTTTGCACCGCCTGCCCCCAGTATGGCTGACAAAATTCAGCTTTTGCAGCAGGCCAGATGTTATTTAACGCAAAGATGAGGCTTTTGGCTGAAAATCTGCGTGACAGCAGTGTGCGCTTTGGCATACTCGACGAGCTTCTTTGCCATTTGGCATTACTGTTCCTACACGAATTCCAAGGAAATAACCGAGATGAGAAAAACCATGGTTGCAACCACAGTTGCAGCAGTGCTGGCGTTAACTGCCTGTACTGACAACAAAGCCCCGGCGCAAGCCGAACAACAAGCTCAACCAGTCGCAGCTGCTGACGACAAAACTGCTGCTGTCACCGCCAGCAACCCGCTGTTACAAGCAAGCAGTTTGCAATATCAGGCGCCTGAGTTTGACAAAATTAAGGTTGAACATTACCAGCCAGCCATGGAACAGGGCATTGTTGAACATGCCGCTGAAATTGAAAAAATTGCCAACAACACTGAAGCCGCCACTTTTGAAAATACCATTGTGGCTATGGAGCAAAGTGGTGCGCTGTTAGACCGCGCCAGCTCAGTATTTTTTAATATGACAGGCACTATCAGCAACCCGGACATTCTGAAAATTCAATCAGAAATGGCGCCTAAACTGGCGGCACACGGCGACAATATCAACTTAAATCCGGCGCTGTTTGCCAGGGTCAAAGCCATTTATGACAACCGCACCAGCCTGAATCTGGATGCTGAGTCATTACGTTTAACTGAAGTTTATTACGATCGTTTTGTCCGCGCCGGTGCGCTTTTAACTGACGAGCAAAAAACCAAAATCCGCGCTTTAAACGAAGAACACTCCAAGCTGACCAACCAGTTCAGCCAGAACCTGTTAAAAATCACCAAAGACATCGCCGTTTTTGTGGATGACAAAACTAAATTAGCTGGTTTGTCAGAAGCTGAAATTCAGGCTGCTGCCGAAGGCGCCAAAGCCCGTGGTCAGGAAGGTAAATATGTGATTGAACTGACCAACACCACCCGTCAGCCAGCTTTAGCTGTGCTGGAAAACCGCGAACTGCGTCAACAAATCTGGCAAGCTTCGGCCTTTCGTGGCACCCAGGGTGAAACTGACAACAGACCTCTGGTGGCACGGCTGGCACAAATCCGCGCTGAACGGGCGCAACTGTTAGGTTTTGACAGCTGGGCTGATTACCAGCTGGAAAAAGCCATGGCGAAAAAACCGCAGGCGGTGATGGATATGCTGGGTAGCATGGTGCCAGCCGTGGTTGCCAACACCAAAGTGGAAGCTGCTGCCATTCAGGAAATGATTAAAAGCACAGGCGGTGATTTTGAGCTGCAACCATGGGACTGGGAGTTTTACGCTGAAAAAGTACGTAAAGCCAAATATGACTTAGACGAAAACGAAGTAAAACAATACTTTGAGTTTAACCGTGTATTACACGACGGTGTGTTCTTTACCATGAACAAACTTTTTGGTATTACGTTCAAAAAACGCGCTGATTTGCCGGTTTATCATCCGGATGTGGAAGCGTACGAAGTGTTTGATGCTGACGGTACCAGTCTGGCTATTTTCTACGCTGACTATTTTGCCCGTGACGGCAAACGTGGTGGCGCCTGGATGAGCTCTTTTGTGGATCAAAGCGACTTAGCCGGCACCAAGCCAGTAGTGGTCAACGTGATGAACATTCCAAAAGGTCCGGCCGGCGAACCTACGCTGGTCAGTTATGACAATGTGACTACTATGTTCCACGAGTTAGGCCATGGCCTGCACGGTATTTTCTCCAAAGTAAAATATCCGACTTTGGCTGGTACTTCTGTGTCACGCGACTTTGTTGAATTCCCGTCAACCTTCCAGGAAGACTGGGCAGCTTACCCTGAAGTGATTGCTAACTACGCCAAACACTATAAAACAGGGGAAGCAATTCCGGCTGAACTGCTGGCAAAAATTATGAAGTCACGCAGCTTTAACCAGGGTTTTGACACCCTGGAATATATGGCAGCCGCTTTAGTGGATATGGAATGGCACGCGTTAAAACCGGGCACAGACATTCCTGACGTGGAAAAATTTGAGCAAGACGCGCTGAAAAAACACGGTGTAGATATTGCCGCTGTACCACCACGTTATAAATCAACTTACTTCAGCCACTCTATTGGTGGTGGTTATTCAGCAGGTTATTACGCTTATATGTGGTCGGAAATTCTGGCCGCCGACGCTTATGCTTATATACAAACCCAAGGTGGTTTAAAGCTGGAAAACGGCGTGAACTTCCGTAAACACATTTTATCTGTCGGTAACACCCTGCCACCAATGGAAGCTTATAAAAACTTCCGTGGTCAGGAACCAACCACAGATGCACTGCTGATTCGCCGTGGTTTAAAAACCGCAGTCAATTAAGCCGGTTTTCACGCAGAGCTACTGCGTTGATGCCAACCAAAGCCGGTGTTTTAACACCGGCTTTTTTTATCTTTAACAAGGCACTGTCACTGCTGGATAAAACAGTTGCAGCCTTTGCTGGTTTAGTGCGATAGCACAAACTAAAAAACAAAACTGGCCGCTTTTGTTGCCACAACCAGCAAGGCGTCCAAATGAAAGGGCTTCCCTAATTTGTGAAAATTTGTAAGCAGAACAGCGTCAGCGTTAGCGATTTTTGCTAAATCGCACCTTGGCAACGCAATAAAATTACAGAAATATAACCCAAACAAAGCAATTTAACTTATTGTTACAGAATGACTTTTTGCGGCGACCGCCGTGGCGGCAATTGCGCTTTCTACCTATAATGTGGCACTTGTTCAAGATGGTGGGAGCATGGAATGCCCGCGCTAAAGTTGATGGTTGCCGATAGTGATCTGCAGGCTTGCCGCCACTTGCTTAGCCTGCTCAGTTATTACCCCAATTTGCAGCTGCAAAGCTGTTGTCATGACTTCGCCGAATTAGAGCTGCAGTACAATCAACAACCGGACCTGATTTTTCTTGATATGCATTTACCAGGCTTGTCGGATGAACATCCGATGTTTGCCGACAAAACCCCTTATCAGGCACCGTTGTTAATAGCCCAAAGCCCAAGAGAACAGGACGCTTATCAGGCGGTGGAAAGTTATGCTTTTAACTTTTTATTAAAACCGGTCAAACGTTTACATCTGGCGCGCACTTTAATGAACGCACATAGCCTGCTGCGGCAACACCCGGACAACAGCTACAGCCCCTACCCGGCCAAACTGAAATTTCATAATGGCCATTCAATGTTGAGTCTGGACGAACCCGGTGTGCTGATGATCCAGTCGGCCGGCAATTATTTGTGTATTCACACCACCGACGGCAATCATGTAGTGCGCGACACCCTCAAAGCCATTTTGCCAAGGCTGCCCAAATGTTTTGTGCAAATTCACCGTTCCACTTTGATTAATTTGCATCATTTAAAACAGCTGTCGTTACAACACGGGGTTTATCTGCTGGAACTGACGGATCACAGCCAGGTGCCGGTATCACGCCGCTTCAGAAGTCAGTTGCAGTCTTTGTTACACGATTACCTGCCCTGACCTCACTAAATAGTCAGGGCGCTCAGGCAAATAGCGGCCCTGTGCTAACGGGGCTCTGCACATTTTTGTACATTTTTTTGCCTGCACAACTGCTACACCTGCAATACCAACCAAGCAGTAAGACATATCATGGCCGTGAATTCAGAACCCTCAGACAACCGCTTTGGCAACAGCCTCTGGGCCAGCGCCAACAAACTTTATCTGCAACCGGGAGAGTTATATGTCGGCTCAGACTATCAATTGGTGCAAACCCTGTTAGGTTCTTGTGTGGCTGTTTGCGCCAGTCACAGCCGAAGTGGCAACCTTGCCATTTGTCATCTGGTGCTGCCGGGCGGTCGTGGCAGAGTGGCAGCGGATTATCGTTTTGCTGACCATACGCTGCCGGTGTTGTACCGGGCTGTCACCCGGCTGGCTCCCGCCACAGCCTGGCAATGGCGTTTATTTGGTGGCGCCAGTATTGACGCTAAAGGAGATTATTTTGCGATAGGCCGGCAAAATTTATTGGCGGTGCAACAATGGGCGACAACAGAAAACATCTGCTTTTCAGACAGCGATACCGGTGGCCATCAGGGGCGTATTATCCAACTGAAAAAAGATGGCA
>NZ_JAVBXS010000066.1 GCF_030824435.1 Rheinheimera sp.
GAGTCCGTCCGTATCTATAATACCCGCCGTCCTCACCTTGCACTAAAATACAAAACGCCCGATGAAGTGCATCGGGCGTTTTAATGAAATAAGGGTCAACTTATTTCAGGACTAGTCACGGTTTAATACCACCTTCCGCAGCAGATGGTTTATGACTAACCCAATTGCTGCAGCTCCTGCTCAGCGGCTTTGTGGTCAAACACACCTTTGACCACCTGCCAGCTCACCGCCAATGCGCCGATAATAAAAATAACGTCGCCAAAGGTGCGTACCCAACGCAGGGTGCGCAAAATGTCGCTTTGCATAAAGGCTTCACTGCGGGCATACCATAAACCTTCGCTGGCGCTGGCATAAAACTGAATAAAACCAACAGGCAGCAGGCTGGTAAATAACATCAGCGCCAGACCACCGTTCATCCACCAGAAGGCGGTTTGCATCAGCTTTTCATCAAAGGTCAGCTGTGGCCGGATATAACGCAGGATCAATAAACAAAAACCAAGCGCCAGGAAACCATAGACCCCAAACAGCGCGGCATGGGCATGGGTTGGTGTGGTGTTTAAACCTTGCAGATAATATAAAGCGATAGGTGGGTTGATCATAAAACCCAACACACCGGCGCCTAACATATTCCAAAACGCCACAGCGACAAAAAACATCAAAGGCCACTTAATATCGGCCATCCATGGGGCTTTATGTTGTAAACGCCAGTTGTCCCAGGCTTCATAACCCAGCACCACCAAAGGCACCACTTCCAGCGCACTAAAAGTGGCGCCAACCGCCATCACAGGGGTAGTGGTACCGGCAAAATACAAATGGTGGAAAGTGCCCGGAATACCACCCAGCATAAACAACGAGGCCGAAGCCAGACTGGCGCTGGTGGCAACAGAGCGTGACACCAGACCCATGCTGCTGAAAATAAAGGCCAGCGACACAGTGGCAAACACTTCAAAAAAACCTTCAACCCACAGATGCACCACCCACCAACGCCAGTATTCCATCACAGATAAGTGGGTGCGCTCGCCATAAAACAAACCGGCACCATAAAACAGGCCCACACAAATGACTGAAGCGGCAAAAAGTGCCAGCAGGTTTTTGTCGCCCGGTGCTTTAAAAGCCGGTACCACAGCACGCAGCATCAGCACTAACCAGAACAATACGCCCACATACTTAATAATTTGCCAGAAGCGGCCAATGTCGATGTATTCATAACCCTGATGACCAAACCAGAAACTTAAGTTCGCCGGCATGATCTGCATAATGGCAAAGTAGTTACCGGCAAAAGAGCCTGCCACCAGCACCACCAGTGCCCAGAACAGCACATCAACACCAAGTTTCTGATATTTAGGATCTTTACCGCCGTTAATAATGGGCGCTAAAAATAAACCCGCTGCTAAAAAGCCGGTGGCAATCCAGAACATGGCAGCCTGAATATGCCAGGTACGGGCCAGGCTGTAGGGCAGCCATTCAGTGGTGTTTAAACCATAAAAACCATCACCTTCCACCGTGTAATGTGCGGTAAAACCACCCAGTAACACCTGCAGCGTAAATAACGCCACCACCACCAGAATATATTTGCCCAAAGCCCGTTGTGACGGAGTGAGTTTTAACCGCGCTATAGGGTCCAGTTTGGGCGCGGCCGGCTCTTCTTCGTCGTGCTGACGTAAAAAGGCCCAGCCCCAAATCAAACCACCAACACCTGCGATCAGCAAAATAATACTGACCAGCGACCAAATCAGGTTTTCAGTAGTTGGTCTGTTATCAATCAGCGGCTCGTGCGGCCAGTTATTGGTATAAGTGGCACCTTTGGCAGTGCGTTCTGTGCTGGCGGCCCAGGCGGTCCAGAAGAAAAACTGTGTCAGCTCCTGCCGGCGTTCCAGCGAGGGCAGGGTATTGTTTTTCATTGCATAGTTTGCGCGGGTTTGCGCCAGCGTCGCATCGTCACCAAATAACGCCTGATAATGGGCGGCGGTTTGGGTGATAGCCAACACCCGGCGCTCACTGAGCAGCAGCGTATCGCTGTTTTTGTCATAAGTATTGCTGCGATAGGCCTGTTTTAACGCAAATTTCAGCTGATGCTGCTGCGCTTCAGTCAGGCTCGCATAGTCGGCGCCAAATTCAGCCTGTGCAGCCAGCTCCAGCCAGGCGGTCAGCTCGCGGTGCAGCCAGTCGGCTGTCCAGTCCGGCGCCTGATAAGCACCATGGCCCCAGATAGAGCCTAATTGCATGCCGCCGACCGATTGCCAGGCGGTCTGACCGTTTAAAATGGTTTCTTTGCTCATTAATACGTTACCGGCAGAGTCCACCACTCTAGCCGGAATAGGGGGCGCCGAACGATAGACTTCAGCACCAAAATAACCCAGCACTGAAAAGGTAATTGCGAGGATGGCGATTAACAACCACCAGAGTTTACGATAGCCGGCCATAAAGACCCCCTGCAGTGTGATGAAGATGCGGATTGTTCATATGCTATTCCTGTGTTTTTGTTTTGAGCCGGGAGTTCCACGGCTGAGCTGCTTTGGCAATAACCAGGCCAGATATTAAGTTTTTGAATTTATTGAATATGTTTTGAAATTCACGCGAGTGGGGTGTTTTTTACCTTGTGGTAGCCGGGTTTTTTATACCCTTGCAGGGTGAAAAATACCCTGACGGCAGCTCTGAAAGCCGCTTTACCTATTTGGCGATATAGGCCGCTTTGGCTGAATGTTTTAAGGTGGCGCAATAGCGGTGCTGGCAGCGACTGCGTTGCAGCTGGGTTGATGCTACAGAGCAAGCCTCATAACAAGTCAAAACACCAGCAGCAAACACTCATACAAAGTACAAAGGGAAAAACAACAATGCAGTATTATCTTGAAATAAAACAAATACATATGTTGTGTGCTTATTTAAGTGTCAGCCTTTTTACCGCGCGTTTTTTACTGGATATGTTAAGGCCCGTAGCGGGCGGCTTTGATTGGCGTAGCAGTAAACTGCGGTTTGTGCCTCATCTGGTGGACACCATGCTGCTGACCATGGCCCTGGCGCTTTTGGCAGTTGGTCCCTGGAAATCTTTTATACATCATTGGCTTGGCATTAAAATTTTATTCTTGCTCTGTTATATTCTGTGCGGTAAAGCGGCGCTGAACTTAAATTATGCCAAAAGTACCAGATTGGGTTTTGGCTTGTTGGCGCTGATGCTGCTTGCTGGTATTTTTTACCTTGTGAAGTTTAAGCCATTGTTATTTTAGCCTGAGCTGCTGCTATGTTAGTCTGAAAGACGCAACTGCTGCCGCTTTGGCAATGAAGGAATAACCTGATGAATGTAATGATTAAACTTTCTGTGGTGTTGCCACTGTTATTGCTGCTGGCCTCTTGTGCTGAAATTAAAGATACCGGCCGTGCCATTGGTCACGGCACCAGGGATGTGGCCAAAAAAGTCGGCCATACCACCCGGGATGTCACAAAAAAAATTGGTCACAGTTCAAGAGATGCGGTGAAAGCTGTTGGCGATAAAACAAAAGAAGTAGTGAAAGATTTAAAAGATGAAGATGAAAACGACAAGACTGATCAATAACATCAGCTGTCGGCCTTTGAACTTTACCTTCGGAAAAACAACGTAAAACAAGGAGTTGTGATGCGTTATTGGATATTGCCGGTGCTGTTGTTGAGTACCGTGGTTTTTGCCCATAACACAACTGCACTTGCTAACAGTGCAACTGAAGTGGCCGATACGCCAGACCTCGCCACTACACCAGAACAAACAGTCGCCACTTTATGGCGGGCTTTGTCCCATGAGCCCGGTGTGGCTGCCGATGTCACAAGCTTAAAAACAATTTTTCATCCGGATGCCGTGGTATTTGGCGCCACCTATAAAGATGGCCAGCCACAATTGAGTCAGCGCAAAGCCACTGATTTTTTGCAAAAAATGGCCGAAGCAAAGCCCAAAGGTTTTTATGAATGTGAAGTGAGCCGGCAGCTGGTGCAGCATGACCTTTTTGCCACTGTGTACAGTGTGGTGGAATCCAGAACAGATAAAAATGCCAAAGCTGCTGATTTTGTTGGGGTAAACAGCATTCAGCTATATAAAGCCGATGCCGGGTGGCAAATTTTGTCTTTGTATTACCACGTCAGTAGACCTGAATTGCCGCTGCCGCTTGGTACAGGCAAGTCGGGTCACTGTTTGTCATAAGTTTTTTGTTTGCGGATAAAGCAGCGGCCACAGCTGCTTTATTGTTGAAATAGTAAAACCCGGCTGAGATGGATCACTTTGTTTTACAAGGAAAGGTTGTGTTAATTTTTGCTTCGTTATTATTAGTGCTTATTGCTTTAGTACATTCAGTGTTGGGTGAGCGTTTTATCTTGCGGCCTTTGTTTAAAAGAGACAATTTACCGCGTTTATTTGGCAACGATAGCTTTACCAAAAGCACTTTAAGATTTGCCTGGCATATTACCAGTCTGGCCTGGCTGGGTTTTGCGGCTTTACTGCTGATGTTGCCTGATTCCAGGCCGCTGTTGTTAACCAGCACTGTGGTGTTTTTCACCAGTGGTTTGCTTGCCGCTTGTTATACCAAAGGCAAACATTTGTCCTGGCTGGTGTTTTTTCTCATTGCCGCGCTTACGCTGACACAAGCCTGCACACTGAGTTGAATTATGCCGTTTTTCAAACAACACAATGACGGCAAATAACAGTAGAAAAAGCAGATGCCTTGCAAGAATAAAAGGGCTTGCTGGTCACTTAATGGCGGCTGTAGTGATAGTTTTGGCCTATAGACCTCAGGGAATATAAATGGATGATATCAAAAAAATGCTGCAACCTTTGTTGAGTGCTGTGGCAGAACAAGCCAACAGTATTGAGCCCTGGCATAGTTTCTGGTACCACAGGCCACAACTAAATTTTCCGCCAAAACCCATCCGTTATATTGCCGATTATAACGGCGGTAAACACCTTGCGCTGGCCTGCACTCAGACTGAACTCAGCGCCGCAGAGCAGAAAAAATTACTGCATTCCTGGTGTGATTACCTGCCACAGCTGCAGCAGGTTGAGTTTTTGTGGTTGCAGTCCAGAGTGCCGCAACAGCTGTTTGATGCAGCCTGTGCCATGCCAAAGCTAAAAGGTTTGTATATCAAATGGGGTGGTGTGACCTCAGCTACTGCGCTCAGTGCTGCCAGACAATTAACATATCTGCACCTTGGCAGCATGCCTTCATTGCAGCCGCTGGAAGTGCTGTCTGAATTAACGCAGCTCAGATGGCTGGAGCTTGAGAATATCAGGGCGAGCCGGGATCTGTCGTTTTTAACTCCCCTGACAGAGCTGCGGGGCCTGTCGTTAATTGGTGATTCAAACAGCTTAAAAACCTTAACACTCAACACACTGACACCCCTGTTGTCGCTGCAACAACTGCAATGGTTGCAACTACAAACTGTTGATATTGAAGATAAATCGCTGGCACCTGTTGCCAGGCTGCCGGCGCTGCAACAGTTGCTGTTAAGCAATAGTTTCCCGATGGAACAGATTGCTCTGCTTGCCGGGCAACGACCTGATATCCACTGCGAATTGTTTAATCCTTGCGGTGAAGCTGTAAACTGGACCCAATGCAAAAAATGCCAAAATGCCACTATGGTGATGCTCACCGGAAAAGGCACACCCTGGTTATGCACAAGTTGCGATGCGGCCCGTATCAGCCGTCATCAGGACGAATTTTGGCGTATTGTGCAAAGCGCCAGGCTCTGAGACTGGCAGCGCTGAGTTATGGCCAGAGGCTGAAAACAAAGCTGAGGTTGTAATATTTGCCGGTTGCTGCCAGCTCACTTGATAATTGCCTGCTGCTCCCCAATTACGGAGCAAGTGATTGTTTATTGGCGAAAAAATAATGGCCGCGATACAGCAGACTTCCCTTGGAGAGCAGATTTTTGGTGATGTGATCTTCTGTGCTGTTGTGGTGTTGATGCTGGCGTTTTTGCCGCTGATTTCGCTGTTGCCCATTCCACCTACTGAAATTAAAAAAATTCAGCAAATTAAACAGCAGCAAATAAGGCAAAAAGATGAATCGGGCGAGCCCAAAAAAGCCAAAGGCCATACCGGCTCCGGCAACTAAAGCCGGCAATCAAAACCGGCAGCTAAACCCAGGCTCATCCTCTTCATCACTTCTGCAAACCGAAACTGCGGTAGCTGATAACTTCCGCAAGCATCATTATCATCATTGGCATTCACCGGATCGAACTTGCTGTCTTCAGCTGAAAATTGTTGATAAAACAAACAAAGGTTATTGACCGCTGTCGGTCAGGCTGGCACAGTCAAAGTTGTTTAAAACCTTATTTTCTCTATCAACCTTGGTTGTTGCTTTAATCGCAACATATTGATGATTAAAAGGATTTACCCTATGAATTATTCGCTGAATGCAGCGCAGACCGATATGCGTTTTGCTTATTGCAGTGGCGCCGCCGGTATGTTGGCTTCGTCTTTGGTCTGGCTTGCCAGTGTGGTGACTGTGATACAGTTTTCCGCACAGCAGGCGGTGTGGGTACTGTTGGTGGCAGGTATGTTTATTCATCCGCTTGGGGTACTGATTGCCAAAGTAGTTGGCCGGCCGGGCAACCATCATAAAGGCAATCCGCTGGCCGGGTTGGCTTATGCCAGTACCCTCTGGCTGATTTTCAGTTTGCCGCTGGCTTATGCTGCGTCTCTGCTGCACATTGAATGGTTTTTTCCTGCAATGTTGCTGGTGATCGGTGGCCGTTATCTGGTATTCAGCACTTTGTTTGGTGTGCACTTGTATTGGATCTGTGGTTTGGCGTTAGCTTTTGCCGGTTTTATGCTTGCCAAAACAGCGGCTGGGCCGCTTTATGGTGCTGTTGCCGGTTGTGTGATTGAGCTGGTATTTGCAGTTGTGCTTTTTGCGCGGGATAAAAAAGAACAGCGCACCAACAGTAGTTTTGGCATGCAGACATTTCAGTCGGATAAACCCTGAGCCAGCAGCAGTCGCAGAACGCTGACAAAAGCTGCGGGCTGGACGCGGCAAAGCAGAGCCCCGGCTGAACAAAAAAGGCAAACCTGAAGTTTGCCTTTTTTGCTTTTGTGATGCAGTCAGTGCAGTGCTGTTATTGCTGTGGTTTGGTATCCGCGGTGTTTTCCAACGTTTTGGCTTTGCGAACCATCGCCCTTACATCACTTAATAACTGCTGCGCGTCATAAACAACACCATCTTTAATGGTGTAACGCACGCCCTGAGTGCGCTCTGGCTGGTTGTTGGCATTCAGCTGATAATGGCCTGTGCCATATAACACTTTAAAATTGGCCAGCGGGTTTTCGGCAACAATCAGCATATCGGCTTTTTTACCCGGCACCAGGCTGCCAATCTCATCGGCCATGCCCAGCGCTTGTGCACCATTGAGTGTTGCTGCCTGAATCACTTCCAGTGCATGAAAACCGGCTTCGCGCAGCAGTTCTAATTCCTGAATATAAGCAAAACCATAAATTTTATAGATATAACCGGCGTCAGAGCCTGCGGTAATTCGACCACCATGGTTTTTAAAATCATTTAAAAACAACATCCAGATGCGGTAGTTTTCGCGCCAGGCAATTTCCTGATCAGTAGTCCAGTTAAACCAGAATGAACCATGGGCGTCGCGGTTGGGCTGAAAAAACTTGCTTAAAGTGGGCAGGGTATAGTCCTGATGCCAGGGGGCTGTGCGCTGCGCTTCGGCATTGCGGGTGGCTTCATAAATGGTCAAAGTCGGGTTAATGGTAAAGTTCAGTTTGATCAGTTCATCCCGCACTGCATTCCAGCGCTCAGAACCAGGCGCTGCTGCCTGTTTCCACAGCTCACCGGCGGCGGCAAAGCGGTCTTGTTCGTTCTGATAGTTATAATGCGCCGGATATTGCTGGATCACCTGACCGGTAAACAGCGCTTCCGGCAAACCATACCAGTGTTCCATCGAGGTCAGCCCCATGCGGGCGCTATCGAGCACATTAGTGCGCATTACATTCAGCTGGGCATGGTGCATCATAGTGCCAAGTTTTAATTTGGCTGCTTCATCCAGTGCAGCGGCAATAATGGCCGGGGTAGCGCCAAAAAACTTAATACCGGCAGCACCGGCTTTTTTTACACCCCGCACCCAGTCGCGCGCTTGCTCCGGGCTGAACACAGGTTTTTTCAGGCCCTGGCCAAAACCGATATAAGGTACTATGCGCGGGGCTACGATGCGGTTGTCGTTGGACGCTTTGACATGTTTTAAGGTCCAGTCGACACCGTTAAAACTGCCGGGTTCCCGTACTGTGGTAATACCGTGCGCCAGCCAGAGTTTAAATACATATTCAGCCGGAATACCTTTGGCAGAGCCGCCAATATGGCCATGCATATCGATAAAACCGGGCAAAATGTACATACCGCTGACATCCAGCTCTTTGTCTTCCTTGCCCGCTTTGGGCCTGTTTTCGGCCACTATCGGCAAACCCGGGTTGCCTACGGCAACAATTTCGGCAATACGGTCGTTTTCAATGACAATATCTACCGGGCCTTGTGGTGGCGCACCTTCACCGCTGATATAAATGCCACCACGTAAAATCAGCCGCTGATAAGGGCCTTCACCTCTGTCGCGTTCTGGCGCCGAAGGCGTGCGCTCGCTTGAGCTTGCCGCCTGAGCCGGTAATAAACAACTGAAAACCAACAGTAATAAAAAGCCAAACAGGCGCGGACTGGCATTGTTCTTGTGCATATAAGTTCCGGTGGGTTGTGATTGTTGTTGTATGGCGCAGTGTGGCAATTGCAACTTGTTGTGGCAACCGGATACGTTTAACAGAGCCACAGCTGCGATAAAACGAGCTGAAGCGCTATGGTTTGCGCTCTGGTTGGTACTTTGTTGTAGTGGCAATTTGTGTAGCCGGGTTTTGCCGATTGCATTCCTGACGGGCGCTCAGTACATTGATGTGGTTCTAAAGCTTTGTGGTTGTTGTAAAAAGCACCCCAAAATGCCTGCTACTATATTGATTTGATTATAAAAAGAGGTTGTTGTGCGCTTAGCCATTTTCATGCTGTTGTTTGTCGTGACTGCTGCCAAAGCAAAAGTCGAGTTATGGGAAAATTATGTTTATTATCCGGTGAATGCCAGCACCAAACAGGAGTTGATAGCAGCCACCGCAGCACACACGCCTATTAAAAAAGATGGCCTTAGTGATATTGCCGACAGCAGTTATGCCATTCAGTGGCGATTTTATGTCAAAGACTGGAACCGGCAGTGTCGTATCGACAGTTATGTCACCGATCTGAGAATTGAGCTCACTTTGCCAAAACTGCAGGTATCGACCACAGAGGTGCAGGACTTGTGGGCACGCTGGTATCCCAATTTATTGCGCCATGAAATGCAGCATGTGGCTATTGCCAAAAAAGCCGCCAACGATATTGATAATGCACTGCGAAGCCTTGGCTCCAAAACAAACTGCAAGGCACTGGAGCAGGAAGCCAATACTGTTGCCAATGCCATTCTGGCTAAAGCAAAAGAAGCGCAGCTGGCCTACGACAAAGAAACCCGCTACGGTGAAACCGAAGGCGCTTCGTTGCAGAGCTTATAACTGACGCTTGTATCATTTAAAGTTTGATACAAACAAATAAAGCGTTACCGGAGTCTGGTGCCAGTGGCTGGATTTTTTCAAAGTCGTGCTCCAGCATCACCACTTCAAAGTCAGGTTCAAGCAGCGCTTTCAGCTCAGCAAAACTGACCGCCACCATAGGGTGGTGGTCCTGCCACAGCTCAGTCACGCCTTGTGTCGTTTTCTGAATTTTCAGCCTGAGCTGCTGTTCATCACCAACACCCTGATAAAACCAGCCCGATTCAAACACAAAATCGCTGTGCTGATGGCTGGCGTGGTGGCGCACCAGGCTGTTGTTATCAATTTTGTGTTTATCCACTGCATTAAAACAAAACACCCCACCGGATTTTAGCGCTGCTACCACATGGCGCAGACAGGCTTTTAAACCCGCAATATTGCCGCTGTAATGCAGCGAATATAAAAAACAAGTAATAAAATCAACGGGTTCGGCAATGTTGAATGCACACATATTTTGTTGTAAAAATTGTGCTTGTGGGCAGCGTTTTTGCGCTAAATCCAGCATCGGCTGATTTAAATCCAGGCCAGTGCACTGATAACCGGCCTTTAAAAAGTGTTCAATATGCGGCCCTGTGCCACAGGCTAAATCCAGATGGGTTTTGCCATCAGCACCAAAAAACTGCTGCAGGCGCATGGCACCGTTACTTTGGGTCTGATAGTCGATGTCGGCACACATTAAATCGTAATAACCTGATAAATCAGTATATAAAGCGTTAAAAGACATCGGCTCTGCTCAGCGGGGGATTGATGTGGGGCGCGCATTTTAACTGAGCAGAGTCCCAATGCGAAGTATTAGTGTTGATGCGAAGTATTTTGCCGCCTTTGCATGGCTGGCGCGCAGTGACGGCGCGCATGTTGCTTGCTTTGCAAATGCGTCCAAAGCACAAAGCTGCCGTGTGCTATGGTGCCGCTTAGGCAAAAATGCTACCAATCCACAGACAACAGCCATGACTGACGGAGGTTGCTCTTGCCGGCTGGCTTTGCCACTAGCACTATAAAGAGCGGGCAGTGACCTCTGCGCTGAGCAATAACCCAAACTATAACTCCGGCGATAACAACAAAAAGGATCTGTGAAGTGCGATATTCACCAGTAGCAAAATCTGTATTGGCCATCAGCATTGCCGTTGCATTGTCTGCATGCCAGCCAAAAAGCGACAATCAGAACAACAGCAGTTCAACGGCGGTGCCTGCAGCTGCGGCTGTGGTCAAAGAACAGTCGGAGTCTGAGCGGCTCTCACAGTGGTTTGAACAAAAATACGAACAACAATTGCAGATGAGCCCACTACGGCTGACCGCGCTTGGTCGTAAAGATAAATACCACGAAATTGACGATATGAGCGCGCAGGCTGAACAAGAACAGCTGGCCTGGTTTGAAGCATCAGTGGTGGAGCTTAAAGCTGGTTTTGATTACAGCAAACTTGATACCGAAGCAAAAACTTCCTACGACTTATGGCTTTATCAGTTTGAACGCGCCAAAGAAGCAGCCACCTTCCGTGACCACTCTTATTGGTTTAATCAAATGCGTGGCATGCATTCGTCTTTGCCACAAATGTTGATTAACTTTCACAAAGTCGACAATCAACAGGATATGCAGGCTTATATCAGCCGTATTGCAGGTGTGGCCAAAGCCATTGCCGATTTACAACAAAGGGCCATAGTTTCGGCCAAAGCCGGGGTCAGGCCACCCCGTTTTGCCTATGAAGGTGCTTTGGTACAGGTGAATAACCTGCTCAAAGGTCAGCCTTTTGCCAAAGAAGGCGCCGATTCACCGCTGTGGAGCGATATCAACAGCAAAATTGATGCACTGGTCAAAGCTGACAAAATCAGCAATGACGCTGCCAATGAGCTGCGTAATAATGCCAAAACGGCGTTAACCAGCCAGTTCCAGGCCGCTTATACCGCGCTGCAACAGTATTTACAGGCCGAAATTGCCACTATGCCGGTTGAAGCGCATGGCGCCTCCGCCTTGCCGGACGGTGTAGCTTTTTATAACTTACGGTTAAAACAATCCACCACCACCAACCTCAGTGCCGATGAAATTCACCAGATTGGTCTGGATGAAGTGGCACGTTTAACGGCCGAGATGATTGCCATTAAAAACAAAGTAGGTTTTACCGGTGATTTAAAAGCCTTTTTCCATTTTATTAAAACCGACGACCAGTTTGTCTATCCGGATACCGATGAAGGCCGCGAAGCTTATATCAAAGATTCTGAAGCTTACCTTGCTTTTATCGGTGAAAAATTACCGCAATATTTTGGTATTTTGCCCAAAGCCAAACTGGTGGTGAAAAGGGTAGAAGCTTTTCGCGAGCAGCCGGGCGCGGCGCAGCATTATTCGGCCGGTACACCGGACGGTTCACGCCCCGGCGTTTATTACGCGCATTTGTCTGATATGAAAGCCATGCCAAAAAATGAAATGGAAGCCATTGCTTACCATGAAGGCAGCCCTGGCCATCATATGCAAATTTCCATTGCACAAGAGCTGGAGTCAGTACCAAAATTCCGTACTCAGGCGCGTTTTACCGCTTATTCCGAAGGTTGGGGTTTGTATTCAGAATTATTGGCCAAAGAAATGGGGGCTTATCAAAGTCCTTATTCTGACTTTGGCCGTTTAGTCACCGAAATGTGGCGGGCAGTGCGGCTGGTGGTCGACACCGGCATGCACGCTAAAGGTTGGACAGAACAACAAGCCGTTGATTATTTTATTGAAAAAACACCAGTGGCCAAAGCGGCAGTGGTGTCGGAAGTGCGGCGTTATCTGGTGATGCCGGGTCAGGCCACTTCTTATAAAATTGGTATGTTGAAAATTCTGCAACTTCGAAGCATGGCGCAACAACAACTGGGTGATAAATTTGATATCCGCGCTTTTCACGACACAGTGCTAAACGGCGGCGCTTTACCACTGGAGTTGCTGGAAAAACGGGTGCAACAATGGGTAGATAGTGTAAAAGCAACTTCAGCTGTTTAATCAGCTGATTGTTGTTATTGCGCAGCGGCGGCCCGCTATCTGGCTTGGGCTGCCCTGTGTGGTTTTTGAGACTTAACTTTATCGGGTGTTTCACAAGGAGGTGGCTTATGTCAGAGCAACAAACAACAAAAATTGCCGTACAAGGGCATTGTTTATGTGGTGCCGTAAGTTTCAGTGCTTTTGCCAGTACGGCGCTTGACGCCTGTCATTGTGGCATGTGCCGGCGCTGGGGCGGTGGGCCATTATTGGCGGTGCATTGTGGCACCAATGTTGAATTTTCCGGTGCTGAACATATTGCGGTTTATGCTTCATCAGACTGGGCAGAACGTGCTTTTTGCCGTGGTTGTGGCAGTCATTTATATTATCGTTTTATTCCGCAAAACAGCTATATAGTGCCGGTTGGCCTGCTGACAGCTCAGGAACAGTTTGTCTTTACCGAACAAATTTTTATTGACCACAAACCGGCTTATTACCGTTTTGCCAACCAGACTGCTGAATTAACCGAAGCAGAGGTGTTGGCAAAATTTGCCGGGCCTGAAGTATAAAAGCTGTTGGCAGACATGGTGCAGGTGGCAAAAAAGTACAAGTGGCAGCCCGTGACTGCAATAATCACACGGGCTTTTGTTTCAACTTAACATTGTGTATTTGCTGCAATATCAAAACAGTAGGGTTCACCTTTTTCCAGTTCATAAGTCACTTTGGAAAAATTCAAAGAGATATTTTCTGTTTGTACTTCTTTTTTATTGGTTGTACCGCCAACACTATAAGAAGTAACCAATACATCCTGTAACAGGATACGCATGCCTTCGCGTTTGATTTCCACTTCGGGAAAGTGTTGTCCTGTCGCCACTGCTTTTAACAGTGCAACCGATTGAGCATCGGTATAACGGGTCAGTGAAATATCCTGCACATTTGCTTTGCCGGCACCACCACCGCCGCCCATATGAGTACTGCCTGAATTGGATGCTCCCCAGGACCATGCCAGTACTTCAGAGGTACCAACACTGTTGATAGTTAACGAAATAGGGCCTTTCACTTCAGCCAGGGCAGGGCCTGCACAACATAAAACTGCGCTGAGGCTGCCTAGATATAAAGAGCGTAAAGCATACATAACATAATCTCCGTCAGATCAGGCCGGGCGCCTGTCACAGCAGTATAGTTGAAGCTCTTTTTATATTAGGAATATCTTTATAAGGTGATATTGAACAACAGCTTACTGTTGTGACTGAGCCGTGTTGCCCGCCATACCAGAGGCAGACGTTGTACTTTGGTCTGCACTGAGACGCCTTGCCTCTTTTTGTTGATCTGGACGCCTGATGGGTATAACGGCAACTGCTGGTTGTACCACTTATGGCGAATTTATTTGCCAAGCTCAAAACCGCACCGGCTTTTATTGCGGCTGCCAGGCCGCAGTTCTACTGTGGCAACAACAAGACTTCAGGGTCTTGGTTTTTCTGACATCAGCATAAGGAGCATTTTGGATGTCACATCACACCATTCAGTTACATCGTGTATTGAAGGCAAGCCCGGATGTTATTTTTCGCGCCTTTTTGGCCCCCTCGGCTTTGGTCAAATGGTTACCGCCCCACGGTTATGTCTGTACTGTGGAGCATTTGGATGCACGGGAAGGTGGTCTGTTTAAAATGGCCTTTACCAATTTCCGCTCCGGGCAAACTCATTCGTTTGGTGGCCAGTATCTGCAGTTAAAACCCGGCGAACTGATCCGTTATATCGACAAGTTTGATGATCCAAATTTACCGGATCCAATGGAAGTCACTGTGACTTTGCGTGAAGTCAGTTGTGGCACAGAACTGCATATCACCCAGCAAGGAGTACCTGCGGCAATACCGGCGGAAGCCTGTTATCTTGGTTGGCAAGAATCGTTGTCGATGTTGGCTTTGTTGGTTGAAGCCCGGTTAGCTGCAGAGAGTTAACGGCTCTTGGTGGATATTCAGTGTAATAGCGCTGGCAACTGTTGTCTGAAAAGTTAATCAAAGGTATATTTTTGTTTTTTCAGGCTGGTCCGGGCCAGCCTTTTTGTTATCAGGCACTGGCTTTTTGTTTGCTGTCATGGAGGATTCGTGCGTCATCATCAGTGGTTACAACAACAACTTATATTTACCGAACATTTAAACAGTGCTCAGTTGGCTGAAATAGTGTTGCAAGCCAAACAAAGTACCATGCTACTGCGTTATGTCGCGAGGTTGATGCCCTGGCTTATCACAGTGTATTTGCTGGGTTTGAGTCTGATGTATTTTAATCAGCGCAATGATGCCGGTTTTATCAGCTGGTTGACTGTGGTGACATTAATTTCAGTGGCGGGGCTTTGTAGTTATTATCTGGATCAAAAAGTGGTGCGCTCCAGATTGCTGGAACTGCTTAAAGGTCGTTGTTAAGCCGCTCTTGGCTGTTGACCCCGGCTGCGGCACAAGGCGTTGCCAGCAGTCGAAAGCCCCAGACCCCATCAGCAACCGGAGTATAACGCATGAAAACCATAGGCATGCTTGGTGGTATGAGCTGGGAATCAACCTTGAGTTATTACCAGGCCATTAATAGCATGGTGCGGCAACAATTGGGTGGTCTGCATAGTGCCCGTATTCTGTTGTACAGTGTTGATTTTGCAGATATTGAACAACTGCAACAACAAGGCAATTGGCAGCAGGCGGCTGAGCTGTTAACTGATGCCGCCCTTGCACTACAAGGTGCCGGCGCCGATTTTTTGATTTTATGTACCAATACCATGCACAAAGTGGCTGCTGATTTGGTGCAAAACATCGACATTCCGTTGTTACATATTGCCGATGCCACAGCTTTGCAGCTACAACAAGATGGTATTAAAACTGTAGGTTTGCTTGGCACCCGCTTTACCATGGAGCAGGATTTTTATAAAAAGCGCCTGACTGAACAATTTGGCATTCAGGTGCTGGTGCCGGATGAAGCTGGCCGTGCTCTGGTGCATCAGGTGATTTATCAGGAGTTGTGTCTGGGAGAAATTAAAGACAGCTCCCGCCAGCAATACCTGAAAATTATTCAGCAGCTGGCTGACGCTGGTGCTGAGGCAGTTATCCTCGGTTGCACTGAAATTGCGTTGTTAATCAACACTTCAGACAGTAGAGTACCTTTGTACGACACCACGGCATTGCATGCCAGAGCTGCAGTGACCATGGCGCTTGCGGATACAGCTGAGCCGCAGTTGTAACCCATCAGCAATGCCCCTTGTTTGTGGTCTTTGCAGGCAAATATGCTTGCTAAAACAAGGCGCTGGTGCTGTTTGCAACAAATAGCCCGGGCGGCGCCCCTTTGGCCCGGACATACCATCATTAACAATATACAGGTCAGCAGGTTTTAGACCAGCGGGGAGCGGGCATGGAATATCTGTTTTCATACGGAACTTTGCAATTGTTACAAGTGCAGCTGGATACATTTGGCCGGCCGTTACAAGGGCAGGCCGACAGCCTGAGTGGTTTTGTATTGACCCAACTTTTAATCACAGATCCTGCTGTGCTCAAAAGCAGTGGTTGTCAGCACCATCCTATGTTGCATTACACAGCGTGCAGTACCGACATCATTAAGGGCACAGTGTTTATGCTGACAGCAGCAGAACTACTGGCTGCCGATAGTTATGAAGTTGATGCTTATCAACGTGTGATGGTGAAAATGGCTTCAGGTTTGTCTTGTTGGGTTTATGCTGCCGCCTCTGAAGCCGCGATGATAGCGCAGGCTTTTGCAAAACCGCTAGCTGCAAAACCAGCTGCCGCAACCTAACGGCGTTTTGTTGGCAGCAGTCCACACTTTAATTTTTTATCAGCCTGATGAGTTTGTTATGTTGCATAAAACACCAGATCCTGCAGTGATGATCCGACCCGCCTCAGTTGCAGATGCTGCTTCTATTGTACTGATATATAACCATTATATTGAACACACCACTGTGACTGCTGAACAGGAAAGCCTCTGCGCCAGCGACATGGCCGAACGTATTCAGTCCGTGCTGAGCGAAAAGCTGCCATGGCTGGTATTGCAGGGAGAACACGGACTTATTGGTTATGCATATGCCAGTAAGTGGCGCAGCCGTATTGGCTATCGTTATTCAGTGGAATGCAGTGTCTATCTGGCACCACAGCAAAGTGGGCGTGGTTATGGGTTTTTGTTGTTACAACAATTATTCAGTGTATTAAATCAGGCTGGTTATCATGCTGTGATAGCGGGTATTGGCTTGCCTAATGCTGCCAGTGTGGCTCTACATGAAAAACTGGGAATGAAAAAAGTAGCGCATTTTCAGGAGGTTGTAACCAAGTTTGGTCAATGGCTTGATGTGGGTTATTGGCAGCTGGTTTTTGACCAGAGCCCGCAGGCGGCAAATACGCAGCTGTCGGTGGACGGCAAAACAACAGTATAACAACGGCGCCACCTGCCGCTTTGGCTTCAGCTTTGCTTTTTACAAAGCCGCTGGTTTGATGTTGAAACAGACCAGGTTGTCACTGAATAAATACAGCAGGAGAGTTTTTATTTATGTTACAGATCCGCCATGCCGAGCCCGCCGATGCTGTAGCTATCAGCACACTGGTGCAACAACTGACCCTTCGTTATATAGCCCCCGACTGCAGCGAAGAGGGCACTGCCTTATTGTTAAAGTCAATGAGTGCTGAGGCCATTGGCGGATATATTCAGCAGTCCCACTTTGATTATTTGCTGGGTGAAGTTGATGGTGAACTGGTAGCAGTGGTAGCAACCAGAGACAACAGCCATTTATATCATTTGTTTGTTGTCAGTCATTGTCAGGGGAGGGGTTATGCCGGTGAGCTGTGGACAGCAGCCAAAACACGTTGTTTGCAAAGGGCAAATACCAGGGTTTTTACTGTAAATGCATCCTTAGCTGCGGTTGCTGTTTATCAGCGTTTTGGTTTTGTGGTGGTGGCCGGACGGCGTGAAGCTCAGGGTATTGTTGATGTGCCAATGCAGCTGTTATTGTCAGATGAAACCGCCACAAGGGCTGAGTTTTAGTTGTTTATGCTTTTTTCTCCTGTTGGCAATAAGTAAAAACAGCTACAACTGGCGCGATAATAGAACCAACCACCTCTTTCCTGCTCCTACCAGTGGATATTTTTCCAGATTCTGCTGAAATTATTCGCTTAATAACTGCTGTTTTAATCAGTTTTTGGTATATCTCTTGCGGTTTCGGTTTATCTTTCGTTAACAAAATGTGCTTTTGTTTAGCACTGGATGTCATATGAAAGCGCTTTTTCACAATTAAAAGCTGTAGTAGTGCCAATTGTCTTTACATGTTGTTTATTAATTGTTTTTTAAACGTATATTTTTATGTTTGCTAAAAGTTATTTTTGTACTTTTTTATGTGTTTTTTGTGCTTCTGGATATTGTTTTTTGTTTGTTCTACATTACAAGATGATGTTTAGTTGTACGAGAACATACGGAGAAGTAAATGAATGGAGTGTTGTTGTCTGTTCGTTCAGGTAAACGGAATGCTGGTTTTACGTTAATTGAAGTGATGATTACCGTTGTTATTATCGCCATCATCGCGGCTATTGCATTTCCTGCTTACCAACAAATGGTACTGAGGTCTCATCGCTCAGATGCCATAGATACGCTTGCCAACACAGCACAGCTGCTTGAACGTCAGTTTACCGAAACCAACAGTTATACCGGCCTTGTGTTACCTACCGCCAGCACCAATGGTTTTTACACAATCAAAGCTGATATTACAGCTGCCAGCTATACCCTGACGGCAACGGCCACCGGACGTCAGGCCAAAGATACCGAATGTCTGACTTTTTCTATTGATAACACAGGTCAGAAAGACGCCACAACTGCAGGAGCCTGCTGGTGATGACAGGCGCAAAGCTGAGAGGCAACAAAGGTTTTAACCTGATTGAGCTGCTGGTAACGCTGGCCGTTTTTGCAGTGATTTTAGGTATTGCTATTCCATCTTTTATGGACCTTATCCGCGACAGTAAAGCCAGAACCCAATCCAACCAGATTTTAAGTTACCTGCATTTTGCCCGTTCCGAAGCTGTTAAACGCCAGTTGAATGTTGAAGCGCGTATGACGCAGTTATCAACAGGCTGGAATATGCAGATATTGCGCACCGACACCAATGAACTGCTGCGGCGGCTGGATGTATCGGATGCTGCTGTGGCATTGGGCGGTGATGGTAATGTGATTTTTGACAGCCGGGGCAGACCACAACAACAGGGTTGCATTGGCGTGATTGTTGAACAAACCAGTAAATACAGCCGCCAGGTGACAGTGTTGCCGGGTGGCAAAATTGCAGTGGAGGCAGGGCAATGTCAATAAAAAATGGCGTTGTATCACAAGCTGGTTTTAGCTTATTGGAAGTGCTGATAGCCATGTTGATTTTGGCTTTTGGCGCTTTGGGCCTGGCTGGTTTACAGATGAAAACCTTACAGTCCAGCCACTCCGCTTATCAGCGTGGCCTTGCCAACATTATTGCTGCTGACACTGTAGAAAGGTTGTGGGCCAACGCTGCTGCTGCCGCTCCTCTGACGGTGCCGCAAATTCAGGCTCAGGTACAACAACGCTGGAGCCTGACTAACGATAACAATGTTACTTTGCCAGGTCTGGTGGCAACCATTGTTGAACCTGCTGCCGGCGATACGCTGTATACAGTGCAAATTACCTGGGATGAAACCCGTTTCGATGACGATAACACCTCGTTTTCTTATTCATTCCGGCTTTATCCTTAGGAGCAACTGATGGTTCGGCAGCGACAATTTACCTATCAGGCCGGCGTAACGCTGGTTGAGCTGATGATCAGTCTGGCTCTGGGCGCTATTCTGTTATGGGGTGTCACTTCAGTGATGGTCTCGGGGCATTTGTCATACAGTGAAGCGCAGCGTTTTACCGCTTTGCAAGGTGATTTTTCTTATATTAATGACTCTATTTTAGTGGACAGCCGGGGTGCCACCGTTGTAGCAACTGCCAATAATGGCGCTGTGCTGACGCTGACAACAGCTGCCGGTGCCATAGTGTACCAGCGTAATAATAACGGCGAACTGACCCGTCAGTTAAATGCCGATCCGGCTTCCATAGTGGCCGAAAACGTTGACATTTTTACGGTCGCTTGTTTAGACCCGCTGGGGGCTGTTGTAGTTTGTGGCAGCGCAGTGCAAATTGAAACCACAGTTGAGCTGACAACCAGCCGTGGTAATGAGGATCGTCAGCATCGTATTTCGTTTCGCTCTGCGCTGCGAAATGCGGTATTGCAAAGTAAATTTCAGCCAGCTGCGGGGGCGTGAATATGAAGTATGGTCAGAAAGGCTCAGTGTTGATCATCTCACTGTTACTGTTAATGGTTGCAACCTTAATCAGTGTGGCCGGTATCAGTTCGATGCAAATGAACGAACGGATTTCTTCCAATCAAAAACAAGTGTCTGAAGCTTTTATTGCCGCCGAAAGTGGCCTGATAGAAGTAAAAGCTTTTTTTGATAACGAAGACAATGCCGGTTTGTGGGGCGACCCTGATGCAGTGCTTGAAGCACTGAAAGCAGCCGAACATGGCCTGGGTAACAATGTGGAATGGCAAATTGAAACCATCGATTTTGTCAGCAAACCAGGTTATGTGCGGGTGGTTAGTGTTGGTAATGTGACCTCCACCGGGATAGAACGTAAAGTGCAGGCTTATTATCAGCCGAAGAAAGCGTCGGGTAATCTGGGTGCGATGAACATCATTGGTGGTATTAAAATTTTTGATACCGCCAACAGTAACAAATTTCAGGTTATTGGTGAAAAAGACAGTGCAGGTAAAATTATCGGTCCGGCATTGGCGACCAATACCGAAAGTAACTTCGAAAAAATTGTTGACGATATTGAAGCCAAAGACCGGATGGACAATTACCAGGGGGGGATCAAAGTGGTTGATTTTGACGACCCTTTTGGCGACCCGGAAAAAATGAACGATTTTATTGAGTCTATTAAAACCCAATATTACGCCATGCCGCTGGCTGAACGTGGTGTAGCGCCAAACAACATGGGTAAAGTGGGTGAAGAGCGTATCACTTATGTTTCCGGCAATATCGAATTTAAAGGCCAGGCAACTGGTGCCGGTATTCTGGTGATTGACGGTAACCTGACGATCAGCGGTAACTTGTTGGATTTTGAAGGTTTAGTGGTAGTTCGTGGTCAAAGCTTCCAGATGAACGGTGGTGGTAACAGAGACTTAAAAGGTTCTATTGTGTTTGCCAACCCGAAAAAAGATGCTGTGACAGGTGAATGGAGTTTTGGTGAAGCTGAAGCCACTTTTGTGTTTGATATTAACGGGGGTGGTAACGCTACCTTCCAATACGATTTAGACGCCCTGACCAAAGCCCGCGACATGCTGGACGATAGCGGCAAAGCCAAAGAAATGTGGCAGCTGCAAAGTGGCCCTAGCGCCAGTGGCAATGCCAGCGTCAGCTCCATGTCGTTATGGAGCGAAGTGATTGATGGATATTAAAAAATAACGCTGTATTTGCTAAAAAACCGCCTGCTGGCGGTTTTTTTTATATTTTATTGTGGTATTTCCTGACACTGTTGGCGCTTGAAAGTTTAGCTTACAAATCAGTTTTAGACCTTGGCGCCTGAAGCAGTTATGCTGGGGCAACTGTCATTTCTGACAGTGCAGCTTTTTTCTGATTGAAGGCGGCAGTTGGCCGTTATTTTTTATTGAAGTTTTGAACCAGTAACCACGCAAAAGGATAACTAAAGTGCGCCAATCTTTATTAGCTCTGAGTATTGCTGCCTTATTGGCAGGTTGTAATCCGGCTCCTGAACAAACAGCTCAGGCCCCTGCCAAAGCAGACAACGCTGTTGCCACAGCAGCATCTACCACAGATACAGTGCAACAATCTGAGTCTGAACGTTTAAATAAATGGTTTGAAACCAAATACGAAGAACAACTGCAAATGAGCCCGTTGCAGCTGACTTTCCTTGGTCGTAAAGACAAAAACGACCAGATTGATGAAATGACCGAAGAAGCCGAAGACAAACAAATGGCCTGGCTGGCGGCATCTGTTGCTGAACTCAAAGCCCAGTTTGATTATGAGAAGTTAGAGCCAGAAGCCAAAACTTCATACGATTTATGGATTTACCAGTACGAACAAGAAGCTGAAGCGGTGAAATTCCGTGGCAACCGTTATGTATTTAACCAGATGCAGGGTGTACATGCGCTGCTGCCGCAGCTGTTGATGAACTTCCATAAAGTTGACGAAGTAAAAGACCTGGAAGCTTATATCAAACGTATCGGTGGTGTTGCCAAAGCCATTGCTGATTTACAACAACGCGCTGAAAAAGCCGCTGCTGCCGGTGTACGGCCACCCCGTTTTGCTTATGAAGGTGTAATAGAGCAGGTAAATAATCTGCTGGCTGGCGCCCCTTTTGCCGAGTCTGACAAAGACGCGCCTTTGTGGGCTGATGTTAAAACCAAAGTAGATGCACTGGTGAAAGCCGACAAGCTGGACGACAAAGCAGCGCAGCAGTTATTGGCCGATGCTAAAACCGCTTTAACCAGTCAGTTCCAGCCGGCTTATCAGTCGTTGTTAGGCTTTTTAACCAGTGAACTGGATAAAGCCGACAAAATTGCCACGGGTGTGGCCAAACTGCCAGACGGTGTGGCTTATTACAATCTGCGTTTAAAACAATCGACCACCACAGCCTTAACAGCTGAGCAAATTCACCAGATTGGTTTAAATGAAGTAGAACGTTTAACTGCCGAGATGATCGCCATTAAAGACAAAGTAGGTTTTAAAGGCGAGTTGTCTGAGTTTTTTAAATTTATTAAAACCGACGCGCGTTTTTTCTACCCGGACACGGATGAAGGCCGCAATGGTTATTTAAAAGATTCAGAAGCTTATTTAGATTACATTAATAAAAAACTGCCTGAGTATTTTGGCATTCTGCCAAAAGCGCCTTTAGTTGTTAAAAGGGTGGAAGCTTTCCGCGAACAGCCGGGCGCAGCACAACATTATTACCCTGGCACACCAGACGGTTCACGCCCGGGTATTTATTACGCGCATTTGTCCGATATGAAAGCCATGCCAAAAAATGAAATGGAAGCCATTGCCTACCACGAAGGCAACCCTGGCCACCATATGCAAATTTCAATAGCACAAGAGTTAAAGTCGGTACCAACCTTCCGCACTCAGGCCGGTTTTACCGCTTATTCTGAAGGCTGGGCGCTTTACACTGAGCTGCTGGCCAAAGAAATGGGCGCATATAAAGACGATTATTCCGACTTTGGCCGCTTAATTACCGAAATGTGGCGTGCGGTGCGGTTAGTGGTCGACACCGGCCTGCACTCCAAAGGCTGGACTGAACAGGAAGCCATTGATTATTTTAAAGCCAAAACCCCGGTCGCCGAAGGCGCTGTAGTGTCTGAAGTGCGCCGTTATATTGTGTGGCCAGGTCAGGCAACAGCCTACAAAATTGGCATGTTAAAAATTCTGGAACTGCGCGAAAAAGCCAAAACCGAACTTGGCGACAAGTTTGATATCCGCGCTTTCCACGACACAGTATTAGGCGGCGGCGCGCTGCCACTGGACGTGCTGGAAAAACGGGTAAATAACTGGGTTTCAGCGGTGAAAGCACAACCGGTTTCGGCGGGTTAATTCACCATCGATTGCTAAAGCGCTTCGATTGATAGCGAAGCAGTCCGGCTCTTAGTTTGGGTTGGCATTTGCAAGGCGTACTGGCTTAGGCGGTACGCCTTTTTTATTGCCTGTACAGGCATGGAAGTGCTTTATGCTTAGCTTGCAGCTAAGGTACTGATGTCGGTTTTCACTCTGGCAGGTTTGGATTTTGGTATTGCTGTAAATTAGTCGTTTCGATGAAATTACATTGAGGTGTTCAACCTCATAAGTAACATATCAGTTCAAATACATAGGTAACACTTTGTGGGCACCGCTGGTGCGAATGGTTGATGCCTGCGGCATGGCGTGTTAAAAGCGGTTTCGCCGCAAGGGCGAGCTACTTTCTTTGCTGACAAAGAAAGTAGCCAAAGAAATCACCCCGGTGAGCCTTCGAAAGCCCGCTAAAAATCAAAAGTTTGAGGCGCCGCCAAAACTCAGCGAGCGCTAGCGTCGCTCGCTTCAAACAGTTGGCGTCTTAAAACCTCAAACTTTCAATTTTTATCGGCTCGGCTAAACGGGGGAGAAAAGCGCTGGCTTGGGGATTTGGTTTTCTGGTTTGTGCCAGAAGCGGAAATTCGGCATTGTGGTAAATGCCTATTCATCACTCCCTTTATTAGCCCAAACCACTGGTTAAATTTCCATATAACCAGCTTGAATAAATTCAAGAACAACTAGCGTACAGCCTGCATAAACTTTGTTGGATTCAAATCTACTCATTACAGAAAAACCTGTTGAAATAGAGGTACATCAGAGTTAGTTTGGTATGAGTAAAAATCAGGAAAGAAGGCAAAAAATGTTCGACTTGCGGGCGGACTGCCTTTGAAAACGGATTGTTATGTTGTAAGGATAGTCATGCGTATATTTCTAACATTAGCTATTTTGATTTGTTTTACTACTCAAGCTGAATCTTTGACGGAATCAGCTTTCAAAGATATAAAAATAGGAATGTCCGCAAACCAAGCGAGCAAGGCTCTTAAAGAATATGAATCGGGAAGGATTAATAGTGAGGATGTGAGTTGTTATTACCTGTCTCCATCGAAAGATGAAAACCTTCCTCACTTTATGATTGAGTCAAATTCAGTGGTCAGAATAGATGTATTTTCAAATACAGTCACAACAAAGGACGGTATAACTATTGGCTCGTCAAAAAATGAAATTATGACAATATATAAAAATGTAAAAATTTCACCTCATCCATATAATTTTCAAACGGGTGAATACCTGGAAATACATCTTTCCAATGGTTACGGAATTATATTTGAAACAGAAAATGATATTGTAACTTCATATAGGTTAGGCCGTTATCCAGCAGTGAGTTACATTGAGGGATGTCTGTAATTACAACATAACAAGCCACTCAAGTGGGACAAATAACCGTTGGCTTTCGCTCCTTCGTCGCTTATTTTAGCCAACAATTATTTGCCCCTTAGTGGGGCGTTAATTCCGCAATTCGCTCAAAGCAGAAATCACGTAAACAAAATCCGCAATTTCATATCAACCCGCGTTGTGGCCCCAATAGCAAAACCAACACCGGGAGCTGCGGAGTGAGCATTCAAGAGTGAGCGCAGTAGGCGCGAACGGGCGAACGCAGTAGTTGCCGGTGGTGGTTTAGCACAGATCGCTATTGTTCAGGCCTTTGTTTGTTGTGGTTGCTCGACAGGTGTCAGTCAGCAAAAAGTTGCGGGTTTCCAGCGTCAATAGCAAAACCAACGCCGGGAGCTGCGGAGTGAGCATTCAAGAGTGAGCGCGGGAGGCGCGAACGGGCGAACGCAGTAGTTGCCGGTGGTGGTTTAAAACAATAGTTCTTGTTAAAGCCTTTGCTTTTGGTTGCAGCTTCAAACAATAAGCTGTCAATTTAAAATATTAAAAATTCATTTCATCAGAATTAACCAGCACATCAAAAGGCATAGTCACCCAGCAACTACCGGTTAAAAACGGCAACCACTCACTCCGACCAATACCAGCTGGTGATGTTATAGCGGTATGGGCTGGTATCGCCGCCGCTGCCGTTGTTGCCAGCGTCAGTAGTCACAGCTTTTACCCAGTGCTCGGCCCCTTCTGACGAGGGGTCGAATAACACACAGCGGTTGTAGAGTGGGGGTATCACCACTGGTTGGTTGTTTTGGCCCATAAACACCAGCTCACCACCCATGTGCGGCTGCCAGTTTTTGTTGAGATACAGCAACATACACACCTCGCGCCCTGGCGAGTCGTCGGCGTGTTGATTGACAAAATCCTTGGGCCCCAGGCGAAAATAGTTGGTATTTACTTCAGGTTTTGCCACGTTTTTGTCGGTGAGAGTTACCCGGAATATACGTGATAACAACAGCATAAATTCTTCACTACGCAAAAACGTCAAAAATTCTGCTGCGCTATTGGAAAGAGCATCTGCGCTATTGCCAGAGGCATTAGTGATGTTGGCAGCATCAGGCCTTAACCATAAATCCCGTTGCACAAAACGTTTTGCCTGCGGTGTTTTTTGCCAGGTGCTGTCACTGACATATAAAGCCGCATAACTGTGTTTTTGCGTTTGCCACTGCTGCTCTAGTTGTAAAACCTGAGTGACTTCATCCAGCTTGTCGCTTCGAAATAAATCATCAATCACCAGATAGCTTGGTGCTGCACTGCGTAAAAACTTGCGGTAAGCGCGAATAGCGTCGTCAGTTATTTGTTGTTGATTCAGCCACATGCAATAACTCAGCGCCCGTTTTAATAAAGGTTGGAGATAAATTTTAGCGCGGCATCATACAATATTTTTTGCAGCTTTTATGCACAGAAGCCAAGCCTTGAGGTTTTTGTTTGAATTTGAGGTGCATATCCGTCCGGCCACATTCTTCTAAGGCTTAAAATGTCCGAAGAAAAAAAACAAAAAACCGCTAACAGGCGGTGCTTTCCGTGGCTTTGCCTGTTACCGGTTTATTTTGCGCTTTATTGGCAGCAACTTAGCTCTGAAGTTTGTTGCTGCCGGTTTAGTCACTGTTCGACTGTTCAGCGAAAGCTGGTTTGATAAACCAGGTTGAGCAGCCTTTTACAACAAGGCGGCTCAGACCGGGTTTTAGCACCGGCTTCAACCAACCACAGCTTAGAACGCATAACGCACAACCAAAGAAGCGGTGCGGTTGGTTTGCAGCTCGGTGGCAGTATTCCAATCCGGGTTGGCGGCAAAGCTGCCATCTGTATTGGTAACCTGCGCCACTTCGTTCACGGTAATTGGTGTGTCGAAGTTAAACAGGTTGTAGACAGTGCCTTTTACTGTTAAATCGCCGCCTTTGATGGTGGTGGCATAAGTTACAGAAAGGTCGAGCTCATACAACCAGTCAAGGCGACCTGCGCTGCCCCTTGGTGCCGGCGTGCCGTCCCAGTCATAAAATGATGCCTGATCATACCATTGGCTGGCACACCAATCGGCCCATAAACCACTTTCACAGGTGTCTACCCCTGTTGGGTGAATACTGAACTTGTTACGTGGTTGGCCTGAAGTAGCGCGCGCCACTAAACCCATGCTCCAGTCGTCGCTGAGCTGATACACACCACTGAATTTCAGCGAATGACGACGGTCGTTTGGCAGGTTACCGGCAGCATGGTCCATTAAGTCGGCATAGTCGTAAGAGGTGGTCCAGCCCGGATCGGCCTGACCATTGTCGGTACGCACCAAACCTTCGGTCATGCCCCAGCTGTGTGACCAGACATAAGAAGCAAATACCGTCAGCTCATCAGTCGGGCGGCCTTCGAGGGTAAATTCCCATGCCAGATAACGACGTTTTGGTATTGGCAGCTGCAGATCGTCAGCGCTCAGTTGCACCCGCTCTTTAGTACCGTCTTTATCAAAGTCATAAAAGAAGGTCACATCTTTGCCAGGGTTAATCAGAGTATAAAAATAACTTTCGTTGGCTTTGTTCTGCACGTTATTTTGTTTTAACCACTGCGCGACAACAGGGCCTAAATCCGAATCTTCAATGGATTGTTTTAAGTCACGATACACAAAACGGACGCCACCTTTAAGGCGGTCGTGCAGTTGTTGCTCGTAGCCTAAAGTCCATTCATCAGAATACATTGGGCCAAGGTTGTCGGAGGCAATACGCTCAACATCCACTTCACCACTTTGTACCAGGTTGGTGGCAACCAGAGCACCCAGTTCAGGTGAACCGTCGGCTTTGAGTTTGAGCGAACCGTCGGCGTTTAATGCACCCGGCTGAAAATAATAATGCACGTCTTTTTGGCCGCTGGCCTGCTTGATGTTCATATTGGCTGCTATCGGCTGGAAATAACGGCCAGCTGTGGCAAAAATTTTCTGCTCACCATCGCCCACCGGGTCCCAAATCAGCTGTAACCTTGGTGCCAGCTGATTTTCCAGCTTGGCGTAAGTTTGGCCAGTGGTGGCGGTATTTTCAAAGTTGCTGTAACGCAGGCCGGCATTTAACGTCAGGCCATCGGTAATTTGCCAGCTGTCCTGCAGGTATAAAGCTTTAGAATTTACTTCAGTTTCACCGCCGGTGTCGCGTTGGCGTTGCCGGATATAAGTGCCACCAGGTAAACCAATACGCGGTATGGCCGAATAGGTGCGGTAATCCCACCAACCACGGGCATTGCCAACACCGTTTTGGAACTCAAGGTAATCCACACTCAGTTCTTCACTGTCGATACCCATTTGTAAAGTGTGGTTATCCAGCTGATAAGTCACGTCAACCCGCAGTTGGTCACGTTGATATTCTTCGCTGATCAGGTTGCTGGTACTCCAGTCACCGTATCTTTCGCCATTCAGATTCACGTGATCCCAAATGCCTGGCAGCGCATTGGTTGGCACTGTAGCACGGCTGTCTTCTACCCGGCCTATGGTGGCGGCAACAGATAACTCGTCGGTCAGGAAACCCTGATAACGGGCTGAATACATATTGCCACCCGAAGTGCGGGCCGTTGTGCCTGTTTTATTGCCAATGCCGGTGTCTGTTTTCCAGCCAAACTCGTTGTAAGTTTCGTCAGCGCTGTTATCAAGGGCTGTGACTGTAATGCTGTGGTCGTCCGTCAGATACCAGTCCAGGTTTACAAACCAGCGGTTTTCATCTTTGGTGTAGTCGGTAAATAAAGTGCCGGCCGAGTTGGCATATTCGTTATTAGATTCACGTGGGTTAAACAGCGCATAGAAAAACATTTTGTCTTCTAACAAAGGACCACTGACCCAAACGTTGGCTTCCTGGAATTGGTCTGATTTGTCGAAGTTGTTGATAGACATAGCGCCATTGGGCTTGTACACAGTGTTATGCGCGCTGTACATGCTTGACGGGTCATAACGCAGCTCGGCGCCATAAGCAAAATCATTGGTACCGGAGCGGGACACTGCGTTCACTACACCACCGATAAAACGGTCGTATTCAGCGGAAATACCACCGGTTTTTACCTGGGTTTGGGCTATGGCTTCCCACGGCAGGTTAATAGAACCAATACCGGTGCGAAGGGCGCTGATATTCATGCCGTTCAAAAAATAACCGTTTTCTGCTGACGAAGCACCACCAAAGCTGGAAGCGTCAAACTGGGCGCTACGAGCAACACCAGGGGTTAATAACGCAATATTTTCAAAACCTGTGTTGACCGGCATTAAATCTAAAGTGTCGGCGTCAATAGTCAGGCCAGCGGTAGAGTCGTTGGTATCAATCTGGCGCATCACAGCGCCTGACACCGCAATACGTTCAACATCAGCACCAGCTTGTCGCAGCACCGGGGCATAGGTCAGGCTCTGGCCCAGGCTGATATTAATTTGCTCCATGGCAACAGGTTGCTGACCGTTTTCACTGACAAGCACCTGATAACGGCCTATGGGCAAACCACGCAGCACATATTCACCTTTGGCATTGGTTTGTACCGAGCGGGTAAAACCCTGCTCCAGATGTTTAACAGTGACTGTTGCCTGTGCCAGTTGCTGGCCTGATGCGGTGCTCACCACACCTCTTAATAAACCGCTGGTGTTGTCCTGGGCTTGAGCCGGCACTGAATGCAAGGCAAAAGCTAAGGCGCTTGCCAATAATGACAAGCGTAAGTTGTTGATATTGCGACTGTGTTTCACTTTTCGTCCTTATTATATTGTATTAAATATATTGTATACCATTTAAGGTGGTCACCATCCTAGATTAAAAAAACGCCAGTTGTAAAGGGTTGATGGCTGGGGGTAGCCGCTTTTGTCAGGTAGATGTGGCAATTTTGTGCTGAAAAACGGCTGGGCTGCCGGGCAGACTGCGGTTGATTATTTTGAATAATATTTATTAAATCATGTGGTTAACTGCTGATTAAGCTGTGTTTCCGCCATTTGCGGCAAAATAATGCATAAACGGCTTTTGTTGCTCCGACCAGTACAGTGATTTACTGGCTGGCAAAAAGTGGGCGTAAAAGTAACAAGGCCGCAGTAACAGCGGCGTAGTTATGGTGACATCAGCCTGTTGAGTATGATCTGGTTATATCTGCTGTTCTGACAGCCGCTTGTTGTGGCCGTTATTTGGGGCAGGCGGGGTATTGTTGCAAAGTGGCTGAAGCTTGTTGTCTTAGTTGCTGCTGCACCTGGGCCGGTACGTCAATATCGGCCAAATCAGGCAGTTGATCGGCCGGTGAATTGGTGATCACTTCATATAACACCAGGGCACTTAACAAAACACCTTGCAGATTGGCATGATTACCATCCGCATCATGCAGCCTGAGATCGGTGTTGCGCGTTAGCAGTTGTTGCCAGGCATGAGGAATAGGTGCCAGACAAGCCGGATTCTGTTGCTGTACCTGACGCAGTATATTGTAGATGTGGTTGCCTTCGTAAAAGTCACCAATTTGTGCATGTTCAGGATAAAGCACAGGCGTGGTTTGTTGTGCTTTGGCCAGTTCAACCCAGGCGCTGGTGAGCTGAGTAGGGTAATTGCTGCCACCGGACACCGAATATTTTTGTCCTTGTAATATCAGATGGGACCAGGTGCCTTGACTGAGTAAATCACGACTCTGACTCTGGTAATAACGCTCGTCAAGAAAGCTGCCGCCCGGAGCCTGTACCACAGTCACCTGACTGGCTTTTTTACCGGTTTTTATCAGCTTTTGCAGTAGTTGAGGGAAATCGTGACTGCGTAGATGGCTGTTGCCAAAAAGCAGAATCTGATAATGACTTTGTTGACTGTTATCGGGCAGGGGTAACACGTTTGGCTGCTGTGGTGGCGGGTTTGTGGCACTGGTTTGAGCTGCTTTATCACCACCCCCACCACAACCAGACAGTAACATTGCAGTCAGTATTAAAGTGATGCTTAAGGGCGCGCTTTTGTTCATACACAATCCTTTGCTGTAAAAAGATAAGCATTTTGTAAAAGTGCTGTATAAGCACCTGGTATCTGCGCCACAATAACCTGATTTGACAGGCTTTTAAATACTGTTGTTGCTGTGGTGTTTGGCGGCTTGTATGCAGAAAACAACAGCCGGTGTTGGTCTGTCTTCTGGCGAAGCGCAAAAAGGTCATGTCATTTAGTATATTTAGTTGACATGGTTGTGAAATTGGCGATGCTTAAGAGATTGCGTCTGAAACAGAACCAGGATCGTTGCGTTGACAGAGCCAGCAGTATCGCGACCGAAAACAATACCTATGATGACAGGGCAGCATAAAACTGCCAAAACGCGTTGGGTATGGCTTTGGTTTGGTTTTTGGTATTTGTTTTTTGCTTTTATAACCATGTATCTGTTCCAGACCGTCAGTGTCTGGCCTTCCGCTGGTGTTGCTGTTGCTGCTTTATTATTGTTCGGTTACCGTATGGCCTGGCTGGTGTTTATCGCCTCTGTGCTGGTGGTGCTGGCTTATTTTTCCTGGCTTAATGAATCCCTCTGGTCCTGGCAAATCCTTTTTGTGACTGCTGCAACTGCCACCGGCAACACACTTGGCGCTGTGGTGACTTATTTGATCTGCCGCAAAACCAGTTCTATGGCACAGTCTTTTGCCGATTTACAATGGTTATTAAAACGTTTTTTACCTGCCACAGTGCTTTGTGGTGTGGTGGCTGCTGTGTTTGGTGTCGGCAGTTATTGGCTGATTGGCTGGCCCTGGACTCCGGGTTACCTCAGCGGTATGGTGAACTGGAGTGTCAGTAATATGGTTGGCGCCCTGGTAGTGACGCCTTTATTGATGTGCCAGCAGCTGCAGCCGGGTTGGCGGCGCAGTATGCGACAAGCCAGATTAAAACTGCTGGCCTTGTTATGTTTGTCTGTTGCGGCATTTTTTCTGTTTGGCCCGGGTCAAATCTGGCTTCCGCCAGCTTTTTTACAACCTGCTTTATTGTTGATCCCGCTGCTGTTTGTCACTTTAACCGCCAGCCCTTGTGTGGTGTTTTTGTTTCAGGCCATGACATTTTTGCTGGTATGGGTGGGCACCACCGCCGGTTATGGGCCTTTTATTTCAGCCAGTCAGACTGAAACTGACACCGCGATGCAGTTGTTTTGTGGCTTTTTGGCTGCAGTAATTTTAGTGATCCAGGCATTACTTGCTGAACAACGCCGACTACGGAAAATTTGGGCTGCGGAACTATTAAGTAGCAAAAGATTGTTAGAACAAAGGGTGGAAGAACGCACCCGGCAGCTGTCGGAAGCCAACCGTCAACTTGAACTGTTGAGTGTGACAGACGCCCTGACCGGTCTTGCCAACAGAAGACGTTTTGACAGTTATCTGGCGGCGGAATGGCAAAGAGCCAGCCGGCTGGGTCAGAAAGTGGGTTTGATGATGCTGGATGTTGACTGGTTTAAAAATTACAACGACCAATACGGTCATTTGCAGGGTGACGAATGTTTACGCCAGATAGGCCAATTGCTGAAGCTGGGGGCGCGCCGGGCCACTGACTTAGCGGCCCGTTATGGCGGCGAAGAATTTGCGCTGGTGGTGCCACAAGCCGAAGTGCAATATCTGAAACAACAAGCCGAACTGATGCGGGTTGCTTTTGCTTCTTTACATATTCCACATCAGGGTTCGCCACTTGGGCATGTCACCGTCAGTATTGGCATTGCGGTGTTAATGCCTATGGCACAACAACAGCCGGAGTTATTGATCCAGCTGGCTGACGAAGCTTTATACCGTGCCAAACATCAGGGCCGTAACCAGGTGGTGCTGGCCGACGAAGGTCAGGCCAGGGCGCCGGTGCAATAAAACAACAAAAAGCTGCGTCAGATCAGCTTCTGCCCTTGCTGGCTTTTATAAAAATCGGCCATCATCACGATATGGCTGAATAAATTCAGAGACTTGGCATGGCAGAATTTGATGTGGTTACAGTGCGTAATTTTTTGTTGGCACTGTCGATAGGCGCTTTGGTGGGTATTGAACGCGAAAAACATAAAACCATGGAGCATCCCGGCACCTTTGGTGGTTTACGCACTTTTATTCTGATAGCTCAGGTAGGGGCTGTCAGCGCCTGGTTGTCCATTCATCTGCAAAGCCCCTGGTTATTTATAAGCGCTGTGCTGGCACTGGCGCTGGTGGTGGTGACTGCTTATGTGTTGGAAAACCGGCCGCAAGCTGTTGCACTTGGTCTCACCACTGAAATCAGCGCTATTACCGTCTGTTTGCTCGGTGGTGCCGTGATGTTTGGTTATGCTGAACTTGCGGTGGCGTTGGCTATTCTCACTTCTGCCATCCTGACTTTTAAGCAGCCGCTGCATGGCCTGGTTAGTAAACTTGATACCACCGACTTATATGCCGGTACCAAGTTGTTATTGGCCACTTTTATTGTGTTGCCGTTATTGCCGGATCAGGCGGTTGATCCCTGGCTGGCGCTGAATCCTTATAAACTCTGGTTGTTGGTTATTTTTATTTCGGCGTTGTCGTTATTGGGTTATATCGCGGTGCGCATGTTGGGCGCAGCCAGAGGCATTGCGGTTGCGGGTCTGGCCGGTGGACTGGTGTCTTCAACAGCTGTCAGTATCAGTATGGCGCGCCAGAGCAAAGCAGAGCCTGATGAGGATGCCGCTGATAAACTGGCCAGTGGTATTTTGCTGGCCTGGCTGGTGATGTTTGTGCGGGTGATGGTGATGGTGGCGCTGGTGTATTTGCCATTATTAAGCCAAATTTGGTTACCTTTTAGTCTGATGGCGTTATTTACCGCTGCCCTTGCCGGCTTTTTTTATTGGCGCGGCAGTGCCAAAAGGCAGATGAAACAACCTCAGGATAATTTAACCAATCCTTTTAGTTTATGGGCCGCCAGCAAATTTGCATTGTTGTTTGCACTGGTGTTGCTGGCGGTGAAACTGACGGAACATTATGCACCGGACGGTGGTTTGTATCTGCTGGCTGCTATTGCCGGCATGACAGATGTGGATGCCATTACCTTGTCAATGACTGAGCTTGCAAGACAAAACAATCAGTTAAGTCTGGCTGCTACTGCCTTATTATTAGCGGCGCTGAGTAATACCCTGGTGAAAGGCGCTTTGGTGATGACACTTGGCAGTGTGCTGTTGCGCCGTAAGTTATTGCTGGCAACCAGTTTGATCCTGCTGGTTGCTGTGCTGATTGTATTGATGCTGTGACGGCGCTGTTGTGCTGATTATCGGGGACCATCACTGCTGCTGGTGATGGTTTTTTGGCAGCTAAAACAGTAACTTTAATAACAGCGCCGGTAAAAAGCTAAAAGTGACACTTAACAAAGTGCCCAGCAGCACATATTCGGTCAGTTTGGTTTCATGGGCGCGGGTTAAATCACCAAAACGGAAGACCGACTTAGCGGCCAGTAAAAAACCAATACCGGCATATTCTTCCAACAGCACAAAAGTCAGAATTAATAAGCGCTCCAGCATACCAATATGATGGCCGGCAGCCGCTAAAGTTTGCGGTGCCTCCTTTGCCGGTAACGCGCTGTGCCAGCTTTGCAGCAACAGCTGGATGAGCACTGAGCAGGGTTTTAACACCCACAGATAAGCCAGCAGCACGGCCAGATGTTCAGTTTTGTTGAGTGCAGGCCAGAAGTTTTCCAGAATAATAAAACCGTCGCAATAATAACCCCAGACCAACAAGATCATAATCAGATGCAGTAGCTGATCCAATAAAAACACTTTGCTGTTGTTTTTGGCATAAGATTTAGCCAAATCAATCAGATAGTGACTGCCACCAAGCGCCAGCGTTGCCAGTAGTGCCGGTCCCCAATGCCAGCCCCAGCCATAACTTTGATTCCAGCAAAGCAGCAGCAATAAATAACAGCTGCTATGCACCAGGCTGTGTGCCAATAAAGCGACAGATCGCAGATGACGTTTGCGGTCTGCTATCCAGCTTGTGGGTTGCAGATAAAAATCTGCCAGCAAATGGGCGCCCAACAGGGCAGTCAGCAGCATCAATTCATCATTGAACATAATGGTGGATCCAGTTTTGGCAATGTTGTAAAAAGTCGTTGAAGAGCCCGTAGTTGGCCTGATTCAGCAGTGCAGTAACATTGGCTCTGGAGGTGTTTAGCTCAATGGCCAATGCCTGATGGGACTGATCAGTTGCCAGCAGATACAAAAGCAGTACCTGCGCCTGCCTGGCCGTCAGCTGCAGCAGGAGTTTGTCAGCAAAACGTAATAATAAATCCAGCGGCTGGCTGGCATCGGCACAATACAAACTCCAGCGTTGCTGCGCCAGCTGATCAAGCCCGGTGCCCGACAAGGTAAATACCGGCCCTGTGGCTGTTTTAATATCGGCGCGTAAATTATCGGCAGGGCCTATGGCGATACAAAGTCTGGCATCAGAAGCTTCGGCTATTAAGTTAAGTCGCAGCAATAACGCGGCGCGAACGGCCTGTTCAGGTTCAGTCAGCAGCAGCTGAAAAGCATCACCACGGTAGATGTTGTAATAGTGGGGTGGACTGAGTAAACGCAGGCTTTGATCAAGCAAATACAACAGCCGCTCATAATCCGTGCTCTGGTAACTGGAAGACTTCACCAGATCTCCGGTGATCACTGCAAAAAGTGTCATCTGAACCTCCGTTGTTGGGATTTTAACAATAGCAAAGGGCGGTAATGTAATCAATATCGCTTACATCTTGAGATGTAACTTAATTTGGTTACATTGTGCTTTGTCACTATATTTGCTTACCTGCAAGCAGCCACAAGCAACAGAACCGGCGCTATCACGGCCAAAGCAGCGATTGTGTTAGCATATTGTTTTGTTTCAACCATAAACATATGGCTATGAGTATTGCCCATCAGGCTTCAGAAATTACCTTACCGCCGGTGAATCCGGGTTGTGCCAATCTGCTGGAGTTTTTGTGCCGGCAGTTTCCGCGTATTGCGCCCGAAATCTGGCAAGCGCGTTTTGCCGATGGCAAAATTCACTGGTTTGGCGGGGAAATGGTGACAGCCACAACGCCTTTTAGCCCCAGCCGGCGTTTGTGTTATTACCGTGAAGTTGTGGCAGAGCCTAAAATTCCTTTTACTGAACAGTTGGTGTATCAGGACGAGCATATTCTGATTGCCTGCAAACCGCATTTTTTGCCAGTGACGCCAGGCGGCGATTATGTCAACGAATGTCTGCTGATGCGGTTAAAACAACAATACCAGCTGGACGATTTAGTGGCAGTGCACCGGCTGGACCGCGAAACCGCAGGTTTAGTGTTATTCAGTAAACAACCAAACAGCAGAGCCGCTTATTATCAGCTGTTTGCCAGCGGGCAAATTCAAAAAAGTTATCAGGCGGTGGCTGCTTTGCCAGCAGGCCAGCAATTTTCGGTTGGGCAAAAGTGGCAAGTGCAGAACAGGCTGGAAAAATCCAACCCGAAATTTTTAATGCAGCAGGTAGAAGGGGAGGTCAATGCCCGCTCCAATATTCGTTTATTAGAAGTAAAACAAGGCCTTGGTTTGTTTGAGCTGCAACCTTTCACCGGTAAAACCCATCAGTTGCGGGTGCATATGCTGGGGCTTGGGTTACCACTGCTTTATGACAAATATTACCCGGAGTTGCAGCCAAAAGAGGCGCTGGAGTTTAGTCAGCCGTTACAGTTGTTGGCAAAAACTTTAAGTTTTATCGACCCCATCAGTGGCAAACCACAACATTTTAGCTCTGAAAGACAATTACAAAGCTGGTCTGACTGAACCGGTTGCTCATCAACAGCCACGGCATTGCCGGTTGACGCTGCTGCCTGTTGATAAAAAAACGCTGCAATTGCAGCGTTTTTTATACTTTCTGGCCGACAGTTGTTATTGGCCAGGCACTGTCACCAGCAATACACCCACAGTAGCGCTGCTGATCTGCACTTCAGTGCCGGCTGCTATAAAGTCCACCGGGCAATCCGGCGCCAGCTTCAGCTGCCAGCTGACGCCACTAAACTGCACTGTCGAGCTGCTGGTTTTACTGGCGGCTTCGGTAAGGGTTAGGCGGGTGCCGACAAAATCTGAAATATCGTTTTTTTCCTGCTGTTTTTGTTTGCCATGTTGCAGTTTACGCAGAGGTTTCCACAGTAGCAGTGCCAACAGCAAAGTACTGATGGCAAGGGCTGACAACATGGCAGGCCAGGCATCCGGCAACACACCAAGCGCCAACAATGCCGCGGCCAAAAAGCTGGCAATGCCCAGCGACAGCAACGCTTCGAGCACGCCTGGCACTGCAAAAGGCAATAACATCACACAAACAATGCCAAGCAGAATAAACCAGGTGGTGATAGACAAGTCCATAAAGACTCCTTAACTGAGCGCGCCGGATTTTTGCATGGCGGCCACCACACTCAAAGCTTCGGCAACAGTGTTGCCAGCGGCCGATTTATCATTGTCCATCAGCACCACAGTTGATGCCTTGGCAATGGCTTTTTTGGCGGCTATGGCTTCAGTGGCCAAATCCAGTTGTACCGCAGCCTGACCCTGAGTGGTTGCTGCTGCTTCACCTATCATGGTCAGTGCTTTGGCGCGTGCTGCTGCCACCAGCTCTATCGACAGCGCTTCGCCTTCGGCTTTTAGTACCTGCTCTGCTTTGTCGGCTTCAGCGGCCAGCACTGTGGCCTGTTTTTCACCTTCAGCCAGGTTAATGGCGGCCTGACGTTTACCTTCTGAATCTAAAATGGCAGCGCGTTTTTCCCGTTCGGCGCGCATTTGTTTTTCCATCGCATCCAGCACAGAAGCAGGCGGGTTGATGTCTTTGACTTCATAACGCATTACCTGCACACCCCAGGCGGCGGATGCCTGATTAATGGCTTCAATAATTTTGGCGTTTAAGTTGTCGCGTTCTTCAAAGGTTTTATCCAGATCCATTTTACCCAGCTCAGAGCGCATAGAGGTTTGCGCCAGCTGAATCACTGCATATTCATAATTATCAATACCATAAGATGCTTTGTACGGTTCCATGACTTTGATATAAAGCACACCGTCTATGGTCAGACTGATATTGTCTTTGGTAATGGCGGCCTGACTTGGAATATCAATGGCACTTTCTTTCAGCGACACCTTATAAGCAATACGATCAATAAAAGGGATGATAAATTGCATACCCGCTGTTTTGGTATCGTTATATTTGCCTAAACGTTCCACAATAAAGGCCATGTTTTGTGGCACAATCAACACCGCTTTACTGACCACAATCAACACGGCAATCACAGACAATACAGGTACAAATAATTCCGGCATAAAAACTCCTTTTTGCTGGCAAGAAAAATAAAAAAACAGCCTCAATGTGCCATCAGGTTGAATATTTGTAAATAAGCATACTGAGGTTCCGCTTCGTTGATATGCGCAGTTTTTTCATCAAAAACCAGTGTTCTAACAGTGGTTTACAGAATTTGTAAAAGCTATTCAGAGGTTTAAATATGCAGCCTGAACAAAATATGCAGAAGTTATTGCAGTGGCTTGGCACTGGCATCCTGATTGTTTTATTGCTCTGGTCCGGTATTTCACCTTTTGACCGTATCACCTGGCTGATGGAAGTCTTGCCGGTGCTGATAGTGCTGCCGCTGCTCTGGTACAGCAAAAACAACTATCCACTGACCAACTTATTGTATGGGCTGATTTTTTTGCATTGTATTGTGCTGATTGTTGGCGGTGCTTACAGCTATGCCAGGGTGCCTTTGGGTTTTATGCTGCAGCAGTGGCTGGAGCTTGACCGCAACCCTTATGACAAAATTGGCCATTTTTTTCAGGGTTTGGTGCCCGCCATAGCGGCGCGGGAAATTTTATGGCGGGGTGCTTATGTAAGCTCCGCAAAGATGCTGAATTTCCTGATTATTTGTGTGGTGCTTGCCATCAGTGCCAGTTATGAGCTGATTGAATGGGGCGCTGCTTTGGCTTTAGGCCAGGGCGCAGACGAATTTTTAGGCACTCAGGGTGATGTCTGGGACACCCAGTCGGATATGTTTTTGGCTTTGCTCGGCGCTTTGGCTGCCTTGTTGTTTGGCCGTTTTCACCAGCGTCAGTTGGCTTCGTTGAAGGCAGGTTCCATTGTCGAACATGCAGTTTCCGGCCATCAAAGCCGGTAAACTAACTTGATAAGTTTTTGAAATAAAATAAATAAGAAGTGGGTATATAAATTTGCGGCATTGGAAGCGTTTAAAGCTCGATAAAATTTCTATCTGGCTGGTATTGGTGGTGGTGGTGGCGCTTGGGGTCACTGAAACGCTGTTGTTGGCCCGGCAATATAATTTATTTGCCGCCCCCGGTTTTTTACGTCCTCTGACTTTTGACCTGGGAACAGAAAGGGTCGTTTTTGCCTTTTGTTCTTTGCTGGCGGATGTCGCGCTGGTGTTGCTGAGCTTTAGTCTTTATCTGTTGTTATGGCGTGGCAAAGCCAGTGTGCGTAGCCATCTGATGTTTATGTTGTTATTGCTTTTACTGCTGCTTGGCGCTGCGCTGGTCAACAACGAAGTGGTGTCTTATTTTGGCGGCAATATGGATTGGCAGGTGCTGGCGAATCTTGGCGGCGGCAGTGCCTGGCAGGCTATCCGGATGGTAGCAGCTGAGATTTGGAACCATGCCTTGTTATTACTGGCCCCGCTTGGGCTGTTGTTATTGTTATGGGCACTGGTGTATCGCAGGCTGGAAGTTCACCGCCTGACGCTGGTACCCAACCGCAGCGGCTGGTGGCTGCTGACTTTATGCTGTTGTTTGGTGCTGATGCCGCTGCAATTGCAGTGGGTCGGTGGCAAAGAGCTGTACCGTGACGGTTTAGGTAAAAAAATCTCCCAGCAGCTGTTTAGTCGCATAACAACCTCGGTGACAGATTGGGACAGGGATGGTTATGGCTGGTTTTTGCCCCATGTTGATCAATATCCCTTTGATGCCAAACGTTATCCTGGGGCCATGGACATACCGGGCAACGGTGTGGATGAAGATGATTTATTTGGCGATTTACCTGCGTTACCGCAACTGGCCGATCCATTGCCTGTGCTGCTGCAACAAGCCAAAACACAGCAGATAACAGCAAAACATCTGGTATTGGTAGTGCTGGAAAGTGTGCGCTCAGATCAGCTGTTTGCTGAACTGAATGGCAAAGCCGTGATGCCGGTGTTGTCGGCTATCGCCAGACAAGGCAGTTTTAGCCAGCAGGCTTATAGTCACACAGGTTTTACCACCAGCTCGTTAAAAGCATTATTTAACCGAAGCTTAAGCAGCAGGCCGCTGGAGCTTGGGCTTATTCCGGCTTTAACGGCTTTGGGTTATCAGCAAAACTTTATTTCCGGTCAGGCTGAAGATTTTGGCGATGTGGCAGCCACTGTGGGCATGAAAGCGCCAGGTCATTATTATTTTGATGCCAAAACGGCCATTACAGACCGGGTGTATCCGGCGACTACGCTGGGCTCGTTGCGTTTAAGCGAAGACAGAGTGGTGCAACAGGTCGCCACCAGGTTTAGCGAGCTGAACTGGCAACAACCACAGTTTGTTTATATTAACCTGCAGGCGGCGCATTATCCTTACGCCCATCATGCAACCAAAAAACTACTGACTGATGTGTTGATCAGCCGCAGCCAAATTTCACTGCGGCATAAAAAGCTGCTGGAACAAAGTTATGCCAATGCAGTGGCCAATGCCGATCTGGCGCTTGGCCAAATTCAACAACTGTTGCGCCAACATCAGGTGATGGAAAATACCGTGCTGGTGGTGACGTCCGATCACGGTGAATCGTTATTTGATGATGGTTTTTTGGGGCATGGCCATCAGTTGAATGATGCACAAACGCGGATTTTTTATGTCAGCAACCAGCACCAGCAGTTGCCGCCGGTGTTTGGTCATGTGCATATGGCCGAATTGATGTTGCGCTCTGCGCTTGGGCAACAACAACAAACTCAGGTACCGCAGCTGCTGCAAGTGGTGGGATTAATTCGTTCACCTTTGCAAATTGCCGCTGTCAGCACAGATAACAGCAGATTATTGTACGATTTTCGGGATAACAATATCAGCAAACAACAGACAGATGCCGTCGGCAAACGCCATTTGCTTTATCAGCAAAAACTGCCGGTATTGGCAGCAGCAGAGCAGCAGGACGCACGGCAGTTGTTGCAGCACTGGGGCTGGTTGCGTTATCAGCAGTCTGATTTACATCACGGATTAAGCAGTCAATAACCCAGCTGAAGCCCTGACTCAGTGCAGACGCACAACAACTGCGCTGCAGCTGTTGTGCGTCTGCAACAACATCTTGGGGTATCAGCGGTTGAGTGGTGCAAAGGCCTGTTGCGCCTGATACAGCTGGACCTGCAACCGGCCAAGCTCGGCATTGTATCTTTCTAAATCATCGCGCAAGCGGTCGGTTCTGTATAACAAAGCGGCGCGCCGATTCGGGTCATTTTCAGCGGCAATGTGTTGATTGTTGCGGTAAATTTCATCACGGCTCTGGTCGATACGCAGCTCTATATTACTGATAGCTGCTGCCAGCTGATCAACAGCAGATTTGGCCTGATGCCAGCGCTGACCTTGCTGGTAACCCCGGCGAAAATCCGCTTCGAGTTTACCGGTACAGGCAGTATTGTATTGTGCGCCACTGCGGCCATGGGCTTCACCATGGGGGAAATCACAATAAAACACCAAACCCTGACTATGACCCTGCTGATAGGCTTTAAAATCCGGTTTAACACCATGTTCAGCACAATCTTTTTGGTAATCGCGGAATTTAGTGGCAAGAGTACCGGCTTTGCCATCATTCACACCAAGGCTGTACCAGTCCCCTAACAGACATTCGTTTTTGCTGATACTGCTGCAAGCCGTTAACAGCAGCATAAGGCTTATGACCGATAAGCTGGCCAGCGGATGTAGCTTCATGAAAAGTCCCGTTTTCTGTAAAAATCAGCTGTATGCTAATGTTTGTTGTGATGACTGCCAAGCACAATGCGGTTTTATTCAGCTGGTGCCGGCATTTTGTAGATGCGGGATGGATCAACAGGGCAAACAAAGTCCGGACTGGTTTTGGGTGAAGCCCGTTATTCAGAGTATGTGGTTTTATGCTGAGTCGCAGACAAGGAGTAGTGATATGGTTTGGCGATTTTTACAAAGAGCAGCACTGTTTTTATTGCCGTTGCTGCTGACTGAACTTGCCAGTGCTGCAACAGCCGATCTCTGGTTTCCGGTTAAAGTGATAGCAGATGGCAAAACACAACAATATCAACCGCTGCTCAAAGCAAAAAAGCAGTGGCGGATTTGCGCTTTGTTACCGCATGGCAAAGACCACTACTGGTGGGGCGTCGCCTGGGGCTTGTCTGAAGAAGCGGCACGGCAAGAAGTCATGCTTGGCATTTACGAAGCCGGTGGTTATGAACATCTGGATAAACAACGTACACAACTGCAGTTGTGCCGGCAGAAAAAAGCCGACGCTTATATTATTGCTGCCATTTCTGCCGAAGGTCTGGCGGTTGAAATCAGTCAGTTGGCCTCTGAAGGGCGGCCGGTGATTGATTTAATTAATGGTATTGACAGTAAAGATGTCAGCAGCCATTCAGTGGTGTCATTTGCCGATATGAGTGAAGCTGCAGTTCGTTTTATTCTTGGCAGCACGACAAAATCAGCGCTGCAGTTGGGCTGGTTTCCCGGCCCCGAAGGTGCGGCCTGGGTCAGGGATGCTGAATCAGGGTTAAAAAAGGCGCTGCAGGGCAATAATGTTAAGGTTCTGCATGCGGGTTATGGTCCGACCGATGCTTTTAGCCAGGCCGGACTGGCCCGCAACTTTTTTGCCCAGCAACAACTTCCTGATGTTGTGTTAGCCAATGCTGTGGCGGCAACAGCAGTGGCGCAATATGTCGCAAAAACACCGGCAGCTGATATAAAAACAGCCCACCGGGCTTTGCCAATAGTGGCCTATTATGCCAATCCGGCTGTCATTGAACTGTTGCAAAGTGGACAGATCACGGCAGCCGTCACGGATTCACCTGTGATCCAGGCCCGGATAGCAGTGGATTTGGCAATCCGGCTTTTGCAAAAAGAGCAGGTGCCCAGGCGTGTTAGTCCGGGTATTGATGTGCTGCAGAGCGCTGATCTGGCCAGCTATCCGATGCACCGGCTATTACCACCGGATGAGCAGTGGATCATCCGTCGTGAATTATTGGATGTTCCGGTGCAATAGCACTAAAGCGTCAAAAGGCAGTTAAAAATTGCGGTAAAGCTCTGATATACGCTGTCCCTGCTTTGGCAGAAAAGTGACCGGCAACTGCTGGCCGCTGCAGCGCAATTCCACTATGCTCAACATTATGCAATGTATTCAAAGGTTTTAGCTGTTATGGCCAAGTTTCTGGTTTGGCGTTGTTGTGTGGTGCTGATGTTGTCCATGCTTTTGGTGGTCAGTACTTTTTCATCTCAGGCACAAACCATGATCCGAACTCTGGGACAGCAATCTATTCAGGAAGCCAGCCATGCCTATTATCAGGATTTATTGCTGCTGGCACTGAAACAAACAGAAACCGAATTTGGTCCGGCCCGGGTGCAGGAACTGATGCCACCACGCCATGGCAATATGTTTTATATGTTGCATAAAGGCGATTTTATTGACCTGCACCGTTTTGGCACCGATCTGCAACTGGAAAAAGAGTTGTTGCCGATCCGGGTGCCTTTGCTGGGCGGTGGGTTAGGCTGGCGTGGCATGATTATCCGTAAAAACGATCATGCCGGTTTTATGCAGATGAGTAGTTTTTCAGAGCTGAAACAACTGACCGCCTGTCAGGGCAGAACCTGGCCGGATTCCACTATTATGGAGCAGGCTGGGCTGAAGGTATTGCGTATTGATGGTTATGATCAGATGTTGTTGATGCTCAGTAAAAAACGTTGTGATTATTTTCCGCGTAGTGTGTTTGAAGGTCCTTCTGAAGTGGCGCGTTTTGCCAAAGAATATCCTGATCTGATGTTCAGTACAGATGTGCTGTTAAAGTACCCTTATGCCATGTATTTTTTTGTGAAGAAAAACAATGAAGTACTGGCCAATCGTCTGCACAAAGGTCTAACGGCGCTGGCCATTTCCGGACAGCTGCAGGCTTTTATGCAACAACATCCGGTGAGCCGTCATGTGTTTCCGCTGAGTCAATTTAGCCAGTCGCTGGTGTTTGAACTACCAAATCCGGTGTTGCCACCTGCGACACCACTGACCATCAGCGAGTTCTGGTTGCAACTGCCACCTTCAGCCAGGGTTGAAAAAATTAAAATACCCACTGTTGCCCGTCCTGTGCAGCAGTCGTTTTGACCACAGCTCTGATATAATCCGGCCAGTTTTTTTACCAGACCCGGATAAATCATGACCACTTTAGCTTCTGCCGCAGCCCCGGCAACAGATCCTATGCTCAGCGACTTTTTAGGCTTGTTCAGCCAGGCCTTTTTAGCAGGGGAGCTATTGCGGCTGGTGTTATCCAATTATCAGGGGGCAGACCCTGAACTGCAGCGGCTGCAAATCAGGCCGGTAGAAATTAAAGGTGAGTTACAGCTGTCGTTTTTGTCACAAAACCGTACCTTTGATACCACCAAAAACTACCCGTTACATGAGGCGATTCAATGGTTGCAACAAGGCATAAGCAGCGATTTTCGCAGTGCTTTATTGGAAACTCAGAGCCTTGAGGTGCAACTTAGCGTCAGTAAAAAAGGCAAAATATTGCTGAATAAACGCAAAACCAGCAACAACAAAGCACAGGCCGTACTTGCACATAACAAAGAAAAACACCGTTATGTTGAACAAAGCCGCCCTTATTTGCAGGCGCTGGGTATTACTGACGCCCAGGGTCAGATTATTCCGTCCATGTCAAAAAAGTGGAAACAAATCAACAAGTTTATTGAGGTACTGCAAAAAGCCATCAGTCAAACCGGCCTGGCAGAGCAGCAGGCTGTGCATGTGGCCGATTTTGGCTCCGGCAAAGCTTATCTTACTTTTGCCGTTTTTGATTATCTGACCACCATACTGGGTTTAAAAGCGCAGGTGACAGGGGTAGAACTGCGCCAGCCACTGGTAGATTTATGTAACAACACAGCAAAAAAGCTGGCACTTAATGGTCTGCAGTTTGAACAAGGCGACGTCAAACATTTTAAAGCCCGTGGCATTAACGTGATGATAGCTTTGCATGCCTGTGATACCGCCACTGACTATGCCATTGACATGGGCATTCGTACCGGCGCCGAAATTATTATGTGTTCACCTTGTTGCCACAAAGAGTTGCGGCCTCAGCTATTAAGTCCACCGGTGTTGTCACCTTTGCTGGTGCATGGTATTCATGCCGGACAACAAGCCGAAATGCTCACTGACGGCCTGCGCGCTTTATTGCTGGAGGCTTATGGGTATGACACTCAGGTGTTTGAATTTATCAGCCTGGAACATACCAGTAAAAATAAAATGATTCTGGCAGTTAAAAGAAAAAAAACTAAAGATAACAAAGCAGTACTGGCACAAATTGCCGAATTAAAAGCTTTTTATGGCATTCAGCATCATTGCCTGGAAACCTTATTACAAACTGCTGAACCGACCAGCTGACAACCTGAGATCAGCGACAATCGGCTGCGTGAAGTCAACTGAAGGAGCTCATCTTGTTTGCCGTCGATTTTAAAGTGCGCGATTACGAATGTGATATGCAGGGTATCGTCAATAACGCTGTGTATTTTAATTATCTGGAACACGCCCGCCATGAGTTTTTACACAGCAAAGGCATTGATTTTGCGGCTTTAGCGCGTGATGGTGTCAATCTGGTGGTGGTGCGCAGTGAAATGGACTACAAAGGTTCACTCACCAGTGGCGATTTGTTTCAGGTCACTGTTGTTTATGAACAAATTTCCAAATTGCGTTTTGGTTTTCGCCAGCAGGTGGTGCGTAGCCGTGATGCTGCGGTGTTGCTGGAAGCGCTGGTGATTGGCACTGCAGTAAACGCCAGAGGCCGGCCTTTTGTGCCTGAAGCTTTAACCTTATTAAGCGGAGCCTGAGTTTTGTGGTGTTGGCGTAAAGTTAGCCGCTTGAGTCTTTGGTTATGGTTGGCTTTGTTGTTGGCCTTGCCCGCCTCAGCCAAAGACACTGTTATCGTCTGTGCTGAAGATTTAGCTTATTACCCGCATTATGACTTTACCCCAGCCAATCAGGGCAGTTATGCCAATGATGTACTTGCACTTTTTGCCAAAAGTGCCGGACTGACACTGCACATTAAAGCGCTTCCTATTAAGAGGCTGAAAGAAAACAACGACTGCGATTTACAATATCCGGATAATCCACGTTGGCATCAGCATGAAAAAGCCCTGGGGCAGCGTTTTTACAGCAAGGCGCTGGTTGCAATTTTAGGTGCGACCCTGGTAAAACCGGCGCAACAACAACTGACGCTGGACAAAGTGCATGCTATTAGTGTGATCCGCGGTTTTGTGCCTGATCATTTGCTGGCAGTGCAGGGCGCTTATAGTTTTAAGCTGGTGGAAACTGTAAACGCTGAAGCTGCGCTGCAGATGGTGCTGAAAGGCCGGGTTGATGCCGTGGATATGGAATGGAATGTAGCCCGGCATTTATTAACAAAAATGGCGCAACCGCAGGCGCTGGTCATAGCACAACAACTGCCACACTCTGAAGTTGCTTTTCATTTATCCAGTCAGACAAAACCAGAATTAATTCAGCAGTTTGATTTATTTTTACAGCAACAGCAGCGACAGATTCAGGCGCTGAAACAAAAATACCGGCTGGTGGAAAGCTGGCAACAGGCCGTAGCTACACAGCCATAAAACCGTTGGAACTGCCCCAAAAGTCACCCGCTAAGTGGTTCATAGTCAGAGCTTTATGTGATCAGCAGGCTTCTTTGCCCTTTATTCACAGCTACTAACTGCTCGCAATCATTGCTGCCAGAGTTTAGTGCCATCAGTATAAGTCGGGTTGCAAAAACGGGATTAACGCCAGAATAAGCGCTTGCTGATACACGCTGCCACGGCTTAAGCGATTGCCTGTTAATAATGCAATGGCGCCACCGGCCTGTTTGATATTGTCGGTACCAAACATCTGATCCATCACATCACCAAGCTCAGCACCTTCTTGCAGTTGTGTTAAGGCTTCAGGCGGCAACATCAGGCTGGCGGAGCGCGCCATGCCTTGTTTACCCTGATGTTCAATCAACATCCAGGCAAAGGTAAAATCACCATCAAGGCCAGCTTCAATACTGACATAAAAGTCGGCTGTAACCCTTTGTTTCAACGCCTGAATACGGTTTTGGGCACCTAATAAAGTTTCAGCGCTGCTCATAGGTTGGGCAGCAACACCAGATGGCACCGCATAACCCTGCACTTCGTGGTGCTGAGTGGGGAACACTTCTGTAAAACACTGTTGTACTGCTTTTATTTTGGCAGGGTTGGCTGAAGCAACAGCAATATGCCAGTGCTGATTCATTTGATTGGCTGTGATGGTCGTGTTTGGCATCAGGTAAAAGTCCGGAAAAAACAGCGGCCATCATACTCCGGACTGCCAAATTTTGCCTACCTGTGGCAACGGCATTTTTACGCTGCAGCTTTTTGTGTTTAACCGCAAGATTGAGACAATTCGCTGACGGCCAGACGGACCTTATCATTGCTGTCGCGAAATCCGATAAATACCGCTGCAGTATCATTGATCAGGGCATGACCGCGGTCTGACTCGGCGCTGGCCTGCTGCATACTACAAAGCGCATGTTGAGTTAAACCCAGATTGGTTTTGACCACAGTTTCAATTTCAACCGTCGACTTGCCGGTGCTGGACGCCAGATGCCTGACTTCGTCGGCGACCACCGCAAAACCACGGCCATGCTCACCGGCTCTGGCCGCTTCAATGGCTGCGTTTAATGCCAGCAAATTGGTTTGATCGGCAATACTGCGAATGGTACTGACCATGGCATAAATGGCCTGCGACTGCTCTGCCAGTTGTTGTAACAAAGTAGCGGCTTTATTCACTTCCAGGTTCACGGCGCCACTGTTATCAACACTTTGTTTCAAAAGCAACTCACCCTGGCTGAACAGTTCGGTATTTTGTTGCTGAATTTGTTGCACTGTCTGGGTTGCGCGCTGAACCGCCTGTTGTTGTTTGATCAGCGCCGTAATATCACTGGCAAACTTGATCACCTTCACCACACGCCGCTCTTCGTCAAATACCGGGTTGTAGGTGGCTTCCAGCCAAAGCGACTCGCCAGTGGCATTTTTGCGTTCAAACTGACCGGATTTAAACTGACCTTGTTGCAGCTCTTGCCAGAAATCAGGCTGTTCAAGGTAAAATTGCGCAAAACAAAACATCCGGTGATGTTGGCCACGGATTTGTTCCAGACTGTAACCCACAGTGGCCAGAAAATTGGCGTTGGCGTGCAGAATATGGCCATCCGGACTGAATTCGATAATAGCTTGCGATTTATGCAAAGCGGCAATAATGGCTTGTTGTTCCATCAACTGGCGCGTTTTATAACTGACGTCAGCGGCAAACTTCACCACCTTCACCACTTTGCCTTGTTGTAACACCGGGAAATAAGTGGCCTCCAGCCAGATCTTCTGGCCGGTTTTGCTCAGTCGCATAAAGGTTTGCGCCTGACTTTGTCCCATGCCAAGTTGTTGCCAGAACCGACGGTAGTCGTCACTCTGAATATGGTTATTGTCGCAAAACATACTGTGATGACGGCCACATATTTCGTCCCAGCGATAACCTACTGTTTCCAGAAAGGTGTTGTTGGCATGCAAAATGGTGCCATCCGGCATAAATTCAATCACAGCAATATGCCGTTCAATAGAGCTGATATAAAGCTGAATGGACTGCAAGTCCTGCTGACTTTGTTGTAAGGCTATTTTCAGTTTTTGATTAAACATCCTACTCTCCCTGTCTGATTGTTTTTTGAGGTGCCTTTGTTGTTTTGATATCACTGTTTTGCACAAAGTGATTGTTGTGCAATGACATAGCTCAAAAGCAAACAATGTTGAGATCAGTTCTGGCTGTGATTCACAAAGCAGGGCACAACTTCAGGTCGGCCGGGGATGCAGAAGCAACGCCGGACACTGAGGTTAATCTGTGGTGACATTGCGCTATGGTGCAACCTGGCGACCCTTGTTTTACAACTTTAGGCCCATGGCTTTGCGTGTTCAGCTTTTCAACTGACTTGCGAATATCGATTCTAACCATGCTTCCGGCAATAATCAGCTGCAAAATAAGCGCGGTGCTGTACATTTATGTTAACAATTTGATTTTGTTGGAAATGTTGAATGTACAAAATTGTACAACATGCTTAATCAGCAGTGGTCGTCGCACTGCTGTGCAACTTGTGACAATACTGAGACAGATGAGAATACAGAGCCAGATTGCAGCAAAAATGAAAGCGCAGCGACGCACAATTGTTGTGAGCAGCAAGGGCATAAAAACAGCGGTTAAGTCTGTGTCAAGCGCAGGACCACAAAGCAAAAAGGAGCTGTATCACAGCTCCTTTTTAATGGGCAAAACCGGCTGGTTCTGTAACAGGGCAGGACTATTATCCGCCTAAACCAACATAAACCGTCTGCACGTCATCGTCGTTGTCGATGGCTTCAAGGAAAGCTTCCACTTCGGCGCGGGCTGCGTCGTCCAGGCTCATTGGGTTTTTCGGTTTGTAAATCAGCTTGGCGGAGCTGACACTAAAACCAAATTCCGGCAGTGCTTTTTGTACTAAATCCAGATCGGTAGGTTCTGTGTAAAAAATCACGCCACCTTCATCGTCCTGCTCAAAATCCTGCGCGCCGGCTTCAATAGCGGCAACTTCGACATCAGCGTCTTTATTGTCGGCAGTGGCTTCTATCGCACCTAAATAATCAAAGTCCCAGGATACTGAACCTGAGTTTCCCAGTTGTCCTTTACGGAACAAAATCCGCATACTTTGCGCTGAGCGGTTTTTATTATCGGTCAGACATTCAACGATGACCGGCACCTGATGCGGGGCAAAACCTTCATACACAACGTGTTCGTAGTTGACCGGGCCATCCAGTAAACCCGCACCTTTTTTAATGGCACGTTCCAGTGTGTCTTTTGGCATTGAAGCTTTACGTGCTGTTTCAATGGCTAAACGCAGTTTGGAGTTCATGCTTGGATCGGCGCCATTTTTGGCGGCCATCATAATTTCTTTGGCTAACTTGGTAAAAATACGACCTTTAGCGGCCGCAGTGTCTTGTTTGTGTTTTGCTTTCCATTGTGCGCCCATGGCTACAATCTCGCTTATGCTGGCTGTGAAACGAAGAAAATCGCCGTAGTCTAGCCAAAGGGCAGTAGCGACGCAACCGCCACAGCGGGGTAGCGCCAAGTGAATAGCATTTTGTGATAAACTGCGGCCTGTTTTTTTCCGTGAGATGACGAATGAATCACCTGATGTTCAGCCCCTTAAAAAAGTTGTTGTTAACCTTATTGTTAGCCAGCATTAGCCAGAGTGTGCTAGCACAAACGCCAGCTGACAATACCCAAGTCGCAGCCGCTGACAGTAAAACAGTGAGCACAACTGTTGTTGCCACCACAGATGTGGAAGCGACGATGAAAGCCATGGCACTCCATTATAAAAAAGCCCAGGCTGCAGCTGACATCAAGCAAATGCAAAGTGAAATCAACGCTTTACAACATGAAATTGCCAAGGTACAAAGTTATCAGTTTCCGTCTGAAAAACAGCAGTTATTTCAAAAAGGCCTGAGTGAAGTCCAGCAGCAGCTGTTATTGGTGCAGCAACAGTTGCTTGATGGCAATATGGCACAAGCCAAAGAACAGCTGACACAGGTAGATTTACTTAAAAAACAATATCATAAACAGCGTAGCCCGGGTTTCTGGCAATTGTTGTTTGGTGGTTAAGGCAATAAGGAACAGGCAATAATGAATGCTTATGTCATGGTCGCACTGGCTGCTTTTGGTATTGGTCTGGTCACAGGTAAGTTAATTTACCAACAGCCCCCGCAACTGGTGGCTGTGCCCGCTATTGCTGCTGTACCGGAAGAATATCTGGCGCCGGTTAGCACAGGCGCAACCGGTGTTGCTGAAGGTGCTGTACAACAACAGCCCGCTGCGGCTGCAACCAGCTTGAGTGAACAGTTTTTACCAAGCGCTGAAACTACAGCTGAATTTACCTGTGACGGCCGCACTATGTGCAGCCAGATGAATTCAAGAGCAGAAGCCGAGTTTTTTATTCAGAATTGCCCGAATACGAAGATGGATGGAAATAATGACGGTGAACCTTGTGAAAGGGACAGCCGCTGGTAGCCAGTGATAAAGAAGCCGGTGTTGAAGGTATAACAGCGCAAGTGGCAAAAGGATGTGATGCAAAAATTAACGCTTGGCGCCTATGTACAAAAACGCAACGGGGTGCCGATGAGTGCACCGGGTTCTTTACGCAATAATTTGTCCCGTGCTTTTGGCGCAAGTTCCTTTGCCGCTTTCTGGCGTAGCTGGAACCCGATTTTTGGTTATTATCTGGCGCGTTTTATTTTTATTCCGCTTAAAGGCTGGCTGCCGCCGTCGCTGGCGCTGATCCTGACATTTGCGCTGAGCGGTTTATTACACGATATGGTGACTATGCTGGTAAGTCGCGAACTCAGGTTGTTATTTACACCCTGGTTTGTGTTGATGGCTTGCTGGCTTTTGTTGTCGGAGCAATTAAAACTGCAATATGGCGCTTTGCCATGGTGGGGCAGGATGTCGTTAAATTTACTGCAAATTATCACAACATTTGTAGTGGTGTGGCCTTACCGGCTTGGTGCTGGTTAGGTCAAAAACAGCAGGTTACTTAGGGTAACCTGCCGCAACTTTCAGTGTTTGTTAATGATGGTGGTGACCACAATCATCATCACAGTCTTCACCGTGTTCATCATCAAAATCGTCATCGCCGTCCTGATGTTGCATTACACCCCAGCCGTCGTTAAAACCACCAAATTTTTTGGCAAATTTGTCCAGTTCAGCTTCTTTATTGGTGATAGCGGTATGATCCGGCACCATATTGAGGCTGACAATCAGCTCCCACTGCTCTAAATCATTAAAATTCAGTTCAACTTCACCGGGTTGATCCAGCGCTGTTAACTCATTTAATGCCATTTCAGCTTTTTCTTTGTTTTTAAATACCAGATAAAAATCTAACGCCAGGCTTTTGCTCAGATCAACACCGGCATCAGCCAGCGCCTGCAGCATATCGCCATTACCATCATCCGGGAATTGACTCATTTGGCACTCCGTAACACAAATTAGGGGAAAATTCTGCGCGCTAGTTTAGCAAGTTTTTAAAATGGCAGGCATTAAATTCTCAGAGGAAAGGCGTTATCCGCTTGGTATTGCTGCACAAATGCCTGCAATTGTGGGAAAAACTGCAAAAAAAGCTGTTCAAACTGTGGTTGGTGTTCGGTTAAATCTGCAATACAACCGGCAAAAGTATTGGCAAAACGTAGTCTGCCAGCGATGCGGTCCAGCGCTTCGCCTATGGTATCTAGTTCGGCGTAACTGCCAAACCAGTCCTGCGGTACCAGATAATCAACAGTGCGAGCCATAGCGGCCGGCATCAAAGGCCTGTCCTGCCACAATTGTTGGTATAAACGTGTTTTGTACAGGGCAAAAGGTTCGGCGGAAAATAACGACCAGTGTTTGACCAGATAATGGTCAAACACTAAATCCAGTGCCACGCCGGCAAAACGCCGCCTGTTTGTGGCAAACAACAGCCTGGCCTGACGGACTTGTGGGTGCTGGTCGGTAAAACGGTCAATAGCCCTGTGCTGGGCAAGTCCTGCAGCAGTGGCTTCGGATAGCTGCTGCAACTCAACACCACGACAAAAATCACCCAATAAATTACCGATACGGGACTCGCTGCTGTCAGCGGCAAAATACAAATGGGCCAGATAGTTCATAAGATGCCTTCTGTTGCTGAATAAGCGGCCATGATCAGCCTTTTATGGTTGGCAGCCTTTAATATAACGGCACTGATGCCGGGCGGCATAAGTCTCTATAGCTTGTTGCATCTGTGTTTTATGTGCAGAACGTGCTGATAAGACATAAAAAGTATCAATGCTGCTGAGGGCTCTGCGTTCAAACTGCGCTAACAGCGCGGCATCTTTGGCCAGTGCATAAGCGCGAAAAGGCCCGTCGTAGGTTAACAAATGTTGACTGCGCTGATGCAAAAACAGTTCGCTGGCACTGATGCTGTCGGGCAAATCTACCAAGACAAAACCACGTTGCAGCAGGCTGGCGCGTTGGCCCTGATAATCAAAACCACGAATAAGCGCCACACTATTGTCTCTTGGTGCGGCACTGGACGCTTTATGGCTGTACATCACCAGCTGTAACTGCGAATAAGGCGGGGCAATAAACTGATGTTGGGCGTTTTGCAGCGCCGAAAGTGCTTTGGTACTTTTGATATTAATGCTGAAATCCAGTTCACCGGTGTCGAGCAGCAGATACATGCGGGCCGGAGTCACACAGACGGCTTCAATCTCAATCTGGTGTTGGGCAAAAATCTGGCGGGTTAATTCAAAACCAGGACCGCCACAACTTTGGCCATCCGGGCTTACCACAAAATCAGGCGGAAAGTTATGTAAACCCATTTTTAGATGCAAAGGGGTGGCTGCAGTTGCTGGTAAAGGGCGCCACAACAGACAAAGCAGCACAACACCGGCTGACAACAACACAGATTTTGCCAATATAGGCGTTCTGGCCAACATAATACCACCCGATTCTACTGCAGCCTCTGAGTATGAAAAGGCTGCAGCCGACTTTCAAGCCTTTTGTGCAGGCCTTGCTAACAATGTTTGGGCTATACCACAACACAAAATCAGCAGCACGCCGGCAAGTTGTAATAAATTCAGATTTTCGTGGAATAACAACCAACCGGCAAGTATCACAGCTGCTGGTTCAATATATGCCAAAGTGCCATACACCCGGGTTGGCAGATGTTGTAGTGCTGTTAAAGCCCATAAAATGGCTAAAAAACCCGGAAAAATGCCTGCCAGCAAAATCCAGGGCAGATCAGCGGCGACTGGCAACTTTGCTTCGGCTAAAAAAGGCAGCACACAACAGGCGCCAATGGCCAGTTGGTAAAAAGTGCGTTGATATAACGACTGTGCCGGATCTGGTTTTCTGTTCAGCAATAAAAAAGCACTGTAGGCCAGTAGGGACAACACACCATAAACAAAACCCGGCAGCTGGGCCGGTGTCAGCGCCAGATCCAGTTTAAATTGTTGCATCATGGCAAAACCCAGCATGGCAAAAATAATACATAAGCTGCTGGCGCTGTTTAGTTTTTCGCCAAAAAGCCAGTGGGCGGCCAGACTGGTAAGCGGCGGTGCCAGATAGACCAGCATAATGGCGTTGGCCAGACTGATGCTGTGAATGGCCAGCAAAAAACACAACATAAAACTGGCCAGCAGGATGCCGTTAAGCAGCACATGCCAGTCAGGTCTGGTTTTGAGCAGTTTGAGTTCACCACGGCTGAGCAGCAACAGTGCCAGGCAAAAAGCACCCACAAAAAGACGGTAAAAGGTGAGCTCGGCAGCACCAAGCCCGGAGTAACGCGCGATAATGCCACTGCTGGCCATACAAAGGGCTGAAAGCAGCGCCAGTACTACATAAAAGTTCACATCTGTTCCTTGGTTGGCGCTGCCATTACTGCGGCGTTTTATGGGTTTATTCTGCTGTGGCAGGGCGCATTTAAAAGCCTGTCGACGGTTTTTTTGCTGCTATTGCCTCTGTGCTGTGCGGCAACCCAAGTGCAAAGCCTGTTGAGCGTACTCAGCAGGCTTTGCTGCAGCTTGTGTTTATTGTGCTGCGCTCCATAACAGTGCTTTATGGATCACTGCCTGATTCAGCGGGCCGGTGCGACCCCCTTTACCGCCGGTATAAAGTTCAAAATGTTGCAGATAACTCATATTAAAACCGTCAACTATGCTGATTTGACACACAGTGCCTGCCTTGGCCTCGAAGCTGGCGGCGGTGGAAAGTCCGGCTTCAGTTGCTGTTGCCAGGTGTGGCATCACCAAAGTGCTTTGTTGCAGTGGCATGACCGGACATTGCACCTGTGCTTGTTTCACCACAGCAGTGATACCTGTGTTGATAGGGCCGTTGTCGATAAAATATTCAAGCGCCAGCCGCTGTGTGCCGCTGTGGCTGATAGTGGCTTCAAATTGCAGTTGTTGTTCCGGCAACCCCCAGTTTTTAAACACCGGCACTCCCAGATAGTCGCTGGCAATGAGGTCGTTGCTTAGTAATGTCTGGCCAGCGACAAACTGCTGTTTTGTGGTTTCGGTGCAGACAGTGCGGCTTGGTAAAGACGTCAGGCCGGTGTCGGTATAACTTTGTACCAGTGCATAACATTGAGAGTTTTTGTGCTGTTCTTTGTCCTGATAATGATCCCGCTGTTTTTTCAGCTGCACTTTGGCGCCGTTTTTATACAAGGTAAAACGGGTTTTATGTTCACCATTGGCGTCAAAATGCAGTACAGCCTGGCCTTTTTCATTGCTGCTCAGGCTGAGCTGTGGTTGTTTTGGTGCAAACAATGCCCTCTGTTCGGCCGTGCTCAGTTTGGCCGGGTCGGCCACTTTTAACAGCCGCGGCTGCTGGTTCTGCTGCAGCACTGGTGTCAGCACCATGTCGATATTGTTCTCTTCTGTTGAAAAATCATCCAGTTGCAATTGCAGCTGATGCGGGCCTGTCAGGGGTTGTTCCACATCATTGATGCTGATTTTTGCCAGCCGGTAACTGTGTTGTTTAGTGGCTTTGCCGTCAAAACGTAAAGTCAGTTGTAATCTGCTGCTGCCAAGGCGCAGGTTTTCCAGTTTCAGCCCGTCACCAAGCTGTAAATCCTGCGCCAGCTGCGCCGGAATAAAAGGGTTGAGTTGCAGGCTGCGACCAGAGACAGCCACACCAAACAAAGCGTTGACCACAAAATCATGATAAGCCGCCACTGACCATAGCTGGCGCTCTGAGTTAATGACTGGGCCTGATAATTCGCCATCAGCCACATGGGCTTTTTGGCTGAGCCATTCCAGATTTTCCATATTGGATAAGTTAAAAGCGGCGCCCTGAAATAACGACATCGCAATTTTGTGAAACAGTTCAGCATGTTGTTGTGACTTGGCGGCTCTTAACGCATAAGCGCTGACAAAGGGCCACAAGGCTCTGTTGTGGTAAATCGGAATTTGTTGTTTGGCCGGAAAAAACACCGGTGGCCCGGCCTGGGTCAGCGGGTAATTTTGTAAAATCTGACCCGCTTGTGCTGCGGATGCGACCTGATGATTGATGGCCAGCGCCAAACCTAATAAATCATATTGTTGCACCGGCATAGGGTTATATTCTTCACCGAGATAACTGGCGTACAAACCTTGTTCTGCCAGCCAAAACGACTGGTTAATGGCGGTTTTCAGCTCATCGGCCCAAAGCGCAAATTGTGCCGCAGCCGCTGGTTCCTGCGTTTTGGCGGCCTCGGCCACAGCTTTAAGAGCAGCGTAATGCAACACATTGGTAGACAGTGCATAAGACTGCGCCAGATAGCGGGTGTCTTTGGCAGTCCAGTCCGGATAATTTTGTTCACGCCAGTCTAAAAAAGAAGTTTCACCACGGTACAAACCCAGTTTTTCACTGAAGATATATTGTCTGTCCTGCAGCAAGGTGTTTTTGGCGATGGGGTACCATTGTGCTTGCCAGGCTTGTTGTGTTTCAGTGCTGCTGCTGTCAGCCATGGCATTTAACGTCAGGCCACTGGCCGCCAAAATCCACACCACCCGATCTGAACTGACCGGCCAGCTGCCGCCAGAACCGGTGTCTTGTAAAGCCACTTCAATAGGGGATACCTGACGTGCTATCAGCTCGGGCCGAACTTTGGAGGTTTTAAATAACAATGAATTGCGGGCGCGTTCAGGGTCGAGATAACCCAAACCTAAATCCAGGCTGTAGGACAGGTCCCTGGTCCAGACATAATGCCATTTGGCGCCGGTTTCAAAACAAGGGCAGGGTACTGCTTGTTGATCATTAAAACCCCAGTCGGTAATTTCACTGACACTGTTTTGCTTTTTTTCCTGTTGTGCCAGGCTGAACAGCGCATCAAACAACACATTCTTGCTGCGTACCTGTAAGTCATCAGCAGTGACATTCAGCGTTTTACCAGATGAAACAGCGGCTTGTGTTGTCTCATCGGCTTTTTCTGCGGTATCGGTTTTGGCCAGCGGCATAGCGTCACTGCGCAGTTTAAATTCACGTTGACCATCAGGCAGCAACAAAGCGTCCACACTGACCTTGCCAAATTTATTGCCATATTGCCGTTGTTGCTGGCTGGCTTCGCCGTCGGCCCGGGCAGCAAAGCTCAGGCTAAGCAGTGTAGAAAGAAGTCCCAAAGCAAAATAAGAGCGCATATGCATACCTGTCCTTGCCGATGTCCGAACCGATAGAGTCGGCTTGAGTTTAACAGGCTCTGTGACAGTAGTGTATGGTTCAGGGGACAAAAAAACGCCGCCAGGCAAAGGCTTAGCAAAATGTTTACAAATAACCTGAGCTGTATTGCTGAGCTGGCCTTGTGTTGTTACCTCAGGGCTGCCCTGGCGTTGTATTTTTATCAGCAGCACTGCGTTGCAGGCCCATAAATTGTGGCGCTGAGCGATAAATCAGGCAGTGTGCTCAGGCAACAGCGGGTTATGTTGCAGCTGCGTGCTGGCCCGACAAAATGGCCTGACGTTCTGCTTCAGTTAAAATTGCGGTCAGGGCGGTGCGTCTGCGGTATTTGCGGCTTTGTGCATCGTCGCTAAGCAGGGCCTGTCGAAATAACACAGGCTGTTCCAGCTGCAATAACGCCGAACTCCAGAACAGGTATTCGTTATGGCGCAGCAGCCCCTGCTGATAACGTTGGTCGAGCTGCGCCAAAATACGATTGGCATGGCTGGGTTCTGCCAGCATTTTTTCGACCATCGCCTGATGCAGCAGCCAAATTTGTTGGTCTCTGTGCTGCTGGCTGGCTGAAGATTTGTTGGGATTGCGTCTGTTTTGGCGTGATTTGGGTTGCCAGGCCGGCACACTGTTGAGCTTGCGGCTGGGTTTTAACGCTGCCATTGGCGTTTGTGCTGCCACTGCAGTGGTATTGTTGATGTTGGCTGTTTTGCTGTTACTCATCAGTCCAAAGGGCCTTGTTCATGGATTTTGTTTATTTAGTGAAAGTTTCGTGACTGAGCTGCCAGTGCCGGCAGGCAGTGATCCAGACTTTGTAGTTGCCCGGCTATCAGATGGATCACTTCACCACTGCGTTGTAACTGTCCTGAGACGGCTAAAATCCGGCTGGTTAAAAAAGCGGTTTTATCACGTTGGGCTATGGTGCGCCACACCACCACATTCACTAATCCTGTTTCATCTTCCAGTGTGATAAAAGTGACACCGCCTGCAGTGCCCGGGCTTTGCCGGCAGGTAACCAAACCTGCCACCCTGACCGGCAGCTGATTGGCAAGCTGGGGCAAATCTGTGGCTTTATGGCACCTTTTTAATAAACCGGCCTGACGCAATAAACCAAGCGGATGTTCCGCAAGGCAAAGCCCCAGATGCTGATAGTCTTCCAGCAGGTTGACAAGCGCTGCCGGCGCTGGCAGTGGGCATTCTGCTGTGTTGGGCACACTCTGTTGTGTTGCTGTTGTGACTATCGCTGCGCCAGGTGTTGTTACCGTAACAATGCCGGCAGTGGTTTCTGTTGCACGCTCTGCAAAGTCAGCTGTCAGGTTGGCAAAAAGCGGCAGATCTTCGAGTTTATCCTGCAATTGCCAGCGGCTGGCATAACGGTGGCCACAAAGCTGCTGCAGCGCACCGGCACTGGCCAGTTTATCAAGTTCAGCTTTGCCAACGCCGCTTTGTCTCAGCGCTGCTAAAGACAAAAAGCCGCCGGCAGGACGCTGCTTGAGCAGCAGTTCTATATTGGTTTGCTGTAAACCTTTGACCAGTCTGAGCCCAAGCCGCAAGGCCGGGCCTGTGCTTTGTTGTTCTATCTGGTGGTCAAAAACTGAATGCTGGATACACACCGGCAATACCCTGATGCCTTGTTTTTTGGCATCCTGTACCAGTTGAGACACACTATAAAAACCCATAGGTAAGCTATTGAGTAAACTCGTAAAAAACTCCAGCGGATAATAATATTTCAGCCAGGCCGAAGCATAAGCCAACAAGGCAAAACTGGCCGAATGAGATTCCGGAAAACCATATTCGCCAAAACCACAAATTTGCTGAAAAATTTGTTCGGCATAACTCCGGCTGTAGCCGCGCGCCAGCATGCCCTGAATCAGTTTGGGTCTGAATTGCTCCAGCTCACCGGTTTTTTTCCAGCTGGCCATGGCCCGACGCAGCTGGTCGGCTTCACCACCACTAAAACCTGCGGCCACCATCGCCAGTTTAATCACCTGCTCCTGAAAAATAGGCACACCCATGGTGCGGCCCAGTACCTGCTCCAGCTCTCTGGACGGATAACTGACCGCTTCCAGGCCGGCACGGCGGCGTAAAAAAGGGTGCACCATATCCCCCTGAATAGGGCCTGGCCGCACTATGGCTATCTGGATCACCAGATCATAAAAACAAGCCGGTTTTAACCTGGGTAACATGCTCATCTGGGCGCGGGATTCAATCTGAAAAAGCCCCACAGTGTTGGCATGTTGGATCATCTGATATACCGCCGGATCATCTCCTGTGTTGCTGATATCGGCCAGTGTCAGCTGTTGCTGTTGTGTTGTATTCACCAACTGCAGGCATTTTTTCAGCGCACTGAGCATGCCAAGCGCCAATATATCCACCTTAAGCAGCCCAAGAGTTTCCAGATCGTCTTTATCCCACTGGATCACTGTACGTTCAGTCATGCTGGCGTTTTCTACCGGCACCAGCTCGTACAAAGGGCCTGCTGAAATGACAAAACCACCGACATGTTGTGATAAATGTCTTGGAAAACCGCGGATTTGTTCTATCAGGCTGATCAGTTGCTGACTTTTTGCTGATTGAAGATCAAGCCCGCTTGTTGAGAGCTGTTGCCACCAGCTTTGACTGTTGTCGCGCCTGTTAATTTGCAACAGCCATTGTTCCAGCTGCAGCGGATGAAAACCCAAAGCTTTCCCTACATCACGCAAGCTGCTGCGAAAACGATAACTCACTACAGTTGCGGCCAAAGCCGCTCTTTGCCGGCCATATTTATGGTAAATATACTGAATAACTTCTTCGCGTCTTTCGTGTTCAAAATCCACATCAATATCCGGTGGTTCGGCCCGCTCTTTGGAAATAAAACGTTCAAACAGCACCGAAATTTTGCGTGGATCCACAGCTGTAATACCCAGGCAATAACACACCACTGAGTTGGCGGCAGAGCCCCGACCCTGATACAAAATATGCTGACTTTTGGCAAACTGCACCAGATCGGCAATGGTCAGAAAATAATAGGGATAATTGAGCTCATCAATCAGCGCCATTTCTTTGTTGATGAGTTGCTGAATGTCGGCCGGTATACCAGCAGGAAAACGTTCCCTGGCACCTTGTTGCACCAACTGCTGCAGATAATCCATAGCACTGCTGCCTTGTGGCACCAGCTCTGCCGGATATTCGTATTGCAATGAACCCAGACTAAAGTGACACAAGTCGGCAATGTGGCAGCTTTGAGCAAGCAGTGGGGCACTAAACAGCCGCTGTAACTTAGCAATGGGTCTTAAACAACGTTCGGCGTTGGCAGCAAGGGCATAACCGGCCTGTTCGACAGTGGTGCCAAGCCGGATGGCCGTCAGCACATGCTGCAGTGGCAACATAGTGGCCTGATGCATCAGCACAGCACCCACAGCACAACAAGGCAGCTGAAACTCAGCAGCCAGCGTCTGGCAATGTTGCTGATAACTGGCGTCAGTTGGGGTTAATAATCTTTGTTGGCCAAGATAAAGCCGCTTTTTAAAATGTTTAACCAGCCAGCGCCCCCAACGTTCGTCATGCTGATCCCCTTGTGGCAACCACAACACCAGGCAATATTGGCAGCTTTTTAAATCCCAGATATTCAGCTGATATTGGCCTTTGGTCGCACGACGGCGGGCATTGCTGATAATACGGCATAGTTCAGCATAGGCGGCGCGGCAAGGGCAAAGCAGCACCAGTTGTAAGTCGGGTGGCAATTTCAGCAAAGAACCCACAATAAGTTTCAGTGGCAATTGTTGGTCGCGGATCTGCCGGTAAGCTCTGACCACACCGGCCACCGAACATTCGTCAGTGATGGCAAGTGCCTGATAACCCAGCTGATGAGCGGTATTCACCAGTTGCTCCGGGCTGGAGGCGCCGGTCAAAAAAGAAAAATTGCTTTGGCAAAACAGTTCGGCATATTGCATCAGGCAAAATACCCCTCGAGATACCAGCCGGTTTTGTCTTTAAACAGCCAGCACCACTGACCCTGTGCATTACGGCCAATCTGATAATCCCGTTCTATGGCTTGGCCATCCCACCAGCCACTGACAATACGCTCGATTCCTGGCTGTAACTCAACCTGCGCTTGCAGTGGCACAGGCTCAGTCAATAACAATGCAGGCCTTAATAACGGCGGCTGTGTTATCGCTTGGTGTTGTTTGGTCAAAGTATTAGGCTGCGGCTTTGACTGGCCGTAGTGTCTGGTCATGTTGCTGCTGTGTGCAGGTAATGACAGGCACTGGTTGGCTTTGAATGGCCGGTGCTCTGCAACAGTGTTGAGCTGGAACAGTTGTTGTGGGCCAAATTTGGCCAGCAATAACGACTGCAGCTGTGCCGTAGTCAGCGCTCCCAAAGAGCGGTCAAATAATGCCAGCGCTTGCTCTGGCCGCAGGCAAGATTGCAGGGCACAGAGTTCTAGTTGTATTACAGGCGCCTTGAGCTTGAGCTGCTCCAGTCGCAGCTGACATAAACTGAGCCAGCGCTGATGTTGATATTCGCCCTGAGCTGACTGAATATGCAGCTCAATTGGCTCACCTTCCCGCAGGATCAGTTGCAGCTGCAGCAAATAACAATGTTGTGCTCTTTGTTGCAGATAAGTCTGCAATTTTTTTAATAATAAGGTCAGTGGGCCTTGCAGTTGCGCCACATATTCACATTGATACAGCAGTTCCAGCTTGTCAGAAAACAACTCCGGTGGTTGATAAAAGTCCAGCTTGGCAGGACGCAGGCCCGTTAATTCCTGCAGATATAACCACAGACTTTTTGGGAAACGCCGGCCAAGTTCAGCAGTTGGTAATGCCAGCAACTGCTCCAGCCTGACAATACCAAGGGCGTTAAGTTGTTGTAGCACTGCTGTGGGTAACGGGCTTGCCGCTAAAGCGCATAGCGCCGGATTTGCGCCTTGTAAAAGGCTTGCCAGCTGTTGCAGCTCTGGTGAAACTTCAGGCCGTGCAGGTTGTGCATGCTCTGATTTGTGCTGCGCTGTTGTCCCAAACGCCTGCGCCGGTAACAATGGCAAGGGTAAAGGCTGATCAAAAGCCAATAAACGGGCGGCCGCAGCTGTTGTGCCAGCACCAAGCAGAATTTGCAGCCCGGGCAGTTGTTGACGCAGCAGCTGTAATAAAGCTGGGAAGCCGCCATATAACTGCAACACCGGATCAACCCTGAGCCATAAAGATGCCGGTGGGTCCAATGCTATATCCCCACAAAATTGATAAAGCAAAACAGCAATCTGCTGTAGCTGGTTGTGTTCTAGCTCAGGTTGATAGGGCAACAACTGCACTTCTGCACATAATGCACAGGCCAGACTGATGTTATGTCCCTGGCGAATACCGGCCTCTGTTGCGGCCTGATTTAACTGGCACACCTGCAGGTTTTGATTGTCTATCAGACAAATAGCCCGGTTTTGTTGCTTGTTTGCTGTTGTTGCAGGCCCGGTGCAGTCAGGGGCTACTGCTTCCTGATACAACAAATCAAGTTGTAATGAGGCAAAACGCAGATATAACCAAAGCGCGTTCATGCTTTGTGCCTCAGGCCGTCTGGCTCAACAGCGTTGCTGCAGTTTGGTCTGCGGCAGAGGGGGTGGCTGCTGGCTGGTGTGAATGCCGCTGTGTTGTCACAAGAGGCAAACACAGTTGTGGATAATGCCGTTGCCAGTCGAGCAACAGCCGGCCTCTGGGGCTGCCTCCTCTGCGTTTTAAAATATCAATAGCAAGACCCTGGCGATCAGCATTGAGCCTCAGGCTAAGGGCAACTGGTAACGCTAGTTGTTGTTGTGGCGTTCTTAATAAGATATGGCTGCATTTTCCCTGTTCAGCACAAAGTTGCAGCCTTTTTAGTTGTGCCACTGAAAGTGTTGATTGCCACTGCAACACAGTACTGCAACAACCACTTTTTAAGCAGACTTCAGCGGCCCAAAAGGCTTCTTTGGCATGTTGCGGTTTGAGGATCAACAGTTGCGACAACAGAATGCCTGCCTGTTCCAGCATCTGAGCACTCAGCTGCGCCGGAGGGGCAATACAAATCAGCATTTTATCTGCCTGTTGCAGCTGTTGCAGCAGTGGCAACAATAACCGCAGCTCCCCAATACCGGTCTGGCTTTGGATATCAATAACCGTATGTACTGGCCAGCCACCGGCCAGTGCCTGGTCTAATTCGGTAAAGCCAGTGCAGACAGCAGCTGCCTCTGGCTGAACTTCATTCAGTCGCCAGACTTTTCCTGTGGCGGTGAGCATTGCCAAAGTGGACATCTAAAACACTCAAAGTAACTGTATATAAATACAGTATACTGGACTTTAGTCAGAGTGCAATTTGCATCTGTTGAGAGTACCGTGACCAGCTTGTAACAAATTGTTGGAGCACGCTTTAGTGCAGAGCCCGGCCGGTAATAAAAATCAGCGGCTTAAGCAACAGCCTGCCGTTCATCCCTGCTCTGTTGTTACATCGTAGATCGGCAAAATAACAACCTTTTACGCCAACCATGCAACTATTAAACGGAGTTCTGGCAGGCCATATCTGGTCATTTGCAATAGGGCAGTGCAGCACCAGAACCCGGGAGCCGCAGCAATGCGGTAAAAAATGGAATGAGACAGGAGTATCATGATGCGAGTATTCAATTCAGTTCTGATTGGGCTCTGTTTGTTAGGCGCCAGTGCAACACAAGCTGCAGTTTATGTGGCTGCTGATAAGAGTCCGGCAACCAGGTTATGTGTCAGCGCAGCCATGGACAGTGCGATAGGTTTTGTAATTAAGATGCGTGAAAGTAATATGTCACGTCCTTTTATTGCCAACCGCATTACCTGTAATGGCAAAAATATTACCGCTTTTGCTTATGAAGCCGGTAACAGTAAAAATTATCAAAGGTTAAGCCGTTATCATCGGGGTTTTGTTGAAATCAGCGATCTGGCCAAAGCAACAATGCCGGAGCCAACAGGTGCTGTGATTGAAATTCAAGGTGGTAGTGTGGCTTTATTTGCCGGTAAATAAAGGGTTTTAATCGATGTGTATTTTATAATCCCCGGCTATATGCCGGGGTTATTTTTGCCTTGCATCCGTTTGTCTCAGACTCATGCTGATCGCCGTCTTTTATGTTTGCGTATAAACATCATTAAAAACAGGTCTGACAGATGTTTCGTTAGCTAACGCTGTTCAGCTGGTGGTCTGAACGTTTTTTGTTGTTACGTAACATTGTGAAAATATATAATAAGATATTGATCATATTGTTTTTTTGAGAGGTTGTTATCAGCAATATAATAAAAGCTTTAGGTCAGCACCGCGGTATCATTTTTGATTTAGACGGCACTCTGGTCGACTCAAAACTGGATTTTTCCCTTTTATGCCAGTTATTGGGCTGGCCGGCAGGCACTGCCATTCTGGAGCACCTGCAGACTTTAGCAGGCGCCGAAAAACAACAGGCACTGGCTATTATTGAAGCTTTTGAGCTGGCAGGTGCAAAAAATGCCTGCTGGATGCCTGGCGCGTCAGACTTGTTACAGCTGCTACGGCAAAAAGCCATACCTACCGCAATTTTAACGCGTAATACCCGCCAGGCGACTATGCTCTGCGCCACTAATCTGGGGCTTGAAGTTGACCTGATCCTGACCAGGGATGATTGCCCGGCCAAACCCAAACCTGATGGTCTGTGGCAGATAGCTGAACAATGGCAATTACCCTGTGCTGAACTGTTATTTATCGGCGATTATCTGTTTGATTTACAAACAGCCGCCAATGCCGGCATGCCGTCCTGCTTATACCGTAGTGCCCAAAATAGCCATTTTGCCGCTCAGGCCGATTTTGTCATTGACCATTTTATTGAACTGCATCAGCTTTATCACAGATAAAGGGGCTTGCAAAAGTATCGGCACAGACATTCTGAATTGATATTGCTAAACTACAAAGCAATTTGCTAAGTCAATGCCGCAAGGCAACATTTTGGTGTAAAGGTGCAGGGTGTCAGTCGCAAAAATCAGTCCATCTCAGCTTAAAATTGGCTTTTTTATTCAGCTACCGGTGAACTGGATGAAACATCCTTTTATCACTAACAAGTTTAAAATTGAAAACTATGAACAGATAGCCATTATTCAGGCGCTGGATCTGAATTTTGTCTATTTTTTCCCCGATAAAAGCAGTGTTGATTTATCGGCAGAGGCCGAACCTGAAGCTACAGATCTGAGTCTGCAGGCCGCCACGCTGAAGTCTGATCTGGAAAGGGACAAAAATAGCCGTATTGAGCAGGCCAAAGAACAACGCCGCCAACTGCAAAAAACCGAAAAAGCCTTTGAGCAGTCGATGGTGCAGGTGCGTAATGTGATGGCCAAAATTGGCAGTCGCCCTTTGCAGGCCATTGATGAAGCTTCACAGCTGGTTGGCAATATCGCCGACACTATTATTAACGCTGACGCGCTGGTGTTACATCTGATTTCTCAGGCAGGCAAAGAACAGGAGAGTGTGTATTATCACGTGTTAAACGTGTCGGTATTGTCGATGATGCTGGCAAAAAATCTGGGCTTAGCTGAAGAAAAAATTAAGATGGTTGGCCTTGGCGCTTTGTTTCACGACATTGGCAAACTGAAAATTCCAAGTCAGATCCTGCGAAAAACCGAAGCTTTAACTGCACCTGAAGCCAATTTGCTGAAGCTGCATACCAGATATGGGGTTGAATTGCTGAAGCTGACGCAGACTTTCCCGGACGATGCGCTGACGATAGTGATGCAACATCATGAGTTTCTGGATGGTTCAGGTTATCCGGCAGGTCTGAAGGAGCAAGATATTGATCTGCTTGCTAAAATTGTGGCTGTAGTAAACGAATTTGATAATTTGTGCCATCCGGTAGATACCAGCAAAGCGCGTTCTCCCCATCATGCCATGTCTTATTTATTTAAAACGATGAAAGGCAAACTGGGGGCAGCACAAATGGCCACCATGATTAAAATGATGGGTGTGTACCCGCCCGGCACAGTGGTTTTACTCAGTGATCAACGTATCGCCCTGGTGATGTCGGTAAACAGCGACAAGCTGTTGTTTCCGAATGTGATGATATACGACCCCCAAATTCCACGGCTGGAAGCGCCTGTTATTTCACTGGAAGAGGGGAAGCTGACCATCGATAAAGTATTAAAACCCAGTGCTTTACCGCCTCAGGTGTACGAATATCTGAATCCAAGGGCTCAGGTCAGTTATTACGTGCAGGGTGAACAACACAAAAAATAAACGCCACTTTGGCAACTTCAGCTAATACTGCAGATTAAATAACAACTCAGCCAAATCGGGTTGCCAGCGGTAGTTTTCTGCAACACGCTGGCCTTGAAACACCACCCCTTCTTCCAGCAATAAACTGCGTTGCAGCAGTGCATCTTCAGTGCCTGCTGTAAAAGCCAAAGTTAAATTACTGCGCAGCACTCTGTGCCATGGCAGCGGTTGTGGGCAGAGGCCAAGCGCTTTACCCACCAGTCGTGCTCTGCCAGGCAAACCCGCCAAATCGGCGATTTGACCATAACTGGCGACTTTGCCAGGTGGTATTGCTAACACTGTTTGCCAGATTTGCCGGTAATAAGCAGACGACATCTGAAACCTCTTGTCTTACAATAACGGCTTTTAGCATGCCAGAAGTCAGAATAAAGATGAAGTTGATTGAAAAGCCTGAACCGCCAGCCAGTAATGAATGTTGTGGCAGCGGCAGTTGTTGCCCTTGTGTCTGGGATTATTACCGTGAACAATTGGCCATCTGGCAACAACAGCAAACGGAACAACAAAGTTCTGTAACACAAAATCCGCAGCATAAAGCACAAGAAGACAACTAACGTATTCATTTGCCTTGGAGCCAGGACTTAGTTAAGGTAATTTTTTAACAAGGACGGAGGATAGCAGATTGATGCTATTGCAGGAGTTGCCGGCAGATCTCAATAGCATGGTATTTTCACTGGCTGTGCTTTTTATTGCCACAGTCGCTTATGTGCTTTTTATGCTGTCGCTACCCGTTCAGCCACATGCCCATCAACGGCTGGCACTGCAATTATTTACCTTATTTTTTGTCAGCGCTTTTGTGGCTTATCTGCTTTATTGTCTGAGGTTTTTTGGTTTTTACAGCTGGTCCGTTGTCAGTAACAATCTGATGTATTTGCTCGGCAACTATTTTTTTTATCTTGCAGTGCGCGCCCGTTATAACCAAACCAACAGCACTACTCTTTATCTTGGGCTTGTGGTTCATCTGGTGTTGCTGAGCGCCCTGATGTGGTATTTCAGTGTGGTGCAGGACAAAGTGATGGTCCGGCTGCCCATTTTTCTGCTGTCGCTTTGTGTGCCTTTGTTATTGAGTTATATCACTATTCGTCAATGCCGCAGCAGCGGAAATACCGGCGACAACATACTGCTGCTGGGTTGTCTCAGCGCCATGCTGGTGTTGCCTTTGTTATATCCGTTATTCAGTTTTATCCTGACCCCAGATGCTCAAGGCCAGCTTTATGTCACAGCTTTGGTCAGCCTGGCACTGGAAACCTTATGTATTGGTGGAGTAGCAATGAGTTATATCTATGATTTAATAGATAAACTTCGGCATGATGCCCATACAGACAAGCTCACAGCAGCCAAAAACCGCCGTTATTTTTTCCGTTTTGCACCACAAAAGATTCAGGAAGCACAGGCGCAGCAACAAGAGGTGTCGCTGGTGATGATGGATCTGGACTTTTTTAAACAGGTAAATGACAACTACGGCCATCAGGTTGGGGACGAATTATTGACGGCTTTTGCCAGCTTGTTGCTCAGCAGGATAGGACACAACGACTTATTGGCGCGTTATGGTGGTGAAGAGTTTGTGTTGTTGTTGCCGGGTAAAAATCTGGCTGAAGCCACTATGTTCGTTAATCAAATCCGTAGCAGCCTGCAGCAACAGCCTGTGTTGACCCAAAGTATGACCACTACAGAGCCTTTTTATATTTCAGCCAGTTTTGGTCTGACTTTGTGCCAGCCGGGTCAACAGCTGGAAGCTATGATCCGCCAGGCTGATGCAGCTTTACTCAGAGCCAAACAGGCCGGGCGTAACCGGCTGGAGCTGGCCTAAAGGTGTCGCCAAGTTTTCATTTGTTGATTCCGTGTTATAGTACGGCGCTTTTCACCCGGGCTTTATACTCTGCAAAGCAGCCGGGGCGCGGTTAAAACCCTTGTGACGGCGCAATATAACTAAAAACACTTCAAACCAGGATTTATATGACGACTTCAACTCCAACATTGGCCAGCCAGCGTCAGTGGTTTGGCCATCCGGTTGGCCTTTATGTTTGTTTTTTCACCGAAATGTGGGAACGTTTTGCCTTTTACGGTTTAAAAGCCCTGCTGTTTTTATATCTGACCAAACACCATTTATTTTCTGACAACGACGGTTATCTGCTGCTCGGTACTTACGCTGGTTTAGCTTATGCACTGCCGGTGGTGGGTGGTTTATTGGCTGATAAATATCTGGGCATGCGAAAAGCCGTCACCTTTGGTGGCGCTTTAATGGCCGTGGGTATGCTGGGTATGGCGTATCGTGGTCATGCCGCTACTGTAGAAGCAGGGCAAGATGCGCTTGCCGTGCAAATTATGTATGCGTCGCTGGCTTTAGTTGCTGTGGGGGTTGGTTTTTTAAAACCCAATATCTCCACTATTGTTGGCCGCCTGTACAGTGACACAGATCCACGCCGTGACTCCGCTTTTACGCTGTTTTATATGGGCATTAATTTGGGGGCTTTTGCCTCCAGTTTGTTTGTTGGCTGGATAGGCGAAGCTTATGGCTGGGAATATGGTTTTGGTTCAGCTGGTATTGGTTTATTGCTTGGTTTAGTGGTGTTCAGCACCCAGAAACAACATTTACATGGTCAGGCTGAGCCGGCAAAACCAGAGCTGCTCACTGAAAAAGTCTGGGGTATTGGCCGCGAAAAGCTAATTTATCTGCTGGCTATTTTTGGCGTGTTGGTGGTGCAGCAAATTTTGCAAATCCGCTTTGATTTTGGCGCTTTGGCCGCTGTGCTTGGTCTGGCTGAAGGTTCGCATATTACTGCAACCGAAGTGGTGGCCATTGCACTGACTATCGCGCTGCTGGTGTGGTGGTTTAAGTTTATTTTTGTTGAATGTAGCCCGCTTGAACGCGCCAATATGATAGTGCTGATGGTGCTGATTGCCATTTCTGCGGTGTTCTGGGGTTTGTACGAACAAACTTATGGCACCTGGCTGGCCTATTCAGACCGTGTGATGAATAGCCATACTTTTAACCTGGGTTTATTTGATTTTACCCCGAACGCCGCCCAGCTCACATCTGTGGGGGCTTTGTTTATTTTCCTGCTGGCTATCCCATTTGCCTGGCTCTGGCCTGTGCTGGACCGTAAAGGCTGGAATCCTTCAGCGCCTGCTAAATTTGCGCTTGGTTTGTTGTTTGCAGGTTTAGCCCATTTTGTTTTGCAATACGCTGCGCTCAACCCACAAGACAACGGTCTGGCAGGTTTCTGGTGGTTTATTCTGGCGTATCTGGTGCTGGAAATTGGTGAAATGGCCTTGTCGCCTATTGGCTTGTCTGCCGTTACTGCGCTCTCGGTGGCGCGGGTGGTCAGCCTGATGATGGGCGTCTGGTTCCTGGCTTCGGCTTTTGGTGAAATGATTGCCGGCCGTTTTGGTACTTTAGCTTCTATGCCACAGGGTACTCCGGTGCCGGACGCTTTGGCCATTTATGCTGATGTATTTGCCACTTTAGGCTGGATTGGTGTGGGTTCTGCGGTCTTTATGTTTGCCTTAACACCTTTGCTGAACCGGCAAATCCGTCAGGCAACGGCGCAACATGAGCTGGACACAGCAGCAAAAACTGCCTGAGTTTTGCAATATCACAACACAGTTGTTGAAAAAGCCGGTGTTGAAACACCGGCTTTTTTGTTTTTGCTTGTGTATTTGGGAACTTCAGCTGTTTAGCAGTGTTGTTGCTCATAAATTATCGCCGGATAAAGCCGTTTGACCGCAAGCACTTGCCTGTGGCCCCCTGAAATCGTTACCCTTGTTTTTTTGCATCAGCGGTTTTTGTGGCTGCCATGCAGCTGTACCCTCAATCCCGAACATAACTAAACTTTATAAGGGTTTTATGAAATATTCTGTGTACACCGGCGCTTTGTTGCTGTTAATGACAGCCAGCCAGAGCATGGCCGATGAAGGTCAGTGGCAACCTCACCAGTTTAAAGACTTACAGGCTGAGTTAGATGCCAAAGGCATTCGTATTGCCGGCGAACAACTGGCCGATTTATCCCAATATCCAATGAATGCCATTGTCAGCCTGGGTTATTGTTCTGCTTCTTTTGTCTCTGACAAAGCTTTGGTGATCACCAACCACCATTGTGCTTATGGCGCTATTCAGCATAACTCCAGCAAAGAAAATAACCTGATAGAACAAGGCTTTCTGGCCAAAGATTTAGCCTCTGAGCTCAGCGCCGGTCCGCAGGAGCGTTTGTATATTACTGAGCAGGTGCTGGATGTAACGGCGCAGGTTTCAGGTTCTCTTGCCAAAGAGCTTCCGGCTTATGAGCGTTATGAAGCCATTGAAAATAATCGCAAAAAGCTGATTAAAGAATGTGAAACAGACGCCAACTACCGCTGTAACGTGGTGAGTTTTCACCATGGTATGGAATATTTTCTGATCAAACAGCTGATGTTGCAGGATGTGCGGCTGGTGTATGCACCACCAGAGTCTGTCGGTAACTTCGGTGGTGATATCGACAACTACGAATACCCACGTCATACCGGCGATTTTGCTTTTTTACGGGGTTATGTTGGTAAAGACGGTAAACCTGCGCCTTATGCCGTGGATAACGTGCCTTATCAGCCAAAAAGTCACTTAAAAGTGAATGCTGCCGGTGTGCGTGCCGGTGATGGCATTTTATTGGCCGGTTATCCGGGCCAGACCAGCCGTTACCGTCTGGCGGAAGAAATTGCTTTTGCTGCCCAGTGGCAGTACCCGCAAAATATTGCAACTTATCAGCAAATGATTGGCACCATTGAAAAAATGGGCGCGCAAAATGCTGATTTTAAAGTGAAATACGCTTCTGTGGTGAAAAGCCATCACAACAGAATGAAAAAACTGAAAGGTTTACTGGATGGCTTTAAAGTCACTGATATTTATGGCATTAAACAGCAGCAACAACAGGCGCTGGCGGCCTGGATAGCGGCAGATGACAGCCGTGCGCCTTATCAGCAGGCCCTGACTGAACTGGCTGCTGTGGTCAAAGCTGAGCAGGAATTTGTCAAACAAACTTATTATTTTGATAACGCCAAACGCAGCGATTTGTTAAAAGCCGCCGGTGATTTGTATCGTCTTGCGATGGAACAACAAAAACCGGACGCAGAGCGTGATATTGGTTATCAGGACCGCGATTTAAAAATGTTTGAAGGCCGGTTAAAACGGCTGGAAAAAAGTTTTGCTGTTGAGGTCGATCTGGCCCTTTGGACAGAGCAGTTGGCTGTGTATCTGGCTCAACCGGCAGAGCTCAGAGTTGCTGCACTTGATAAAGCCCTGGGTTTGGATGCCGGCACTGATCTGGCTGCCTTAACGGCAAAATTACAAAGCTGGTATCAACAAAGTAGCCTGAGTAACAATGAAGGGCGGTTAAGCTGGTTGGGTAAAACACCGGCAGATTTCCAGCAAAGCAACGACCCTTTTATCAAAGCTGCTGTGGCACTTTTTGACAGCACTATGGCCTTTGAAAAACAGCAAAAAGAGCTGGCAGGGCAGTTGTCTCTGGTACGTCCGGCTTATATGCAGGCCATTATTGCTTATAACAAAACTTTAGGTCGGCCGGTTTATCCTGATGCAAACAGCACTTTGCGTATTACTTACGGCACTGTTGACGGTTATCCGGCCGCTGACGGTGTGTATAAAACGCCGTTTACCACAGTGGCTGGCATGCTGGCCAAGCAAAAAGCAGAAGCGCCATTTTTAGTGCCACAAAAGCTGATTGATGCTTATAAAGCAGAGCAATATCAGGGTTATTATTATGCCGATTTAGCGGCAAAACCGGCTCAGCACTGGTGGTGTGCCATGGTGACTTGTGAAGCGCCGGCTGCCATGCCCATTCATTCAGTACCGCTGAATTTTCTGTCAAGCGCAGATACCACAGGGGGTAACTCAGGCTCTGCGGTGATGAACGCCGATGGTGAACTGGTGGGGCTTAATTTTGACTCTACTTATGAGTCCATCAGTAAAGACTGGTATTTTAATCCGGCCATTACCAGAGCTATTCATGTAGATATCCGTTATGTGCTCTGGTTGATGCAATATGTGGATAAAGCCGATAACTTATTGGCAGAAATGGATATAAAGCCGGCCAAACCTTAATAAACACCTTTTTACATAACAAAGCCCGGGAAACCGGGCTTTGTTTTTGGTAAAACCTGCTGATGTCAGCGTCGTTTTTGTCTCTGCACAACAAAAGCTAATTACAGGATCATTGAGGCTTTTGGATTTAACAAACTTAAAATCGACAGTCCTTCCAGACTGGCAAAAGCGCGGGCTTCATCCAAATCTTTGCGGCTTAACCCCAGACTTTGTGCCAAAGGTAAATCCACCAGATCGGCAAATTCAAACTGCCCTGCAGCAGCATTAAGCAAGGCCAATCTGGATGCCAGATGTAAAATCTGTACCGGCAGATTGCCGCTTTTTAACTGAGGTGTATTCAGATAATTCAGCGGTTCAATCAGATTATCCGGCAGCTTCCAGAGTTTTAGCAAAGCCACACTACAGTCGCTGTAACTAAAACCCAATAATTCCTGCTGGCGAACCCAGGGAAAAGTACCACGTTGATACAGGGCACAAATAGCTGCAATGTCCGGTTTGACGGCCACCACCACCAGCTCGCCAATGTTGTGTAACAAACCAGACAGATATAAAGGTTCACTTTGTTTCAGACCCAGCCGGAGTCCAAGCTGTTTGGCTATCAGGGCACAATGAATACTCATTTCCCAGAATCTTTCTAAATCAATAACCTGAGTTGGCGTTTTGCTAAAAGCTTCGGCAGCACCATAAGCCACTACCAGATTATAAACCTGAGTATCGCCCAGTAATAACAAGGCTTTATTCAACGAGTCGACCTGATTGGGAAAGTTATATAAAGCACTGTTGGCAAGTTTGAGAATTCGGGAGGCCAGGGCAGGATCAAGCGCTATCAGTTCAGCAATTTCATCCAGACTACTGACATTGTTATCAATTAAGTCTTTGATCTTCAGGCAGGTTTCGGGTAAAGAAAACACATCACCGACCTGGCGGGCATAATCAAATGCACTCACGCTGTCCTCTCCTGTACGGTTTCGGTTTTCTATAGTGTCGCTTTAAACCACACTTTTACAAGGCGGGGCTGGCTTTTTTTTGACCAAAGCTGCTTTGGCCATCAGATATTTCCGCCGATGTTAAACCCTTGTAAATTAATCCTTTATATCCTGGTTTATGCCTTTGCATACGTCTGGCAGTAACGGCATGCTTTCACTGCGGCCTTTTGCGCTGTAAACAAAAATGACATTGGGTTGTCATGTGGTTGTCATCGCGGACTTCTATGGTAATTGCTTTATTTTTATCAAGTTACTGAGGAATTGTGATGAAACAGTGCGGAAAAATACGGCTTGCGACCCTGGCATTCTTACTGGGCAGTTTGCTGGCTGGTTGTAGTCTGGATGGCAAAGATGGCGATACCGGGCCTGCAGGTGCAACCGGACCCGCTGGCGCAACAGGTCCGGCTGGCTCTGCCGGTCAGAATGCCCAAAATGGTATTGCCTTAAGCGCCATAGCCCGTTTTAGCACCGGCACTTATGGTGCTGGCGGGGCTGAAATAGTGCAGTTTCATGCTGCTTCCGGTCGTGTTTTTGTTGTCAACGGCGCGGCAAACCGGGTGGAAGTGCTGGACATTTCCGGCCTGAAATCAGATGTATTGGCTGATGCCTTA
>NZ_JAVBXS010000095.1 GCF_030824435.1 Rheinheimera sp.
CGAACCCCCACGCCGCGAAGCGCTAACACCTGAAGCTAGTGTGTCTACCAATTCCACCACCGAGGCATATGCCGCCGACGCCGTGCATATTATGCGCCGGCTGCATTTACGTCAACCTGCCATTGCAAAAAATCCTACATTTTTAAGCTGATCGTTTAAATGTTCAGCAAAAAGAAAAAGGTGCCTCCTAAATTCTGGCAGATATCACTATGGAAAAACCCGGAAGCGTCCTTGTCGCGGATAAAGCACCGGACAATCCGGATTTGCAGAAAACCGCCCTTTGCTTCATGTACCTTTAGCTATATCCAGCTGAAATAAGCTGCCTTCTATTGTCGCCAAACGCACCAGTTCATCAATAATGACACGCATTTTTGGCTGAAGATAAGGTGTTTTTAACCAAATCAGATGGATGGGTGTATGCTCTGCTACCTGATCATCAAATACAGACACCAGAGCCCCGGTTGTTAAATGTTCAGCAACTAACCAGAATGGCACCTGCACCAAACCAAGCCCGGCCAGTGCTGCTGCCAACATGGCTTCACAATCGGCAATTTCGTGGCGCACCGGAATATCAAATGCCTCTGTGATGCCATCGTCGTTTTTCAGCCGCCACTGCCGTTGCTGCCGCAAAGGCCAGCCGACAATACACTGATGCTGTGTCAGCTCTTTTTTATGTGTTGGCATGCCGTGGCGCTCAAAATAGCCAGGAGATGCACAAATCACTCTTTTTTGTTCGCCTAAACGGCGCGCCACCAAATCGAGACTGTCATCCAGCTGCCCTACCCTGATGGCGAGATCGATGCCATCTGCACTTAAATCCACCGGTCTGTCATTAAAAGTGATGACTAAGTCCAGTTGTGGATGTTGCTGCGCCAAATGAAGCAAAGCAGGCAATATAAATCTGCGGCCAAAAACGACAGGTAATTCGATACGCACCCTTCCGCTGGGAACTTGCTGCTCGTTGCCAAGCCTACTTTGTGCTTGCTGCAGAATGGCCAGGGCTCTTTGGCAATCTTGCAGGTATGAATCGCCACTGTTGGTTAAACTCACCTTTCTGGTGGTTCTGTGTAATAGCTTGGTACCAAGACTGTTTTCCAACCGTGCAATACTTTTGCTTAAGGCAGAGCCCGTCATGCCTAATGCCTGGGCAGCTAAAGTAAAACTGCCCAGCTCTGCCACCTGCACAAAATGACGGATCTCAACAAATTGCTGATTAACCATAAATATTAATTCCTATTGAGACTTACTATAGTGAACCATAAAGACTTAATCAGGTGATGTAAATCATTTATGCTGGTTTCACTCAGGCAGTATGTCTGCCACAACAACCGGATAACATCTGTGTGCTTTTCAGGCTGAACAACGCCAATATGCAAAACAGCCAGCGGAATTTCCCAACCCGAGGTAAATGAATAATGACATCATCTAAAGAACTGCAAAATAAAGTGGCCTTTGTACAGGGCGGTAGCCGTGGTATAGGTGCTGCTATTGTAAAACGTCTGGCTCGTGACGGCGCCGCAGTAGCATTTACTTATGTTTCTTCTGATGCACAGGCTGAATTGCTGGTGCATGACATTGTGACTGCCGGTGGTAAAGCTATTGCCATTAAAGCTGACAGCACAGATCCTGAAGCCATCCGCCGTGCTGTCCGCGACACAGTGCAACAATTAGGGCGTCTGGATATAGTGGTAAATAATGCCGGTGCTTTGATCTGGGAGCCTATTGAAAATCTTACGCTGGAGCATTGGGAACGCACTATTAATACTAATGTGCGAAGTGCTTTTATTGCCAGTCAGGAAGCCGCAATGCACATGCAAGATGGCGGAAGGATCATTCATATTGGCAGTACAAACGCAGAAAGGGTGCCTTTTGCCGGCGGCAGTATTTACAGCATGAGTAAAGCCGCGCTTGTGGGTTTAACCAAAGGTTTGGCACGTGACCTGGGCGCAAGGGCTATTACGGTGAATAATATTCAACCTGGGCCAGTAGATACAGATATGAACCCGGCCGACATTGATGCAGCAGCACCGGTCAAAGCCATAGGTGCTTTGGGTCGCTACGGTACTCCAGACGAAATTGCCGCTTTTGTTGCTTTTATTGCCGGTCCGCAAGCAGGTTATATCACTGGGGCCAGCCTGATGATTGATGGTGGTTTTTCAATATAACAACCACCATCAGTGGTATCCGGATAAAAAAGAACGCCGGGCATTTGCCCGGCGTTTTTCTGATAAACAGTGACACGGCGTGAACCGCGCTATCTGCTTAATATTTGGCTTTTTTAATTAAACCAATTTCTTCCAGACGCTGCATCAGGTAGTCGTTGGAATTAATAGGCTCAGGGTAACGATTTGGGTTTTCTGAGCTGATACAAGAATCCAGCGTTTCAATCACATAATCCGGGTTCGGATGCATAAAAAACGGAATTGAATACCTTGGCTGACCAGCAGCCGCGCCTGCCGGATTAACCACACGATGTGTGGTTGACGGCAACACATGGTTGGTCAGGCGCTGCAACATATCACCGATATTCACCACAATAGTGCCTTCAATAGTCGTGACTGGTAACCAGCTGCCGTCACGGCGCAGAATTTCCAGCCCAGACTCATGCGAGCCCACTAATAAAGTGATGAGGTTAATATCTTCATGCTGACCAGCGCGGATAGACTGGGTTGAGGTATCCGCAATTGGCGGATAGTGAATTGGCCGCAAAATAGAGTTGCCATAATTCACTTTGTCAGCAAAGTATTTTTGATCTTGTTTTAAGAACAAAGCCAAAGCTTCCAGCACCTGACAACCCAAGGCTTCTAACGCTGAATACAGCGCATAAGTGGCCTGCTTAAACCCTGGTACTTCAGCAGGCCATACGTTTGGATACAAACTAGGGTGTGGCGCCGGGCCGTTTAACTCACGGCCAACATGCCAGAACTCTTTTAAGTCCGGATGTTTGCTGTCTTTGGCTTTTTCAACACCAAATCCGGTGTAACCACGCGCACCACCCTGCCCAGGCTGATGGTATTGCGCTTTGACTTCAGTCGGTAAAGCGAAAAATTGTTTAATCGCTTGATAGGTGTTAGCAACCACTTCGTCCGGAATACCGTGGCCACTAATGCCACAGAATCCAAACTCAGTGTAAGCTTTGCCAATTTCGGCAACAAAGTTTTCTTTGTCGGTGGCAAACCGTCTGATATCTAAGGTTGGGACTTGTTGTTGAGTCATAGAACAGACCTGTTTTTCTTAGGTTGATGAGCTTAAATAAAAGAAAAAGCCTGCAATTGCTGCCGACATTAAATTAGCCAATGTCGCGGCAAACAGTGCTTTTAAACCCAGCTGTGCAATATCAGGCCGACGACTTGGCGCCATGCTGCCAAGACCACCCAACAGGATGGCAATCGACGAGAAGTTTGCAAAGCCACATAACGCAAAGGTTACGATTATTTGCGTGTGCTCAGAGAGCTTGCCTTCCTGCACATACTTAACAAAGTCCAGGTAGGCCACGAATTCATTAATCACCAGCTTTTGGCCGATAAAACTACCGGCTAACCGTGCTTCTTCCCAGGTTACGCCCAGGATAAAAGCCAAAGGCTGGAAGATATAACCAAAAATCAGTTGTAAGGTTAAACCTTCCATCCCCACTGCCGCGCCAGCCCAGCCGACGATGCCATTAATTAAAGCAATCAAACCAACAAATGCCAAAAGCATAGCGCCAACGTTTAAAGCCAGCATTAAACCACTGGCTGCGCCAGAAGCGGCGGCATCAATCACATTGGTACTTCTTTCGACAGTCTCAATTTCAGTCAGGTGGTTTTTTGGCGTATCAGTTTCCGGGATCAACATTTTTGCCATTAACAAACCACCTGGGGCGGCCATAAAGCTGGCAGCAATCAGATATTTCATCTCTATCCCTAATAAGGCATAACCAGCAAGTACCGAGCCTGCAACCGAAGCCAGACCACCCACCATCACAGCAAATAACTCGGAGCGGGTCATGGTTGGAATAAATGGTTTAACAATCAGTGGTGCTTCGGTTTGGCCAACAAAAATATTACCTGCCGCACTCATCGATTCAGGACGGCTGGTGCCGAGTAATTTCTGTAAACCACCACCGATAATACCAATGACAAATTTCATCACACCGATGTGGTACAACACGGCGATTAACGAAGAGAAGAAAATGATGACGGTCAAGACGTTGATCGCAAAAACAAAACGTCCCATATCACCGAATAGAAATTTAATACCTTCATTGGCGTATGCAATCACATTGCTCACAGCAGCTGACACATTAATCAGCACATCTTTGCCAAAAGGGATGTACAGTACAAAAGCGCCAATAGCCAGCTGAATGGCAAAAGCGCCACCCACGGTGCGCCATTTAATCTGGCTTTTGTGTGCAGACGCCAAATAGGCGACTAATAAGATGGCAAAGATGCCAACTAAACTCATCATATTGATATTCCTTGGATCTAGATCCGCAAAAGCTGCAGAATTATTGTTCTAGTGATGCCGGATTCCTAGGATAGCACCAAAAGATCAAGTAGTTACAGTTTCGAAGCGGGAGGCCGCCAGCTGAGTTGCCGGAGCTTGAGATTGCTTGTCTGGGGTTGTCTAAACTTGAAGTTTTGCCGGTCGATTATAACAGAAAAGAAACAGTTGAAAAGAGCCGGAGCATTAGTGTGTTCATAGACAAGTTTTGCTGAGAATTAAGCTTTATATCATCAACTTAGCTGCAGCTTATTCACAAATAACCCCGGATACCGAAACAAAAAAACCGCTATAACAGCGGTTTTTTTCGGCTTTGCAGCTTTAGACTGCCAGTAAAGAGCGTATTTTTGTTTTGATAATATCAATGGCTATTTCGTTTTTGCCACCGCGCGTCACCACCAAATCAGCATATTGTTTGGATGGGGAAATAAACTCAAAAAAGGCCGGACGCACGTAGTTTTCATATTGTTCGGTAATAGAACTTAAAGTACGGCCCCTGTCTTCCATATCTCTTTTAATACGGCGTAATAAACACACGTCCAGTGGTGTATCCATAAACACAGTGATATTAAATTGCTCACGCAGACGGGCATCTGTTAACAACAAAATACCTTCCACCAGAATCACTTTGGCTGGTTGCACCTTAATGGTTTCGGTTTTACGGGTATGGGTTTTATAACAATATTGCGGCATTTCTACCGCCTGACCTTCACGCAATTGTTGTAAATGCGCCGCCAGCAATTCATGCTCAAAAGCGGCCGGATGGTCGTAATTGGTCAGCACCCGCTGATCCATCGATAAGTGGTCCTGATTACGGTAATAGGCGTCCTCTGCCAACACTGAAATACGTTCACCGCCAAATTCAGCAACAAGTTCCTGATAAACGGTTGAAGCGAAAAGACTTTTGCCTGACGCAGAAGCACCGGCAATTGCAATAATGGTAGGTTTGGCCACGGTTCTGTTCTTATAAGTGTGAAATAAGCGTAATTATCGCGAATTTATGCAAAATTAGAAATAATTAATGTCTTGTTAGCGCAAAGCTTTGTGCTGCATCTGCAACTGAACTTATGCAAAAAAGAAAACGCCGGTCAGTTGACCGGCGTTTTTATGTGCTCTGAATGGTTATCAGAAGTTGTAGCTTACGCCAACTTTCATACGCCAGGTCGACTTTTCTGTGTAGAACTTGTCCCAGTTGCGCTGGTTCGACGTAATGTTGTTGTAAACATAATGGTAAGTGTTTTGGTCCAACGTGAAGTTAGCCAGAGTGACGTCACCGAAGTCATCGCCGTACACTTTACCTTTGCTGCTGTCGATCAGGTTCAGCAAGTTTTCGATATTAAAATATACCGAGCCTTTATGACCTTCAGCAAAACCAGGGATTTCCTGACGTAACGACAGATCCAGTGTGGTTACCCACGGAGTTGTTGCTACACCTTTTGGCAGGTATTGACCCTGGTACTGATCCAGACCTAACTGAGTCACACGTTCCCAGAACGTTGCTTCTGCAGCAGGGTTAGCAAATTTAACTACTGAATAATCGCCTTTTACCGGAATAAACGGCAGGAAGTAGTTGTTGGTTGTGCCAGGGCTTAACTGTACGTACGGGTTGGTCGCTTGTGGGCCGTTGAAGTCAGTTACACCTAACAGATAGTTAATTGGCTTGCCTGAACGACGCTCGTAGAACATGCTGACGTTAGTTGCATAACCAGAGAACAGTTCGGTTTCATAACCAAAGTTCACCACAAAACGGTGTTCAGTTTCGAAAGTAGAACGACCTAACAACATTTCGTTACGGTTGATTACCGGGTTATTACCATAGTTACTGCCTGCAGTAGAACTGGTTGCCGGTGCACCTTCAGTAATGTCCTGGTTGGTGTATGAAGTTACAACACTGATACCGTTGTCCCAGTTCTTGCTCAGCATAGTGCTGATAATTTTAGAACGGCCATCGTCTTCAGCATTGGTCAACATGATGTCAACAACACCATCGGTGTCGCGGTAAATCTTACGCTGACCATCAGGCGTGGTAGCAATTTGCTCAGAAGGCAGAATGCTGACATCTTGCCATACAACGCTGTCTTGTTTCTGCACATACAACAACTCTGTAGTCCAGTTGATGTCATCACCAATCACTGGCAGGCTGAACACATAGTCAGCAGCCAACTGATAACGCCAGTCAGACGGCAGGTTGAAGTTAGGATCAACCAGGTTAGTGTTACCACCCGTAGTAACACCAGCAACAGCATCTTTTAACGCCTGAGGAATTTGATCAAGCTTCACGCCAGTCAGGTTGCTTAAGGTACGGTCGCCGGTACCTATACCCACGTTTGAGTAGCTGTTTGAAATCCACACTGTTGGCTGACCACCAGAGAAGCGGCCTACACCACCACGTAAAGTCAGATCTTCAGTTGCTGTGTAAGTGAAACCCAGACGCGGCAGGAAAATATCGATGCCATCTAAGTTTTCGCTGTTGTCATAGCCGGTACGGGCCAGAGAGAAAGCGTTAAAGGCAGGCTCGTCGTTTGAACCTAAGCGCTCATAACGTAAACCCATATCCAAAGTCAGCTCGTCAGTTGCAGCCCACTCGTCATTGATATACAGCGCATGCTCGTCACGGATGAAGTCTGCCGCTGCATCATTTGGATTGTGGCTGATGGCGTTCTGATAACGGATGTTGGCAATCTGGTTCTGGAAGTTCGCCAGGCTGCTGAAGGTGTATTGACCTTTAGTGCGTTGTAAGAACAGGTTAAAAATATCTAAACGTTTAAACTGGTAACCGAAGCTTAAACGGTGATCGTCCATCAGGTAATCACCATCAGCAGCCAGGATCCAGGTTTTCTTCTGCAGGTCATTTGAATGACGTGACAAGTCGCTACCAATGGCAATAGTGGCTGTCTGGCCTGGGTTGCCAGCAAAACGCGGCACTGTGATTGATACATCACCAAACTCTGACAAAGATTTTTGTACAGTGGCAACGTCCATATAAGTTGCGCTTAACTGGGTTGAAAAATCAGAGTTCCAGTCAGAGTACAATTTAAAGGCGTGGTTATTCAGGGTTTCTTCTTTGTTGTACCAGTTAGAAGACAAACGCATTGTGGTTGAGCTTGACTGGTTGCCCTGAGTCTGGTTGCCTTTGTTGTACTGGTAGGTATAAGCAGCACGGTGTAAGTCGCTGATGTTCCAGTCCAGTTTAAACAACAGTTTTTCGTCAGTTTCTTCCGGAACTACATTCCAGTCACCTGCGTCAACGCCATATACAGTGCGGGCGATGTTCACAACCTGATCAATTTGTTCCTGTGATACAGCGCTGGCGTTTGATAAACCAGAGCCGGCAGGACCCCATTCCAGTGGTGGTGTTGCATCATAACTTTCAGCAGAAACGAAATAGAACAACTTGTCCTGTACTACTGCACCACCTAAGGTAGCAGCCCAGTTTTTGTTGTCATATTTCAGTGGCACTTCACCATTCGGGTTTTGAGCAGTGGCAGCAAAACGGTTTTCAGGCGTACCGGCTAAGCTGTCGTTTTTAATTTCATATTTAAATGAACCAAAAGTGTCGTTTGCGCCAGACTTGGTCACAGCGTTGATTTTACCACCCTGGAAACCACCGTCTTTGGCGTTAAAAGGTGATACATCAATAGTGATCTGATCAATGGCATCAAAAGAAATTGGTGAGCGTGTAGTTGGGTAACCGTTAGCATTCAGACCAAAGTCGTCGTTTTGTGAAATGCCGTCAACGCTGATGCTGTTATAACGTGGGTTAGTACCAGCAACACTTAACTCACCGTCTTTAGGTGATAATACGGCTAACGGGTTGTTTTTAACGATATCTTTCAGATCGTTGTTCAGGCTTGGTGCGTTTCTGATGTCATCTTCACCAAAGTAGCTGCTGCTGCCGTTGTTAGAAGCAGCAATTACAGCACCTGTTACCGCAATACGTTCAACGTCGTTGGCTTGTAATTGTTTGTTCAGCTGATAAGTGTCGCCCAGTTGCAGGAACACGTCACTCACAGTTTCATCAGCATAAGTGTCTGAATCAACGATAATTTTGTATGGACCACCAACACGTAAACCAGAGGCAACAAAACTACCGCCTTCGTTGGTGATTACAGTGCGGCTGGTGCCTGATGGTACGTGCAGAATAATAACTTTGGTACCTGCGGCAGCTGCGCCTTCAGGATTAGAAATACGACCGCGGATTGCTGAAGAAGTATCAGCCATGGCGTAGCTTGAACTTAAGGCCACGGCAACTGCCATAGCAATATGTCTCATTTTCATATCTGTTTTCACCCGGTAGTTGTAGGTTTTATCGAACCCTGATTAAAGCAAATCGTTGTTTAATTTTGGGAGACAAGCTTAACGCAGTATCATTACGTTTTTCTTACAGCCCTGTTTGACCTTTAAATTTATGCAGATTAAGGGAACTAATCTAATTTCTAGCGGTCAAAACGCGCCTGTTGTCAAATCAGTGTAACATATCAGACCAGAAATATGCAGAGTCGCTAATAACTTTGCTTAATATTTCGCAGAAATTTGCTGCAAAATTCAGCATTCTAGCCATCTAATTGCAATATTTCTGGGTTAAAACCACATTTCTGGTTATGTTGTCTGCCAATTTACTGAATGGACCTTATCAATGAAAAAGACGGCTGTTTTGCTGACTTTATTTTGCTTTTTTGCTGGAGGTGCTCCGGTGACGGCCACTGAACTTACTATCGCTACTTTTAACGTCAGTATGGAAGCGGAAAACTATGTGGAAAAAGGCCAGCCTTTGGGACCACAAGTGTTGTCAACACGCCTGCAACAAGGCGACAATCCACAAATCAAAAATATCGCCGCTATTATTCAGCAGGTGCGGCCAGATGTTATTTTGCTAAACGAATTTGACTACATTCAAGATCCCAAAGCCGGTGTGCAGCTGTTTATTGACAATTACCTTGCCAAACCACAACAAGGCGGCAAACCGCTGAATTATCCTTATTTTTATTACAACACCGTCAATACCGGCCAGCCCAGCGGTTTTGATTTAAATAACGATGGCAAAATAAATACGCCTGGTGAAGACGCCTGGGGTTTTGGCAAATATCCCGGCCAATATGGCATGGTGCTGCTGTCGCGTTTTCCAATAAACGCGCAACAAGTGCGTACTTTTCAGCATTTTAAATGGAAAGATATGCCAGGCCACAAAACCACGGTAAAAGCCGATGGCAGCCCCTGGTTTAGTAAAGATGCCTGGCAACAGATGCCACTTTCCAGTAAATCCCATTGGGATATACCGCTGAACGTTAACGGTAAAACTTTGCATATTCTGGCCAGTCATCCTACTCCGCCGGTATTTGACGGCGCAGAAAACCGCAATGGCCACCGCAACCATGACGAAGTGCGTTTTTGGGTTGATTATCTGTCGGGTGAGGACTACATCTATGACGATAAGGGCCATAAAGGTGGTTATCAAACCAAAGCACCTTTTGTGATTCTGGGTGATTTAAACTCATCTCCAGCAGAAGGTGATGCCTTTCGTGATGCCATTCAAGCGCTTATCCAGCACCCGCTGGTGAACGGCGCGCCCACTCCCACCAGCAAAGGTGGCGAGCTTCACAGTCCAACAAATCCCCATGCCGCCTCACACACAGCAGGCTGGCGGATGAGAGCCGATTATGTGTTGCCTTCCAAAGCCGGTATCAGCGTCAAACTGAAACAAAGTGGCGTGTTCTGGCCAGCGCCTGGCGAGCCTTTACATGAAGTGGTGAATAGCCGCGGTGCCAGCTCTGATCATCGTTTGGTCTGGCTAAAACTAAGTCTGGACTAACAATGCCGGGCTTGTTGGGTCTCTGAAGCAGAGGCTGCTTTTTACATCAGCGAAGTTTCAGCCTGAATAAACAAAGTTTATCAGCAATAAAAAAGCGCCAAAAAAGGCGCTTTTTTATTATTTTAGCTTTCACCCTGCCGGCTTATTGCTCTGCCAGCGGCTGGCTATAAGCCAGCTCCATATCCCATGGCAACTGGATCCAGGTGTCCTGCTCTATGTCAGTGACGTATTTGTCTACCAAAGGTTTGCCTTGTGGTTTGGCATACACAGTGACAAAACAGGCTTGCGGGAAATGTTCACGCAGTGCTTTGGCCGTTTCGCCTGTGTCGACTAAATCGTCGACAATCAGCAGCTTAGGGCTGTCTTTTAACGCAGCGTCTTTTAAAATTTTCAGTTCACGCTGCTGGTCATGGTCGTAGCTCGACACACAAATGCTGTCTACTACCCGGATATTCAGCTCACGCGCCAGAATAGCAGCTGGCACCAGGCCACCACGACTCACCGCCACTATGCTGTCAAAACCACCATCCAGACATAACTTGGCCAGCTCTTTGGTGGCACGGTGAAAAGCTTCCCATGACACATAAAACATTTTATTGCTGCAAAGTGACATACAAAGTTCCTTATGCCAGCGCCAAAGCGATTTCAACCATCTCGTTAAAGCTGGTCTGACGCTCATCCGGGCTTAATGACTCGCCGGTACGGATATGATCAGACACTGTCATAATGGCCAGAGCATTGATGCCATATTCAGCAGCAACACCGTATAAACCGGCCGCTTCCATTTCCACCCCTAAAATGCCGTATTTTTCCAGCGTATCAAACAGCGTGGCATCCGGGTTATAAAATAAATCAGAGGTAAAAACGTTACCTACTTTGACACCGATGTTTTTGGCGCGCGCTGCAGTGACAGCACGTTCCAGCAAATCAAAACTGGCTAAAGCGGCAAAATCCATACCTTGCAGACGGTTGCGGTTCACTGCTGAGTCTGTGCTGGCGCCCATCGCAATCACAACTTCACGCACTTTGACCGACAGTGGTAAACCACCACAAGAGCCAATACGGATAATGTTTTTAACACCATAAAACTTCACCAGTTCAGTGGCATAAATAGACATCGAAGGCACGCCCATGCCAGAGCCCATCACGCTGACGTCTTTGCCGTTATATTTGCCGGTAAAACCGTACATGTTACGTACTGTGTTCACACATTTTACGTCGGTTAAAAATGTGTCGGCGATATGTTTGGCACGCAGCGGATCGCCCGGCATTAAAACTGTGGCTGCAAAAGCGTCTACATCAGCGTGGATATGTGGAGTGGTCATCAGTTATCTCTTATTTGTTAGATTTTAATGCGGGTCTGGGCTAAAAAGGACTCACCATAAGCCAGTTTTTCCAGACCAAAAAATTCGGCCAGCGTCTGGCCCATATCAGCAAAACTTTGCCTTTCTGCCAGATTTACCGGCGCTACCTGCGGGCCGCTAAATAACACAGGCACATATTCGCGGGTATGTTCGGTGCCAACCCAGGTTGGATCACAACCATGATCGGCAGTCATTAACAACACTGAATTTTCATCAAGCGCAGCCGTTATTTCCGGCAGGCGGCTGTCAAAATATTCCAGCGCTTCACCATAACCAATTGGGTCGCGGCGATGGCCATAGTTCTGATCAAAATCCACCAGATTGGTAAATATCAGGCTGCGATCCGGCGCTTTGGCGTATTCTTGCAAAGTGGTATCCACCAGCGCCGCCAAACCATTGGCTTTGACTGCTTTGCTGATGCCCTGATGGGCATAAATATCGGCAATTTTACCAATGCTAATCACAGTGCCACCGGCTTGTGTCAGCTTATCCAGCAGCGTTGGCGCCGGAGGTAACACCGAATAATCTTTACGGTTGCCGGTACGGGCGTAATTTTGTGCGTTGTCGCCTAAAAAGGGACGTGCTATCACCCGTCCTATATTGTAAGGGTCCAGCAACTCTCTGGCGACTTCACAAAAGTGGTAGAGTTTGTCTAAGCCAAAATGTTCTTCATGCGCCGCTACCTGAAACACACTGTCGGCCGAGGTGTAACAAATTGGCATGCCGCTTTGTACATGTTCATCACCAAGTTTTACCAGAATATCTGTGCCTGAAGCGTGGCAATTACCCAAAATACCGGCAACGCCTGTACGCAGGCATAACTCGTCGATTAACTCTTGTGGGAAACTCTGTTGTTTGTTGTGAAAATAACCCCAGTCAAACAACACAGGCACACCGGCAATTTCCCAGTGCCCACTTGGGGTGTCTTTACCACTGGAGAGTTCTGCTGCAAAACCATAAGCGCCTTGTACCGGCTCCAGATCGGCCACAGCGGCAATTTCAGAAGAAGCGGCAAAAGCGGCTTTAACTAAGCCTAATCTGGCCAGGTTAGGCAACGCCAGTTGCCGGCCTTTGGCATTGGCAAAGGCGCGGGCTATGCTGCTAAAGGTATTGGCGCCGGCATCCCCAAATTTTTCGGCGTCCGGTGCACTGCCAATACCAAAACTATCCAGCACCAGAATAATTGCTTTTGTCATCGTTATTACCTCGGTTGACTCTGTACCACAGCAGTTGCAACAGCAACGCCAGAATATAAGGGTAAGAACATCAGTCCATACTGCAGCAGCCATCCTTAAAGATAGCCCAGAGTCCTTCGCTTATGCATCTGGCCTGAGCTTCAGATAGAAAATAGTCGGATGGAGAAAAACCATCCGCAGATCCGGCCAGTCAGAGCACAAAAATAAAAAGGGCACGCAGCTTAGAACGAAACAAAAATTTTAGCAATCCCTGCAGAAATGCCGGCGCTCAGACCGTTGTTTTTACCACAAAATCAGCAAACAACAACCCGTGGTTTTGTCACAGTCTTGCCCTTCTGTACCCCCAAGGGAGTAGCCAATGACCCCCTTCAAGGTCATAACAATCGGTGGTCTTGCGCTCTAACATAAGCACAACGCCGAGCTGTGTAAGCTAAGTCCTGATGTTCAGGATAAGTGATTACCCTTTGTAATCCGCCTGCAGCAGCCGTGGCAATTGGGCCACCGGGCCTGACGGGAAACGGTCAGACCTCCCCACTCTGGAAAGGTGTGTTGTGATGCTTCAAGATCAATTTAACCGTCGTTTCAGCTACTTAAGGCTGTCGCTGACGGAAAGTTGCAACTTTCGTTGCAGCTACTGCCTGCCAGATGGCAACGAATGCCAAAGCCGCAGTGAAGAACTGACGCTACCGGAAATTAAACGGCTGGTCACCGCCTTTGCCCTTTGTGGCACCCGCAAAATTCGCCTGACCGGCGGTGAACCCAGTTTGCGTCGCGATTTAACTGAAATTATTGCCACCTGCAAAGCAGTGCCTGGCATTGAACAGGTGGCGATGACCACCAATGGTTACCGGCTGAAACGGGATATTCAAAGTTGGCTGGACGCCGGACTGGATGCACTGAATGTCAGTGTCGACAGTCTGGACCCCGCCACTTTTGCGCTGGTGACAGGTCAGGACAAACTGCCGGATATTCTCGAAGGCATTGAATTGGCAAGTAGCCTCGGCATTAAAAAACTTAAACTCAATACAGTGCTGCTGCGCCAGCATAACGCCGGTGCATTGCCCGACTTTATGGCTTTTGTCAAAAACCGTGCTGTCACTTTACGTTTTATTGAACTGATGCAAACCGGCGACAACAATGCTTTTTTTGCCCGTCAGCACTTATCAGGTGACAACATCAAACAGCAACTGCTCGCTGCCGGCTGGTTATTGGGGGTGAAAGACGCCCACGCCGGGCCTGCACAGGAGTTTTTCCATCCAGCACATCAAGGCGGCATTGGACTTATCATGCCGTACAGCAAAGACTTTTGTGCCGACTGCAACAGACTCAGGGTATCGAGTCTTGGCGAGTTATTTCTTTGTCTTTTTACCGAACAACACCGCAGTTTACGCCATTTGCTGGCGCAGGATGAACCCGAACAAATCCGGCAGTTTTTACAGCACAGCCTGCTCTTTAAAAGCAGCAGTCATTCACTTGCTGAACAAAAAACCGGAGCCACCCGTCATCTGGCGATGATTGGCGGTTAACCCCTTGCGGGTTCATACACAAAGCGCAAAAGCAACAATCAGGCCGGGGTTTGACAGTGTTTCAGCACAGGCTGAACTCAGCAAAAACACCGGTTTATGGCAGGTAGTTTATGACAAATCAACACCAGCTCAGTGCAACAGCACAACAGCAAAAACCAACAACACAGCTGCAAAGCGCCATTATTCTGGCCGGCGGCCGCTCCAGCCGGATGGGCCAGGATAAAGCGCTGCTGAAACTGGACGGTGACAGCCAGCTCTGCCGAACCGTTGCACTGGCCAAAGCTGCAGGCTGCGATCAAATTCTGATTAGCCGCAACCAGCCCGGTTTTATTAACGACCTTTATCCGGATGCCGGCCCGCTGGCTGGTATTCAGGCTGCTTTGCTGCAGGTACATGCCAGCCAGTGCCTGATTTTACCTGTCGACACGCCGCTGCTAAACGCAGCGCTGTTAACTTTGCTGCTGCAATATCCTTGTGCTTGTTTTGCCGGTTCACCTTTACCTGCAGTGATCCCAACGAATCAGCAGGTGAAACACTGGCTGGCCAAAACGCTGCAACACAACACAAGCGCGGCAAAAAACAACAACACCACATCGGGCTTGTCAGTCACTGCATTGCTTCAGCAATTTGGGGTACAACAACTGCCTTGCCCTACCCCTGCTGCGTTGTTGAATACCAATACACCTGGTGAGTGGCAACTTGCCTTGCAACAACATCAGCACCTGAACCCGGAGGCAAGCCGTTATGGCCAAAATACCTAAAGTTTTCCAGCCGCTGACTGTTGCAGTGCTGACTATTTCCAACCGCCATACCGCAGAAAGTGACAGCAGCGGCGATTTGTTGTGTCAGCTGTTATCGGATGCCGGTCATCTGCCGCAGCACCGTGCCATAGTGCCATCAGCGCTGTATCAAATCCGCGCTGCGGTGTCGCAACTTATTTGTGATAACAACCATCAGGTGATACTGCTAAGCGGCGGTACCGGCTTTGCGCCAGACAACTGTACTGTCGCCGCCATCAGCGTGTTATTTGACCAAAAAATTGAAGGTTTTGGTGAACTGTTCCGCCAGCTGTCTTTTGCCGACATTGGCAGCGCCGCCCTGCAATCCAACGCAGTGGCCGGCCTTGCCAACCATAAACTGCTGGTGGCGATGCCGGGTTCACCTGCGGCCTGCCAACTGGCGATGCAACAGCTGGTGTTGCCCCAGCTCGACGCCCGGCAAGGGCCTTGTAATTTTGTGCCACAACTGGGGCCAGCACAGCATCAACCAGCCGCAGGCAAGCAACTGCCAGAGCAACAATTCTGTTGCCAACACAACTCACAACAGGAGTGATACAGATGAAAGATTATGCAGGGCTGACTCATCTGAACCAGGACGGCAGCGCCCGGATGGTTGATGTTGGCGCTAAAAACCACAGTCAGCGTCAGGCTGTGGCTTCGGCACTGGTGCAAACCACACCAGAAGTGATTGATTTATTGTTATCTGCCAGCTTAAAAAAAGGTGATGCTCTGGCCTGCGCCCGCATTGCCGGCATTATGGCAGCAAAAAAAACCAGTGATCTGATCCCGTTATGTCATCCGCTGGCACTTAGCAAAGTAGCCATTGAATTTAGCCCCGACATCAAACTGGGCACGCTTCGGATCAGCGCCACCTGCGCCGTCAACGGCAATACCGGCGTGGAAATGGAAGCTTTAACAGCAGCAGCCGTTGCCGCTCTGACTATTCACGATATGTGTAAAGCGCTGGATCCGGCGCTGGTGGTCAGCAATATTCAGCTGGAAGAAAAAACCGGTGGTAAATCAGGGCATTGGCAAAGAGCGGTTTATTTACAACAGCGCGCCGAACTTGTGCAAAACACGCAGCAATACCAGAGCCAGACCCACCATAACCAACCGGCCTCAGCCGCCAGGGAGCACATTGATGATTAAAATCCTGTTTTTTGGTGCACTGCGCGAAAGACTACAATGTGCCAATCTGAGTTTCGAGCTCAACAGCCCCTGCACAGTGGCCGATGTAATGGCTCAACTGCGTCAGCGCTCACCGTTATTTGCCGATGCTTTGCTGGACGCCAATCTGCTTTATGCACTGAATCAGCAGCTGTGTGATGTGCAGACTCAGGTGCAAAGCGGTGATGAAGTGGCGTTTTTCCCGCCTGTCACCGGAGGTTAAGATGACCGCAGTCTTTTTGCCACAACAGGGCAGTACCACCATTGAACCAGCAACAACGGCAGATTCAAACCCAGAGCACCTTGCTGCTGCGGCAGACAAGGTTGCCAATCACCACAACAGCGCTATTTATATCAAAGTGCAGATGCAGGATTTTTCACAACAAGTGCTGTATCAACAACTTGCTGCCACACCTTATTGTGGCGCCGTGGTAACCTTTACCGGGCTGGTACGGGATCACCCGGAGCTGCAGTTACAAGCGCTGGAGCTGGAACATTACCCGGGCATGACAGAAAAAGCGCTGCAGCAAATTGCAACAGAAGCAGCGCAAAGATTTGAATTAAAAGCTATTTCAATCATTCACCGCGTTGGTTTATTAACTGAAAGGGAACAAATAGTGTTTGTTGGTGTGGCCTCGGCGCACAGAAGCAGCGCTTTTGCCGGCGCCGAATTTATTATGGATTATTTAAAAACCCGGGCGCCTATCTGGAAAAAACAACACGACAGTCAGGGTTCGGCCTGGGTCGAAGCCAAAGCCTCAGATACAGTGCAACAGCAGCGGTGGCAACCATGACATCCCCGTCGCTGTTGCGTTTACCTGCAGTGTTGCGGCTCTGTGTGGTTATTGCCTGTTGCATCTGGCTGCTGCTGAACACCACTGTCAAAGCTGCAACACCAGGCAGCCTGGTGCGCATTGCAGCTGCGTCCGATTTACGCGACGCTTTAACGGCCATCAGCCAGCAATTTCAGCAGCACCACCCCGACAGCCAACTGGAGCTGGTGTTTGGCTCGTCCGGCAAACTGCAACAACAAATTATGCATGGGGCACCTTTTGACCTTTATCTTGCCGCCGATTTAAGTTATGCCAATAACTTATGGCAACAAGGTTTTGCGCTGCAGGCGCCTGTGGTACTTGGCAAAGGCCATCTGGTGCTGGTGACCAGAGCTGGTCTTGCTGCTGCAACTTTGTTAAGCGATCTACAGTCTGCCCGGTTTCGTTTTATTGCCATCGCCGAACCACAACATGCCCCTTATGGCGACAGAGCCAGACAAAGCATGAAAAATAGCGGCTTATGGCAGCAGTTAGCCCCCAAAATAGTGTATGGCGAAAATGTCGCCAAAACCTTTGCGCTGGTACAAAGTGGTGCTGCCGATGCAGCACTGGTGGCCTTGTCATTGCTAAAAAAACCGGGCAATAAACCAAAGTTCCCGGTGATTGACAGCAGCCTGCACCAGCCACTGCAAGCAGCGCTGCTCAGGCTAAAACATGCCCAAACACCACAGGCTGCACAGTTTTACCATTATCTGCAATCGGCGCAGGCTCAGGCACTGCTGCAACAATATGGTTTTAGTGCACCATGAACCTGCTGCAACTCAGTCCGGCCGACTGGCAAGCCTTGTGGCTGACACTCAAACTCTGTGCTGTTACCACTTTACTGCTGCTGTTGATTGCCACACCACTCGCCTGGTGGCTGGCCTTTGGCAAACAAAAAAGACACAGTTTAGTGGAAGCCGTAGTAACTTTGCCGCTGGTGTTACCGCCTACAGTGTTGGGTTTTTATTTGTTGTTGTTATTCAGTCCACAACAAGGCATAGGCCTGTGGCTTTCCAGTCTCGGTTTGCCGCCGCTGTTATTTAGTTTTGAAGGTCTGGTGCTGGGCTCGGTAATTTATTCGTTACCTTTTGCTGTGCAACCGCTCAAACAATGTTTTCGAACTGTCGGCAAACAACCGCTGGAAACCGCAGCTTTATTGGGCGCCGGCCGCTTTGACCGTTTTGTACATGTCTTATTGCCGCTGACCAGACCAGGTTTTATTGCCGCAGCCAGCTTAACCTTTGCCCATACCCTGGGCGAATTTGGCATGATTATGATGATAGGTGGCAGTATTGCCGGCGAAACCAAAGTGTTGTCGGTGTTGATTTATGACCATACCGAAGCCATGAATTACGGCGCCGCCCATCAGTTATCTTTGTTGATAGTGCTGATGTCTATGGTGTTGTTATTTGGTCTGAACCGCTGGCAACAGGAGCGCCGTTAATGACAGCAACAGCAACGGCAATACCAGCGGCTGCGCCCGGCGCTGAAGCCCAGACCCAACAACAACGGCCATCACAACAGCCAGGCTTAAAAATTGATATTCAGCTCAGCAGAGCAGGTTTTCAGCTGGCCATTTGTACTGACATTCCTTTCGAAGGCGTCACCGCCATCTTTGGCCGCTCCGGTTGTGGTAAAACCAGCCTGCTGCGCGCCATTGCCGGACTGGAACCTGCTGTACAGGGACAAATCAGTTTTGCCGGACAACAATGGCTTGATGGCAAACAACAATATCCGGTGCAGCAACGCCGTATTGGCCTGGTCAGTCAGCATGACACTTTGTTGCCTCACTTAACGGTTCAACAAAATCTGCTGTTTGGCTACGAGCGGGTGCCGGCCGCCTTACGCCGGCTGCAGCCTGCTGAGCTTTATCAGCGCCTTGATTTAACCTTGTTGCTGGATCGCAAAGTACAGCAGCTGTCGGGCGGGCAGAAACAACGGGTCGCGCTTGGCCGCGCTTTATTAGCACAACCGCAACTGTTGTTATTGGATGAACCTTTTAGCGCTTTAGACAAACAAGGCCGGCAGGAAATTTTGCCTTATCTGCAACAACTGCTGCTGGATATTAAAATACCGGTGCTTTTTGTCAGCCATCAGCTGGAAGATGTGGTGCAGCTGGCTGATCAGCTGTTGTTGTTAACTGACGGCAACATAACAGCACAGGGCCCGCTGGCCAACCTGTTACATCAAGAAGTTGATTTGCAACATGAAGCTTTAAGCCTGTTATATGGTCGTTTGCAACAACACGGCAGCACAGCTGCTGGTTATTGTCAGATTTTGCTTGGTGACACTCTGGTGTTATTACCGGTCCAGGCTGGCCACCAAGGGCGCCAGGACTTATGCCGGTTAAAAATAAGAGCCCGTGATGTCAGCGTCAGCCTGCAGCCACTGCAACAAAGTTCGATTCAGCTGCAACTAAGCGCACGCGTCAGCCATTGGCGAGCGGCTAGCCAGCCGACAGAATTATTGTTGTTTCTGACGCTGAACGATGGCCAGCAACTGACAGCACAAATCAGTAGCCTGGCCTTTTCACAACTGGCGCTGCAACAAGGCAGCGCCTTATACGCCAATATCAAAGCAGCAGCTTTAAGTTAACAACCAGCCAGCGCCTTGTGCTGCGCCGATAAAAAACCGGCAGCAAATTGTTGCAAACGTTCACTGCTGCTGCCTTGCGGCAACATTACTTCAATCAGTGAAAAACGCTTGTCATCTTGCATCGCATAAGCAAAAGCAGTTTCCAGCTGTGACAAACTCCAGACCTGATAAGCACCGCCCCCCATGCCACGGGCAATAGCGGAATAATTCCAGCCTTGCAGCGAGGTCGAGGTCAGCTCTGGCGAAAACGCTTTGATCATTTGCCAGCCACTGTTATTGAGCAACAACACAATAGGGGCAAAACCATAACGGGCACAATGCCCCAACTCCAGCCCTGTCATCTGAAAAGCACCATCCCCAACCAGCACCAGCGGCCTTAAACCACTGGCTGCCTGCACCCCAAGCGCGGCCGGCACTGCATAACCCATAGACGCATAAAAAGCCGGCGCCAGCAGATAAGTAGGTTTCACCTGCAAGGATGCAAAAAGGCAATCACCAATATCACTGACCACTGGCACCAGCGTATTTTGCTGGCTAAGTAGCTGATCAATCAGTGTTAATACACTGGCCGAATTTAGTTTGCGATCCTCAGTGGCCTGAAGCTGTGGTGTTGGCGCCGGTTTCACATCACGGTTGGCAAAACAAGGCAGCGGTGCCAGCAGCAGCTGTTCCAGCAGTTCTTTGATGGCCAGATCATGAAAAATCACGCCGGCCATTTTTAGTTCACCCTGCTGTATCAGCAGCAGTTTTTCGGCCGGAAACAACGCCTGATGGGCAGCAAAGTTGCTGTCATTCTGAATCACCCCCAGCTGAATTATTAAATCTGCGTCCTGCAGTAGTGTCAGTGCTGCCTGGTCCTGCTTATCGACAAAAACACCGGCATATTGCGGATGCTGCTGATCAACACAAGCCCGTCCAAGCAAAGTGGTCAGCATAGGCACATTCAGCACAGTGGCCAGTTGTTCCACCAATGCCACAGCGCCAAAACGCCGCACGCCAATACCACATAACAACACGGGTTTTTTCGCCTGATGTAGCCTTTTGACTATGGCGTCGCTCGCCAGCTGCAGCTCCTGCTGATGCAAAGGATCCTGCCCTTGTTGCTGGCAATGCAAAGCCGCCAGCGCCTGCGATACCGCCGCTGTGGATAATTGCCAATTTGCGGCATCACGCGGAATTTCAATAAATACCGGCCGGGATTCACGTTGACAGCTGGCAATAGCCCGGCACAATTCGGCGGCAGCAGTACGCTCATCATCCAGCCGCACCTGAGCACAGGTGATTTCACGGTAAATATCACGTTGTGAATCCAGATGCCGCGCCTGATGGTGGATCAGCAGGTTACGCTGAATTTCTGCTTCGGATGGAAAACCGGCAATAATCACCAGCGGCACCTGCTCGACATAAGCCTGTGCCACTGCATTCACTGCATTCAGGGCGCCGGCGCCATAAGTTAATACCACGGCGCTGGGTTTATTGGCCATACGGGCGGCAGCGTCGGCGGCAAACACAGCTGAAGGTTCATGGCTGACATAATAAAGCGGAATTTTACCGGCTTGTTCTAATCCGGCAAAAAGTGGCAACACAAAGTCACCGGGAATACCAAATATCTGTTGTACCCCCGCCTGTTGCAACTGCTGCAACAACAAATCCACTAAACGCATTTTTTACACCTCAGTCTTTGTAGTTGCGTTAGTGTGCGACGGGGTGAAGCTGTGCTTGTTGACCTGGATCAAGCAAGCCACTGCCATCAGACGGGGCAAAGGGGGTACTGCCGTTGCTCCTCAGGCTTTGGGTAAATCCACATAAAAACAGCTGCCGTGTCCTTCTTCGGAGCTAAAGCTGATGCGGCCGTTCATCCGTTCGACCAGTTCTTTACAAATGGCCAGGCCAAGACCAGTGCCTTGTTGTTGCCTGCTGCTTGACGCATCCGCCTGACTAAATTTCTGAAAAATCATGGGCCTGAATTGTTGTGGAATACCGCTGCCGTGATCACAAACGCTGATCCGCATAAAACCCGGCAAGGACTGCAGTTTCAGTTGTACCACAGCACCATCCGGCGAAAACTTGATGGCATTGGATAATAAATTCGACAAAATCTGCGCTAAACGTTGTGCATCAACCAACACCGGCTGATCCTCGCTTGTAGTGGCAGCTTCAATACGGATTGACCTTTTGGCGCCATACACCTGGTTGGCTTCGACACTTTGCATCAGCAAAGGCCATAACAACTGGGCTTCAAGATGAAAAACCATACCGCCGGCGGCAATTTTTTCCAGATCCAGCAAATCATTGATCAACATCGTTAATCTTTTGCTGTTGTCATGCGCCACTTTCAGCATATGTTGTTTCAGCTGCGCATGGCCCTCATCTTCCAGCACCTGATGACAAAGCAAATCCAAAGCGCCGGAAATCGAGGTGAGTGGTGTACGCAATTCATGGCTGACGGTGGCAACAAATTCATCTTTCATCTGGGCAATACGTTTACGTTCGGTAATATCACTGAGCACCAGATAAAGTTTTTCTACCTGTTGCTGACCGTCACGAAATTGCGGATAAAGATCCAGATTGCACCACAAATACGCCTGTATTTCTGCATGCCAGAAGCCAAGTTCATACCCTGTCACAGCTTCACCTGTTAACAAGGCATTTAATACCGGCTGCAACGGCGCAGGCGGCAATGCTTGGGGCGGCATAATTTGCCAGTCTGGCGCCAAAGGTAAGTTCCCCTGCAGCTGCGCCATGCTCAAAGCCATCAGTTTTAACGCCGCCGGATTGGCATCCAGCAATTGAGCATTGGCACCATAAATCAACACCCCCTGCCCCATATGCAAAAACAACTGATGAAATCTCGCTTCAGATTCGGCCCGTTTTTTTGCCATCCGATCCGCCAGTTGCAGCGCTTGTTGTTGCCGGCTTAATAACTCCAGCACCAGCAAAAATAACAAAGAGCTGATGGCAAAACCAAGCAAGGGTATAGACCAGTTCAGCTGGGAGCTAAACTGGCGCTCAAAATTATTACGGCTGGTTAAGGTTAATAACCACTGATGGCCATAAGCCGGTAGCTGATAACGGGTGCTGAATAAGGCTTTGGTGTCAGGCTCAGCCTCATGCCAGAGCGCCGAGTTGTACATTAAGTTTGTGTCAGCACTACTGTGGCCATCGTGAATAGTAAAGTCGACCATTAAGTCTCTGTTGCCAAGCAGGCCGTGCATCAGGTCGTCCATCCGGTAAGGGCTGTAGACAAAACCAAATAAGGCCGCCCAGCGTTCGGCTGCAGTGCCAAGCGGCCGGCTTTTATCATACACAGGCACATACATTAAAAAACCGGCCTGCTGCGGGCCTTTAATTTCCTGTTTTAAGGTGACTTTGCCTGAAATGGTGGTGCTATTGTTGTCAACGGCATCTTGCATGGCTTTGCGCCGCACCGGCTCAGAAAACATGTCATAACCAAGAGCTGCCCTGTTCCTTTCATTGTCAGGTTCAAGATACATAATGACAGTGTAAAAATCGCGTTCACCTTCAGGTGTCACTTGTTGTGGCGGCAAATTTTCTGTGGTTAACATGGCATGATAAGCAGCTATCTCTGCAGCCGGAATAGCTTTTACCACGCCAACCCCCTGAATACCCGGGAAATTGACTTTGAGATTTAATCTGTTGGCAAAAGCCCGCCACTCTTCAGAACTAACATGGTCACTGGCATCAAAAAAACCGGCACCACTTAATAAAATCTGTTCGTGATCCTGCAGCCGTTTTTGAATAGAAGCCAACACTTCACGGTTATGCAGTTCAAATTCGGCTTTGGCACGTTGATGTTGGTTGCTGAGCAGGCTTTGCCATAAAACGGCTGTTGCCAATAACCCAAGCAGCAGAATAAGCCAGGCGGCTATTCCTCTTGGGCTAAAAGCGGTATGAACCAATAATTTCATTAGTGATGACAAGCTGTTAGAACAACAATGTGGTTAATCTTAGCGTTAATTCTGCAGTCTGAATATGCGGCTAAAGTTTTAGATTCAAAGCCAGGCAATGCCAGGTTCAGCGCAACCAGTCAGACAACAACTGCAGCTCCAGCAGCTCACCACTGGCAATATCGGCTTTTTCCAGCGCCAAAGGCACCAGACAATTAGCGGCCAACAAAGATGACAACATGCCAGAGCTGTCCATCATCACAGGCTCCAGCTGCAGCTGGCCATTTTGCTGGCTGAGGACAGCCCGCTGAAAATCCAACCGGCCCGGTTTTTTTGGAAACTTTGTTTTGGCTGTGGCCTGCAACCGCAATGCTGGCGTGGCTTGTTCACCGGCAAGTTTTCTCAGTGCTGGTTGGGCCAGTTGATCAAGAGTTAACACCGCAGACACCGGGTTGCCTGGTAAACCAAAAAACCAGCAATTGCCGAGTTTGCCAAAAGCAAAAGGTTTACCTGGTTTAATAGCCACCTGCCAGAAACTTACCTGACCCAGCTCTTCCAGCACCTGACGGGTGTAATCGGCGTCTCCTACTGACACACCACCGCTGGTCACCAGCACATCCACTTCAGTGGCGGCTTGGGCAAAAGCCGCTTTGAGCAGCGCTGGCTCGTCCGCCACCCAACCATAATCAGTCAGACCAACGCCAAGCCGCGCTAACATGGCCCCCAGCACAAATCTGTTGCTGTCATACAGCTGACCTTCGGCCAGCGGCAAGCCTGGTGCCACCAGCTCGTCGCCAGTGGAAATAATGCCTACTTTTAACTGCTGATACACGGGGAGCTTTGCATAACCCAAAGTGGCAGCAAGACCAAGCTGCAAAGGGCCAAGCCTTTGGCCCTGTTTCAGCACCACTGCACCTTGTTGAATTTCACTGCCGGCTAGCCGCACATGCTCACCACGTTTGGGCTGGCAACACAAACGTATATTATCCGCGCCTTGTTGCTCCACCTGCTCCTGCATCACCACAGTATCAAGTTCTGCCGGCAATTTGGCGCCTGTCATAATGCGGATACAACAACCTGGTGGCAGCGGCCCCTGATACGGATGTCCGGCCAGACTTTGCCCGACCAGAGTCAACAATGGTTGTGCTATAGCGTCTGAATACCGGAAGGCATAACCGTCCATCGCTGCATTGGTATAAGCCGGAATTTGCAAAGGCGACAGCACATCTTCAGCCAATACCCAACCCAATGCCTGCGCCAGAGGTTGCTGCTGCACTTTTTGTTGGCAGCTGACGGCCTCCAGCAGCTGCGACAACGCCTGCTGAAATGACAACATTGGTTTTTTTCCCTGCGGCAAAGCTGCTGTGGCGGCCATGAGTGTGCTCCGTTAAATTATGTGTTGCTGACAACCAGGGCGCGCGCCGCTAAAAGCCACGCGCTGTTATTGCCTGCTGTCAGAAACTGCGCGCGTCGTTAAACAAGTGCTGTTAAGCGTTTCGGCCCTGGTGATTTACCATCCAGACAGCGGCTTCAACCCTGGAGCGCAAATTAAGTTTTTTCAACAGATGCTTTACATGCACCTTCACAGTGCCGTCGGAAATATCCAGCTCGCGGGCAATCAGTTTATTGCTTTGACCTTTAGCTATCAGGCTGAGAATTTCATATTCGCGGTTGGTCAGGCTGTTAATGTCGGCCGCTGGTTTTTCCGCCGGCCGGCGAATCGCAGTGGCAAGGGCGGCATTAACGGCGTCACTTAACACCATTTTGCCACTGGCAGCTTTTTTAATTTGCTCCAGCAGTTCATCCGGATCCGAGTCTTTTAATAAATAACCGTCAGCGCCCAGGCCAATGGCTTTGATCACATCTTCGTTGCTGTCCGACACTGTCAGCATCACAATACGTGAGGTCACCCCTTCATCGCGCAGCCTTTTCAGCGTTTCCAGCCCGTCCATGCCCTGCATATTTAAATCGAGAATAATCAAATCAGGGTCAAGCTCGGGTGCGCTCGCCAGCGCTTCAGCACCAGAGCCGGCTTCGGCCACCACTTCAAATTCGGCTTCAAAAGCCAATAACTGCCGTAAGCCTTTGCGTAACAGCGGATGGTCATCAACCAGCATCACTGTGGTTTTACAATCTGACATTTTTTGCTCCAACACCATTCAGGTTTATGCGCTTATGCTGCATGCTTGCTTGGCCGATAAAGTTGATTTATATCATGTCAGACGCAAAGTCTGACCCGCTGCATTTTTACGCCTAAAGTTTGCCTTTAAACTTCACGGTTATAAATCATTGTTTATAAACTAAAAAACTGACAGCACCTGCAAAACTACCACTTTATAGGTATCCATTCTGCGCAGTATGGCTGTTGTAACTAACTCCTCAGTCTCATTGTGGCCTTGCTGCTGTGCCTGCATAGTTTCAGCGCACCTTTTGTGGGTTAGCTCGGAGTGGACTATGTCGAATTTAAAACGTTGGGAGCCGGAAAACGAGACGTTCTGGCAACAGCAAGGCAGTAAAATTGCAAACCGGAACCTGTGGATCTCCATTCCCAGCCTGTTATGTGGTTTTGGCGTCTGGATGCTGTGGAGTATTGTCACAGTACAAATGTTAAATGTGGGTTTTCCTTTTACCACCAGTGAGTTATTTACCTTAACCGCCATTGCTGGTTTAACGGGCGCCACCTTACGTATTCCATCAAGCTTTTTTGTCCGGCTTTGTGGTGGCCGTTATACGCTGTTTTTAACCACAACTTTGTTGATGATCCCGGCTGTGGGCACGGGTTTGGCGTTGCAGGATAAAAGCACCCCGCTGTGGGTATTTCAGCTGATGGCGTTGTTATCCGGTATTGGTGGTGGCAATTTTGCTTCTTCCATGTCGAATATCAGCTTCTTTTTCCCGAAAAAACAACAAGGTTTGGCGTTGGGTTTAAATGCTGGCCTTGGCAATTTTGGTGTCACCACAGTGCAGATTGCGGTGCCACTATTTATGTCTTATGGCGTGTTTTCACTGTTTGGCGCCGGTGACCCTATGGTGCTGGAAAAAGCCAGTGGTACTGTGATTGGCACCATTGCTGCCGGCACTCAAACCTGGATCCAGAACTCCGGTTTTTCCTGGTTGATTACCTTAGTGCCGCTGGCGTTTTTATTGTGGTTTGGCACCAATAACCTAAACACTGAAGAAGTCACCCCCAAGCTGCCGGCAGCCCCGGTTTCTTTTGCCATTATTTTGTCGATGCTCGGTATTGGTTTTTTAACTTCTATTGTTGGCCTCTGGCTGATGCTGCCACAAAATGCCAATGGTTCTGGTTTTGGCATTCCCAAAGAAATTGTCATTATTCTGGTGTTATTCAGCACTGTGATGTTGTTAAAACTGCTGCCGGGCGCTATCCGCACCAGTTTAGACCGGCAATACAAAATTTTTAATAATAAACACACCTGGGTGATGAGTGTGTTGTACGTGATGACCTTTGGCTCTTTTATCGGCTTTTCGGCGGCCTTTCCACTGTCGATTCAGGTGATTTTTGGCTATAGCCATATCATGGTGGACGGTGTGATGACCCACACTACACCAAACCCTAATGGCCCAAGCGCGTTAACTTATGCCTGGATAGCACCTTTTATTGGCGCTTTAATCCGCCCTGTGGGTGGCTGGGTTGCCGATAAAGTGGGTGGTGCTTTTGTCACCCAAATCTGTTCAGTGATCATGATTGTTTGTGCTTTAGGCGCGGCTTATTACATGCAGCTGGCTTATCAAAGCGCAACACCAGAGCAATATTTTGTGCCTTGTTTCCTGATTTTCTTGGGTTTATTTGCCGCCAGCGGTATTGGCAACGGTTCCACCTTCAGAACCATAGCTGTGGTATTCCCTAAAGAACAGGCAGGCCCTGTGCTTGGCTGGACATCGGCAGTCGCAGCCTACGGTGCTTTTTATATTCCACAGGTTCTGGGTGAACAAATTAAAGCCGCCACGCCGGAATATGCCATGGTTGGTTTTGCCGCGTTTTACGCTTTATGTCTGGTATTAAACTGGTTCTTTTACCTGCGTAAATCAGGTGAGTTTTATAACCCATAACAAAAAATACCAGCGCAAAACCACAAAAATGCCAGTCAGCTTTGACTGGCATTTTTTTGCGTTCTGGTCATTGCTCTGATCTGGCTCAAAGGTTGATAAGGCTTGGCTTCAGCTAAATGTTCGTCAGATAAACATATGGGCAAAGGCATTAAACAACAAGCCAATCACAACAATGCCGCAGACCACAATGCCAACAAACAACAGTAACAACGGCAGTTTAATCACTTTTTTCAGCATGATTAACGATGGCAAAGATAAAGCGGTCACCGACATCATAAAAGCCAGTGCAGTGCCAAGCCCTACCCCTTTACTGACCAAAGCTTCAGCAACAGGTAAGGTACCAAAGATATCGGCATACATAGGCACACCAATCAAAGTTGCCACAAAAACCGACCACCAGTTGTCCTGCCCCAGCACCGAAGTCACCCAGGCTTGTGGCAGCCAGTTATGAATAGCTGCGCCAATAGCCACACCAAGCAGCACATAAAACCAAACCCGCTGAAAAATATCGGCCACCTGGGCTTTGGCATAATCAAAACGGTCTTTGCGGCTAAGCTCTGCCTGCGGTATATCCAGCACAGGGCTGTGCAGTACAAAAGATTCTACATAACGACTCATATTGGCTTTGCTGATCAAAGTGCCGCCAATCACCGCCAGCACTATACCCACCAGCACATAAGCAATGGCAATAGACCAGTTAAAAATGCTGGCCAATAAAATCACCGACGCCAGATCAACCAAAGGTGACGAAATTAAAAACGAAAAAGTCACCCCAAGCGGCAAACCCGCGCTGCTAAAACCAATAAAAAGCGGAATGGAAGAACAAGAGCAAAATGGTGTGATAGTGCCCATCAAAGCGCCGGTGAGATTTGCTTTAAAACCACGCATACCACCCAGAATTTTTCTGGTGCGCTGTGGTGGAAAATAACTTTGTAGCCAGGATACAGTAAAAATAAGCACAGCCAACAATATAAAAATTTTGATCACGTCATAAATAAAAAAATGCAGACTGGCGCCCCAACGCGACTGCATCGACAAACCAAAAACATCTTCCACCAGCATTTTGACTACATCAGCTAACCACTGCATTTTCAGCAGCTGGTTATTCAGCCAGCTCCAAACCTCCATTTGTATCCCCTTATGTTGCCGCATGCAGTTTTAAGCATAGCATTGACATATGAAAAAACATATATATCATAAATGATATATATGGAGAAACATATGTTATCTATGCCTACTCTGATTTTTATTTGTACAGAAAACTCGGCCCGCTCGCTGATGGCTCAAGCCATTGCCCGCAGCCAGTATGCCAACAGGTTCGAGGTTTTTAGTGCGGGCAGTCAGCCAACTTACCCGGATCTCAGAGCGTTAGATGCTATAAAACGACATGGTCTCTCCAGCGAAGGTTTAGCCTCAAAACCGTTGTCTGCTTTTGAAGAGACTGAGTTTGATTACGCCATAGTGTTATGCAGCAAAGCCCGGCAGGAGTGTCAGAAGGCGTTAAAAGCGCGGCATATTCTGGCATGGGATTTTCCGGATCCAAAAGAAACCGGCACCGCCAAAGCTTACGACACCACAATGAATGAGCTCAGCGAGCGGCTCAAGATGTTTGTGTTGCTCTATGATAAGTCTCAACACAACAATGCAATAAAGGTGGCAACTGACATGTCCCCCGTTGAATTTTTTAAATTACTGGCCGACGAAACCCGCTTGTTTTCACTGTTACTGATTGCGCAGGAAGGTGAACTTTGTGTCTGTGAGTTGATGTCGGCATTGAGTGAATCACAACCGAAAATTTCCCGGCACCTTGCCATGCTCAGAAGTGCCAGAGTATTGCTGGACCGCCGCCAGGGCCAATGGGTATTTTACCGGCTGAATCCGGAATTGCCTCAATGGGCCAGAGACACGCTGGAACAAACCAGAGCTCAGAATAGCGGATTGCTCACCCCCTTATTGAATAACCTTTGTGCCATGGGCGAAAGACCGGAGCGGGCAAAAGCCTGCTGCGCCTGAATAAGTCAATAAAGGGAGTCAGCGCGGAGCACAGCATGAAAATTTTGTTTTTGTGTACCCATAACGCCTGTCGCAGCATTCTGGCAGAGGCGATTTTTCGCGCTGAAGCCCTTACAGCAGGGATGGATATCAAAGTGCAAAGTGCCGGCTCTGCGCCACGTGGTCAGGTGCATCCGTTAACACTGCAATATCTGAGCGCCAGCCATATCGACACCACAGAGCTTTACAGCAAAAGCTGGGATGATTTGGCAGATTATGCACCGGATCTGGTGATCACTGTTTGTGATCAAGCCGCCGGAGAGTCCTGCCCGGTTTGGTTTGGTAACGCAGTGAAAGCACACTGGTCGCTGCCAGACCCCAGCCGGGCCACCCTGAGTCCAGGTGCACAACAACAAGAATTTGCAGCTTTGCACCAGGCGCTGCAACAACGTGCCAAAGCATTGTTTCAGGCGACAACAACCCCTGACAGCACAATGTTATCGGCCATAGCTACAAGTTTTCCGTTGCAACTTGCCGGTTCTTTCCCGTCAAACTGAAGCTGTAACCAAGGAGTTTATGTGGGCATTTTTGAACGTTATTTATCTATTTGGGTTGCGCTGGCGATGGCCATGGGTGTGCTGGCCGGCTTGTGGCAGCCGGCCTGGTTTAGCCTGGTGGCGTCTTTTGAATATGCACAGGTGAATGGTGTCATTGCGCTACTGATTTGGCTGATGATTTACCCCATGATGGTGCAGGTTGATTTTGCCGCTATCCGCGACGTTGGCAAAAAGCCAGCTGGTTTGCTGCTGACGCTGGTGATCAATTGGCTGATAAAACCCTTTACCATGGCGCTGCTGGGCTGGTTGTTTTTCCGGCTGTTGTTTGCCGATTGGGTTGACCCACAGACCGCCACTGAATATATCGCCGGGATGATTTTATTGGGTGTTGCACCTTGCACCGCTATGGTGTTTGTCTGGAGCCAGCTGACCAAAGGTGACGCTAATTACACCCTGGTGCAGGTGTCGGTGAATGATCTGATCATGATTTTTGCGTTTGCCCCTATCAGCGCCTGGCTGCTTGGGGTGTCCGATATCACAGTGCCCTGGTCGACTTTATTGTTGTCCGTTGTACTTTATGTGGTATTGCCGCTGCTGGCTGGGGTGCTGACCCGCCGTTATCTGGCAAACCGCTCTTTGTCCGGCGAAGACGCTATCCGCTCTTTTGCGGCACAGATTAAACCCTGGTCGGTCTTTGGTTTATTGGCAACAGTGGTGCTGTTATTTGGCTTTCAGGCACAAACCATTCTCAGTCAGCCGCTGGCAATAGTGCTGATTGCCATCCCGTTATTGCTGCAAACCTATGGCATTTTTGCCCTGAGTTATTTTGTTGGCTGCAAACTCAAACTGCCACACAACATTGCCGCCCCTGCCGGCATGATTGGCGCCAGTAACTTCTTTGAACTGGCTGTTGCTGTGGCTATTTCATTGTTTGGCCTGCATTCAGGGGCTGCACTTGCCACAGTAGTGGGTGTACTGGTCGAAGTGCCGGTTATGTTGTCGCTGGTGTGGTTTGCCAATCGCACCCGTCACTGGTTTGCCAATGCATAAAGCTTTCACTGAGCTGATAAAGGAATTGTGATGACCCATCCGTATAACCTGTTACCACTGGAGCCGCACAAGCCTGCCGGCCTTATTTTTACGCCCTGCCCCGGCACTAAAGGCACATCGGTGGACGATGCCCTGACCACACTGCAACAAGCGGGTGCAACGGCGCTTATCACACTGATGCCTCAAGCCGAGCTGGAAGCGCATCAGGCTGCCACTTTGGCTGAACATTGCGCCGCCAAAGGCTTATGGTGGTTTCACTGCCCTATTGCTGACGACGAAGCACCGGCGGCGGATTTTACCAAAACCTGGCAACAGGCTGGTGCGCAGGTGCATCAGCTGTTGTCAGCAGGGAAAACAGTAGCAATCCACTGTAAAGGTGGTTCGGGTCGTACCGGCTTAATAGCGGCGCAAATTCTGTTGGAGCGTGGTGAACCACAAGATGTTGTACAACACAAAGTGCAGGCGATTAGGCCTTATGCCTTAACCTTGCCTGCACATGTCGCTTATTTTCAACAAGTTGCGGAGACTCAATCATGAAAGAATTTAAAGTGTTAGGTATGGGTTGTAGTAAATGTGCCAAAACCGTTGAATCCATTGAGCGTATTGCTGCCGAGCTTGGCATCGAGGTTCAGATAGAAAAGATTGAAGACATGCAGCAAATCATTGGCTTTGGTGTGATGAGCACCCCAGCCGTTGTATTAAATAACCTTGTGGTGCATACGGGCTCCATCCCGCACCGGGAACAGATTGAACAGTGGCTGAAAAGCTAAAACAGAGGATAATTTGATGAGCATTAAAGTAGGTATTAACGGTTTTGGCCGTATCGGCCGGTTAGCTTTGCGCGCCGCTTTTGACTGGCCTGAATTTGAGTTTGTACAAATTAACGACCCGGCCGGCGACGCCGCCACTTTTGCCCATCTGCTGAATTTTGACTCAGTGCATGGCCGCTGGCTGCATCAGGCAGAAGCTCTGGGTAATCAAGTCGTTATCAACGGCAAAATGATTGCGGTTAGCCATCACAAAAATATCAATGACACCGACTGGTCAGGTTGTGATCTGGTGCTTGAATGTTCCGGCAAAATGAAAAGCAAAGCCGTGTTGCAGGCGTATCTGACTCAGGGCGTCAAACGGGTGGTGGTCAGTGCGCCGGTAAAAGAGCTTGGTGTGCTGAATGTGGTGATGGGCGTGAATCATCAGCTTTTTGATGCAGCAAAACACCAGATAGTGACAGCCGCCAGCTGCACCACCAACTGTTTAGCCCCTGTGGTCAAAGTAATTCATGAAAACCTCGGCATTAAACATGGTGCTATCACCACTATTCACGACTTAACCAACACCCAGTCGATTTTGGATACCCCGCACAAAGATTTACGTCGCGCCCGCGCCTGTGGCAGCAGTTTAATTCCAACCACCACGGGTTCAGCCACAGCTATTACCGAAATTTTCCCAGAGCTTAAAGGCCGGTTAAATGGCCATGCGGTGCGGGTGCCGCTGGCCAATGCCTCCCTCACCGACTGTGTGTTTGAAGTGGAACGCGCCACCACAGCCGAAGAAGTCAATGCTTTACTCAAAGCCGCGGCTGAAGGTGAACTGAAAAACATCTTAGGTTATGAAGAGCGGCCTTTGGTGTCGGTGGATTATAAAACTGACCCACGCTCCAGCGTTATTGATGCTTTGTCGACCATGGTGGTGAACGGCACCCAGGTTAAAATTTACGCCTGGTACGACAACGAATGGGGTTACGCCAACCGCACTGTGGAACTGGCGCTGCTGGTGGGCCGGGCAGGTGAAGGCTTTCCGGTTTAAAAAAGGCTTTATCGCTCAACGAACTCTTTATCCTTTAATCAACTTTGTGTAGTTCAAACAATTGCGGGGCAAACGCCGATTAAGGTTGCGTCAGGCTGATTCAAACAGCAATAAAGACCTGCCCCGCTGGTGCCTGACAGAATAACGGCTGTGGTATCGCAGCCTTATTGCTTCATTTGGGAATAATCATGTCTGCATTAGCGGCCAACGCTGGCCTGAAACAATATCTGCTGGTCACCGGCAATTATTGGGCTTTTACTCTGACCGACGGCGCTTTGCGCATGCTAATAGTGCTGCATTTTTATACGCTGGGTTATAGCCCGCTCGCCATTGCTTCGTTGTTTTTGTTTTATGAGTTTTTTGGTGTCGTCACCAACTTAGTGGGCGGCTGGCTGGGTGCCCGTATTGGCCTGAATAAAACCATGCATATTGGCCTGCTGCTGCAGGTGCTGGCGCTTGCCATGTTGCTGGTGCCAGCCTCTATGTTGACAGTGGTTTGGGTGATGGCAGCGCAGGCGCTGTCTGGTATTGCCAAAGACCTCAACAAAATGAGTGCCAAAAGTTCACTCAAACTGCTGTTGCCAGACAATGCCCAGAGCGCTTTGTATCAATGGGTAGCGATTTTAACCGGCTCTAAAAATGCACTGAAAGGCGTTGGTTTTTTCCTCGGCGGCTTATTACTCAGCCTTTGGGGTTTTCAGGGCGCTGTTGCTGCCATGGCCGGCGCACTGGCGCTTATCTGGCTGCTGAGCTTGGTGCTTTTGAAAAAAGACTTGGGCAAAAGTAGTTTTAAACCCAAATTTAAAGACTTGCTCTCCAAAAGTACCGCCATAAACAAACTGTCGGCAGCACGGCTGTTGTTATTTGGCGCCCGTGATGTCTGGTTTGTGATTGCATTGCCGCTGTATTTATCCAGCCATTTTTCCTGGAGCCAGGCCGAAGTGGGCGCTTTTCTGGCGTTTTGGGTGATAGCTTATGGCGCTGTACAGGCTTTTGCCCCGGCCATTACCGGCCGCAGCTCTGGCCGTCAAAGTGGCAACAACAGCACACCGGATGCCACCACGGCTTTGCACTGGGCCTTATTACTTTGTGTTATTCCGGCACTGCTAAGCTTTGCTCTGGTGTACAGCAACAGTGCAATCTGGGTGTTGATTGTTGGCCTGTTGTTATTTGGCGCTGTTTTTGCGGTGAATTCGTCTTTGCACAGTTATCTGATTGTAAGCATGGCCGGCCGTGATGGCGTATCGCTTGATGTAGGTTTTTATTATATGGCCAACGCCATGGGCCGGCTGATTGGCACGCTGTTATCGGGCTGGGTCTATCAGGCTTATGGGTTTTACGCTTGCCTCTGGGTGTCCAGCGCTTTTTTACTTGGCACAGTGCTGGTGACCTGGCGTTTAAACAGCGCAGCAAAGGCCGCCGGGCAGTAAAACAGACCAGCTGCAGTTGCGAAAAGTCTGACAGATTGGCTATAGTCGCGACGCAATCAAAGGCGCCGCAAAACCGCGGCCTTAGTACCACATGGATGTTCCTGATGAAATTTTGCTTCGGCTTTCAAGTTGCCGCAGTCAGTTGTTTATTCGTTTCAGTTGCGGCGCAGAGCGCCGCTTTGCCGGTCAATCTTGTGGCCACTGAGCTTTTGACCACTACCCTGCCCGAAGCTGAGCCTGTTGCCAGTGTGATAGTGCCGCCGGCACTGGCGACACAATATCGAAGTGCCGAGCCTATTGGTTTATTGGCATTTTCCCCCGACAACCAGCAGCTGGCTTTTAGCAGCAGCCATCACAGCAAACAACAAAGTGCGCTTGGCGATATCTGGCTTAGCGAACTTTATGTATGGTCTTTTACCGCAAGCGGCAGCCCACAGAAACTGATTGATGCCCCCACCACCAACAAATTTGCTTATTATGGTGCCCCTGCGCTCAGCCTGGAGTGGCAGCACCACAACATCTTATTGGTGATTGGTAATGGTGATGATGCAGCCACAGAGCTGACTTATTTAACCGCCCAAAAACGGCTGAAAAACCCCAATATTGGTGAAAAAACGCTGGATGAAGCCCCTTCCCTGACCGAAGCCGAACGTCTGGTGCAGCAGTGTTTTACCGACTGGCCCGCAGAGGTGGTTGAACACAGCAACAATCACTGGCTGCAGCCAGATAAAACTCTGTTATATCAGGCTAATTATGCGGGAGTAGCACGCGATCTCTGGCTGATTGATATTGCCAATTGCCAGCGCAACTTATTACCTTTACCCAAGGGGCTCGGGCAGCAGCAGATCTGGGCTTTAGGCGGTGCGCTTTATCAAAACCAGCTGGTGTTGGCTTTACGGCAGCATCACAAAAAGCGCAGCCAAACCCTGTTATTGCAAACCGATGTCAGTACCCTTGGCACCACACAACAACAATGGCTGAACTGGAGTTATGGTCTTGGTGGCTCGTTCGAATTTACCGCCCTGACGTCGACCGACAAACAAAGTTTATTTTTGCTCACTGACAACTACCAGCCTTGTCGTAGCCGGCTTTATAGCCTGAATCAGCAGCAGCTCAGTGCTATTGCCGTGGATGGGCACTGGCTTTGTAATGCAACAGTCAACCACCACGGCCTGCTTGGCCTGACACTGACAGCCACTAAGCCTGACAATAAAACCGGCGAAGTAGCCAGCACCAATACTATCTGGGTGGTCAAACCTGAATTTTTACAGGCATTCAGATAAAAAACAGCAGCCTGAAGTCGCTTCAAACCACAAAACCCGGCCTTAAGGTCCGGGTTTTGTTTTATCTGCTGTTTGCGGCAGTTCCAGCTGCAATATAGCCAGCTGGCGTTTTAACTGCTGCAGGTTATCAAGCAGCCGCTGCTCAATAAATTGCAGTTTTGCGTTGGGGTCTGTGATGGCGGCCAGCTCAGAGGCCAGACGGCGTAATCTTTGTTGTTGCAGTTCGTTTTGATAACTATTGCTCTGAACACCAAGGCTCTGAACCGAAGGACTCTGAACACCGGGGTTTTGAACCGCAGAGCTCTGAGCACCGGAGTTCTGAACTGCAGGACTCTGAACCGCAGAACTCTCAGTACCTGGACTTTGCCCATCAGGCTGCAAAATAGCAGAGTTTTGGGCTGTAGCCGGGTTGTTGTGTTCAATAGTGGAGTAAGGCATTAAAACACTCCGCACAAACAAGCTAAGGCCCATAACAGCAGTTAGCTTGTGGTTATTGTTAACCCAGTGTCGGCGATACTGCTGTAGCTGCCAATGCCCAAAAAGAGGTAGCCGCTTGCACCAGCCAATGATACAAAACGGCTTCTGTGGTTAGCGCCTGTCCGGGCTGGCTTCAGGCCAGTCTGAACCTGGCCACCATATCCTGCAAAGAACCGGCAAGCCTTGCCAGCTCGCGGGCTGTTGCCGCTGTTTGTTCAGCGCCGGCGCTGGTTTGTACTGACACATCGCTGATACGGATAATATTCTGGTTTATCTCCTCCGCCACTGTACTTTGTTCTTCAGCAGCCGAAGCAATCTGGGTCGTTTTGTCGTTGATGGTGACAATACCTTCCAGCACAGCTTCCAGTAAGTGGCCGGTAGAATTGATATTTTCCGCACCTTGTTGCGCTTGTTGCAGGCTAAGCTGCATATCGGCAGACGCCTGCTCTGTGCTTTGTTGCAGGGTTTCAATCATGCTGCGGATATCCACTGTCGATTGTTGGGTGCGCTGGGCTAAATGCCGTACTTCATCGGCCACCACTGCAAAACCGCGCCCCTGATCGCCAGCCCTGGCCGCTTCAATAGCGGCATTCAGTGCCAGCAGGTTGGTTTGATCAGCAATACCGCGGATCACCTCCAGCACCGTATTAATCGACTGACTATGGGTTTTTACCTGCAAAATAGTGCTGTTGGTTTCCTGCACCTGATTCGATAATTTGCTTATTAACTCAATAGTTTGCTGCAGCTCGTTTAAACCTTTACCGGCATGCTGGTGTACAGTATTGGCTTCATCAGCCGCTTCTGCTGTACTGCTGGCCACATCACGCACTGTTGCACTCATTTCATGCATGGCGGTAGCAGCAAGTTCGGTGTCCTGTTGTTGTTGCAATACACCACGGCTGGTTTGAATAGTGACAGCTGATGCCTGCTCGGCCGCTGCCGCCACCTGATGTACGGCAGAATCTATTTGTTGCAGCACCTGTTGCAGCTCGTCGGCCACCGAATTAATACCCCGGGCAATATGGCCAAATTCGTCATGACTTTGGTATTGCACCCTGGCGGTTAAATCACGGGCGGCCAACCTGGCCATGGCAACATCAATTTTGGCCACGGCATTTTTAATATTTTTAATAACACCAAAAGCCAGCCAAAGTACAAACACCAATACCAGCAGGTTCGACAACAAAGCCCACCATAACGCTTGTTGGCTGTTTTTATACACCAGCGCTGCGGCGGTGGCTGTTTCAGCCAGTAGCTGATTTTGCAGCACCACCAGTTTATCGATACGGCTGCTGGCTAAATCAAACCAGCGGGCGCTGTCGACATCTAACTTGGTATGAATTGGGGTTTGAAATACCAACTGCTGCAGGGTTTTAAATTCTGCACTGTCAGCCTCTGCCAATGCTGTTTTAAGTCTGTCTTGTTGCCCGCCGCTTTGGCGTAATACATTTTCCTGAAAAGCCAAAAAGGCGCCCAGATTGGTGCTGACCCGGCTTAACAGTTCGCTGTCGAGTTGCTGCTGATTAAACACCAGCCCTAATAAAGCGCGCTCCCGACCTGCCCTTTCTATCATTTCCATCAGCTGGTTCATTACACCTAACTGCCGCGCCATCTCAAGGTGCGACAACTGCTGCTCAGCCTGATGACTTAAAGCCAATAACTGGCTAATTAAACCGGTATAACGGGCAGCGGATTCGGTGTTTTTGATACGCTGCTGGTCAACATCCTGTCGCAGTACTGACAGTTCCGACAACTTTTGCTGCACTGCAGTTAATTTGTCATCTTTTAACAATAAAAACTGCGTCAGCCGCTGGTCAGTATCAGCACGGGCCTGACGCATTTTGTCGGCAAACTTATTGCCTTTGCTACCCAAAAACACCCCGCTGCTGCCACGTTCAGCCTGCAGGCCATTGACCAGAGCGCCCAGCACCAGACTTTGCTGCACCCGCAGTTCAACCTCGGCCGCCACTTTCAGCTCAGCATATTGGGACCACATATGCTGACCCACAAACCAGCATAAAAACAACAAAGGTAAAGCCAGCAGCAACAGCAGTTTATGTTGCATAGGCCAGTTGCGAATCATCGCTTGCATTCAACTCTCCTTGAGAAAACCGCTGACAGGCGGCAAAGGGGTAGGTTATTCAACCTGAGCAGGTTGTTGTTGCAGGTATTCCGGGGTAAAACTGAAATACACCCCGGTGCCGCCCTGCTCGCGACGGCGGATTTGAATGGCGCCACCCAGCTGTTTACTGCGCTCCTGCATAATAGCCAAACCATAATGGTTCAGTTTTTCCGCATGTTGCGCTATGCCAATACCATTATCTTCAATGGCCAGTTCAATGGCCTGGCCCTGCTGCTGCGCCAGTCGGATCACCACTTCAGACCCCTGACTGTGATGTACCGCATTCTGGCTGGCTTCACGCACTATCTGCAGTAAATGAATTTCTTCCTGTGGCTGTAACGGGGTGTTTGTCAGCTGATAATCCAGTGAAAATTTCATGCCGGATTGTTCTGACAGCTGGGTTGCTGTCAGTTGCAGTGCCTGTTGCAAACCGCCGCCGTCCACTTTTAACCTGAAGGTGGTGAGCAATTCACGCAGCTGGCGGTAAGCGGCATCCAAACCATGTTTCAGTTCCAGCGACACGTCCTGCATACTGGCTTTGTCGTCGAGACTGATGGCTTTATTCAGCCGGCTGACCTGAATTTTTAAATAAGAAAGTGCCTGGGCTAAAGAGTCATGCAGTTCACGGGCAATCACAGTGCGCTCCTGCATCAAAGCCAGTCTTCTGGACTGCTCAGCTTCTGATTTTAAACTCATCGCAATAGCCAGCTGATCGGCCACTGTACTCAGCAATTGTTGTTGCCATTCGGCTAATTTTTTATCGGCGCTGCTTCGAGCCACCAGCACGCCATATTGCTGATGATCCCTTTTAAGCTGATAACGGTATAACAGCTGCTCATCCCGGCGTATACCATGGGTCGGCGCTTCAATACATTCTTCACAACTGTTACGACTGCAAGGGTCTTGATCCACGTCAGCCGGTTGCAGCTGTAAATAAGGTGCACTGCCCTGCTCAGTGATCAAACAAAGTTCAATATCACGAATGTGTGTCACCTGCTGTAGCCGCTCGACCAGCATATTCAGCTGCTGGCGATCCGGCACCTGCTGGTTAAAACTGCGCGCCATGTCATATAAAAACTGCAACTTGGTATTACTTTGTTGCAGCGCTGCGGTTTGTTCATCCACCCGTTTTTCCAGATTGCCATACATATAAGCAATGGCGTCACTCATTTTGTTTAAGGTACCGGCCAATACACCAAGTTCATCCGGCTGTTCGGCGCTAAGGCGCGAGGTAAAATCACCCTGACCAATACGCCGTGCCGCGCGGGTCAGCTCTGACAAAGGTTGTTCTACTCTGGATTTAAGCCAGTACATCACCACCATGGCCAAAATCACGGTTAAAAACAGCGCCACCACCTGCACTAAACGCAGAGCCCGTACTTTTTGTTCGGCATCTTGTTGAATACTGCCCACCAGCCCTTCCAGCAAAGCCACATGGCTGGCAATTTGCCGGGCTAAATCTTCACCGGCAAGCTCACCACTGCTGATCTGCGGACTGAGTTCAAGCCAGTTGTGGCGCGCCTGCCGAAAAGACTCACTGAGTGCACGTTTTTCGTGTTTCATGCGGTAAAACACCGGATGTTGCCAGCTATTCAGTAACTTCTGCTGTGCTTCTGCCAACTCTTGTGGTTTTTGTTGTTGGCTCAGCAGCGCCACTTTATAAGTTTGCATCCGCAGTGAACCGGCCACGTTAATGGCCAAAGCGTCACTGTCGGCTTTTTCTGATAACCAGTATGAAATCAGCATGGTACTGAGTGCCATTGCCACTATGCAGGATAGAGCAACGCCAATCCGCGTCACAATTGAAAATTTTTTCATCATTCAATCCAAAATGAAGCCAGGCACAGAATAAGCGATTTTGCCCCGCCAGAAGCTGCGCAAGTGAGCTACCCCTTTTACCCCGCCAGCCAGAACTTGTTGTTTTTACATTGGAGCTGGCGGCGAAGTTTACATTTTTATTCAAACACTTACCGAAAATTCATCCTACCTCTTTTGGGGTAGATAACAACAATTTTACCCATTTTCATGCCATAGCAAGCTTGTGCCAGATCAATCATCATTCGCCCAACATTCTTATAGTGTTCAGAAGTTAAGCAGACAAGGTTGTTGCAGATGCAACAGCAGCAACCAGCGCCAGGAGTAAACCGATGAGTCATCTTCTCGACAAATTGCGGTTTTTTAAAACCCGCAAAACGCCATTCTCCGACGGACATGGCATCACTACTAATGAAGACAGAACCTGGGAGCAGGGTTACCGGCAACGTTGGCAACACGACAAAATTGTACGTTCTACCCATGGGGTGAACTGTACCGGCTCTTGTAGCTGGAAAATTTATGTCAAAGATGGTCTGGTGACCTGGGAAACCCAACAAACCGACTATCCGCGCACCAGACCCGACTTGCCCAACCACGAACCCCGTGGTTGCCCTCGTGGCGCCAGTTATTCCTGGTATATCTATAGCGCGAACCGGCTGAAATATCCAAAAGTACGCCAGAGCTTAATGAAGTTATGGCGTGAAGCCAAAGCCATTCATAAAGATCCGGTGCTCGCCTGGCAATCTATTATCAACGACCCGGTAAAAGCCAAAAGTTACAAAGAACGCCGTGGTTTAGGTGGTTTTATCCGCGCCAGCTGGGATGAAGTGAACGAACTGATTGCCGCAGCCAACGTACATACCGCCAAAACATATGGTCCGGACCGTGTTACCGGCTTTTCGCCTATTCCGGCCATGTCGATGGTGTCTTATGCCGCCGGTGCCCGTTATTTATCGTTAATTGGTGGCAACTGTTTAAGTTTCTACGACTGGTACTGCGATTTACCACCTTCTTCCCCTCAGGTGTGGGGTGAACAAACCGACGTGCCTGAATCGGCCGACTGGTACAACTCCAACTACATTATCGTTTGGGGTTCGAACGTGCCACAAACCCGTACCCCGGACGCCCACTTTTTAACTGAAGTCCGTTACAAAGGCACCAAAACCTGTGTCATCACCTCAGATTATTCTGAAGCATCGAAGTTTGGTGATACCTGGCTGGCACCGCGTCAGGGCACAGATGCCGCCCTTGCCATGGCCTTTGGGCATGTGATTTTAAAAGAATTCCATGTCAATAACCCAAGCGCGTATTTTACCGACTACGTGCGCCGTTATACCGATATGCCGATGCTGGTTATTTTAGAAGATCAGAATGGCAAATTAGGCCAAGGCCGATTCCTGCGCGCCGCCGATTTGGTTGACAACTTAGGTGAGCAAAATAACCCGGACTGGAAAACCATTGCTTTAGATAACAACAGCGGCAAACTGACCAGCCCGAACGGCGCTATTGGTTATCGCTGGGGCCAGAATACCGACCAGATTGGTAAATGGAACTTAGAGCAAAAAGACAAAAACGGTGACATTGAACTGGCATTAAGCCTAAAAGACAACCATGACGGTTTAGTCGATGTCGCTTTCCCGTATTTTGGTGGTGCGCCACACGAATACAAATACTTCCAGCACACAGCGCATGACGATATTCAGCTGCGTAAAGTGCCGGCGAAAAAAGTACAGCTCGCTGACGGTACTGAAGCGCTGGTGGCCACAGTCTATGACTTAACGTTGGCGCATTATGGCGTGGATAACGGTATTGGCGATGCCAACCGTGCTTCCTCTTACAACGACAATGTGCCTTATACCCCGGCCTGGCAAGAAGCCATTACCGGCGTTAAACCAGAAGATGTGATTCGGGTGGCCACTGAATTTGGCCGCAACGCCGACAAAACCCGTGGCCGTTCTATGGTGATTGTGGGTGCTGCACTGAACCACTGGTATCACATGGATATGAACTACCGCGGCCTGATCAACATGCTGATGATGTGTGGTTGTATCGGTCAGAGTGGTGGCGGCTGGGCGCATTATGTCGGTCAGGAAAAACTGCGGCCACAAACCGGCTGGGCACCGCTGGCTTTTGCCACCGACTGGCAAAAACCACCCCGTCATATGAACGGTACTTCGTTCTTCTACAACCATTCCAGCCAGTGGCGTTATGAAAAACTGGATATGGCAGAAGTGGTATCGCCTCTTGCCAATAAAGAAAAGTGGACTGGCTCTATTATCGACTTTAACGCCCGCGCCGAACGCATGGGCTGGTTACCTTCTGCACCACAGCTTGGCGTGAACCCGCTACATATTGCCGGTAAAGCCAAAGCAGCCGGTATGGAAATTAAAGATTATCTGCTGAATGAACTCACCAGCCACAACATTAAATTTGCCTGTGAAGAGCCGGAAAATCCGCAGAACTTCCCACGTAATATGTTTGTCTGGCGCTCAAACTTATTGGGTTCCTCAGGCAAAGGCCATGAATATATGCTGCGCCATTTACTCGGCACCAAACATGGTTTGCTGGGTAAAGATTTAGGCGGTTTTGGCGGTAAAAAACCAGAAGATGTTCAGTGGACCGACAGCCCGGCCGAAGGCAAAGTAGATTTATGGGTGACCTTAGATTTCCGTATGTCGACCACCTGTCTGTATTCCGACATCGTTTTACCAACAGCCACCTGGTATGAAAAAGACGATATGAATACTTCGGATATGCATCCATTTATTCATCCGTTGTCAGCCGCTATTGACCCTGTGTGGGAAGCACGCAGCGACTGGGAAATTTTTAAAGGCATTGCCAAAGAGTTCTCCCGCGTTTGTGTGGGCCACTTAGGTGTTGAAACCGATGTGGTGACCACGCCAATGCACCACGACACCCCGGCCGAATTAGCCCAACCTTATGGCGTAAAAGCCTGGTGGAAAGGTGAATGTGCCGCTGTACCTGGCATCAGCATGCCCCATTTAAATGTGGTGGAACGTGATTATCCCAATACTTATCAGCGCTTTACATCTTTAGGCCCATTGCTGGAAAAAACCGGCAACGGCGGTAAAGGCATCGGCTGGGATACCAAAAATGAGGTGCATTTCCTTAAAGAGCTGAACCGTACTCATACCGCTGAAGGCGCCAACAAAGGCATGGCGAAAATTGAGTCGGCCATTGACGCCTGTGAAGTGATTTTAAGTTTAGCGCCTGAAACCAATGGTCAGGTGGCGGTAAAAGCCTGGGCTGCCCTTGGCAAAATTACCGGCCGTGACCATCGCCATCTGGCACTGAATAAAGAAGATGAAAAAATCCGCTGGCGCGACATTGTGGCCCAGCCACGCAAAATCATCTCCTCACCCACCTGGTCGGGTCTGGAAGACGAACATGTGTCTTACAACGCCGGTTACACCAACGTGCATGAGCTTATTCCATGGCGCACCATCACGGGCCGTCAGCAGTTTTATCAGGATCACGAGTGGATGCGCGACTTTGGCGAACAGCAATGTGTGTACAAACCGCCGATCAACTTAAAAACTGTGGCCCCTGTGCTGAATAAAAAGCCCAATGGCAACACCGAAATAGTCCTGAACTGGATCACCCCTCACCAAAAATGGGGCATTCACAGTACTTATTCCGACAACCTGCTGATGCTGACCTTGTCACGTGGTGGCCCTATCGTCTGGCTTAGTGAAATTGACGCCAAAGCGGCGGGCATTGAAGACAACGACTGGATTGAAATTTTTAACGTCAACGGTGCCATAGCGGCCCGTGCCGTGGTGTCACAGCGGGTGCCTGAAGGCATGAGCATGATGTACCACGCACAGGAACGTATTGTGAACGTGCCAGGTAGTGAACAAACCGGTACCCGCGGTGGTATCCACAACTCTGTGACCCGCGCTGTGATGAAACCCACCCATATGATCGGCGGTTATGCCCAGCAATCTTATGGCTTTAACTATTACGGCACTGTCGGGTGTAACCGCGATGAGTTTGTCATCGTCCGTAAGATGAACAAAGTCGACTGGCTGGACACCCAATAGGAGTAGCATGATGAAAGTACGCGCACAAATAGGCATGGTATTAAATCTCGACAAGTGCATAGGCTGTCATACCTGCTCCATTACCTGTAAAAACGTCTGGACCTCGCGTGAAGGTGTGGAATACGCCTGGTTTAACAACGTCGAAACCAAACCTGGTATTGGTTTTCCGAAAGAATGGGAAAACCAGCAAAAATGGAACGGCGGCTGGGTGAAAAACGCCAAAGGCGAGCTGGAGTTAAAAATTGGCGGCAAACGCCGGGTGCTGGCGAATATTTTCGCCAACCCGGATTTACCGGAAATTGACGACTACTACGAACCTTTTGATTTTGACTATCAACATTTACACAACGCGCCGGACAGCAAACACCAGCCAGTGGCCCGGCCGCGCTCGCTGATCAGCGGTCAGCGCATGGAAAAAATTGAATGGGGCCCAAACTGGGAAGAAATTCTCGGTACTGAGTTTGCCAAACGCAAAAAAGATCAGAACTTCAATGAAGTAGTGCAAAAAGACATCTACGGCCAGTTTGAAAAAACTTTCATGATGTATTTACCAAGGCTTTGCGAACACTGTCTGAATCCGGCTTGTGTGGCAGCTTGCCCAAGTGGTGCTATCTACAAACGCGAAGAAGACGGCATCGTGCTGATTGACCAGGACAAATGTCGTGGCTGGCGCATGTGTGTCTCGGCCTGCCCCTACAAAAAAATCTATTACAACTGGAAAACCGGTAAATCAGAAAAATGTACTTTCTGCTTCCCGCGCATTGAAGCCGGTCAGCCGACTGTTTGCTCTGAAACCTGTGTTGGCCGTATCCGTTATTTAGGTGTGCTGCTTTACGACGCCGACAAAATTTCGGCCGCAGCCAGTGTCGCCAACGAGCAGGATTTATATCAGGCCCAGTTGGATATTTTCCTGGATCCAAAAGATCCACAAGTGATAGCCGCAGCCCGCGCCGAAGGCATTCCGGATAACTGGATCAATGCCGCCCAGCAAAGCCCGGTTTATATGATGGCGATGGAATGGAAAGTGGCGCTGCCACTGCACCCTGAGTACCGCACCCTGCCAATGGTTTGGTATGTGCCGCCACTGTCACCTATTCAAAGTGCAGTGCAGGCCGGCCATGTTGGTATGAATGGCGAAATTCCGGATCTGAAATCCTTGCGGATTCCACTGCGGTATCTGGCCAATATGCTAACCGCCGGTGATGAAAAACCTGTAGTCAGAGCACTGGAGCGCATGATTGCAATGCGCGCTTTTAAACGCTCACAACAAGTGGATGGTGTGGAAGATTTAGCGGTCTTAAAAACTGTGGGCCTGACGGCGCTGCAGGTGGAAGAAATGTACCGTTATATGGCACTTGCCAACTACGAAGACAGGTTTGTGATCCCAACCAGTCACCGTGCTTATGCCGAAAACGCTTATGACTTAAAAAGCAGCTGTGGTTTTAGCTTTGGCAATGGTTGTGGTGATGGCAATAACGACGTCAGCCTGTTTGGCACCAAAGCCAAAGGTGTACGTCAGGTGATTCCGGTTGAGCTGAAGGATTAACAGATGAAAATTTTACAGGTTTTATCCTTATTACTGGATTACCCCACCGAACTTTTGCATGACAGCAAAGAAGAATTGCTGGCGCTTATTCAAAGCGCCGGCCTGTCGGCTGCCAACCAACAAGCGCTCTGTGACTTTGTCACAGCGCGCCTGAGCGGCGATTTAATGGACTGGCAGGCCGATTATGACGGTCTGTTTGAACGTGGCCGTTCTTTATCTTTGTTGTTGTTTGAACATGTGCATGGTGAGTCACGCGACCGCGGTCAGGCCATGGTCAATCTGCAAAACCAATATAAAGAAGCGGGTTTGGACATTGGCTTAAAAGAGCTGCCGGATTATCTGCCGCTTTATTTAGAGTTTTTGTCGACCCAGGGTGATGACAACGCCCGTTTTGGTTTGCAGGAAGTAGCGCCAGTGCTGGCGCTGCTGGCAGCCCGCTTGCAAAAACGCCAGTGTAACTATGCAGCGGTGTTTATTGCCCTGTTGGAGCTGTCAGATACCGACATCGATTTATCGGATATTCAGACACAAATTGCCACTGAAGAACGGGATGACACGCCTAAAGCGCTCGACAAAGTCTGGGAAGAAGAAATGGTGACTTTCCTTGGCAATGAACAGCAAAACGGTGCTTGTGCCAGCAGTGTGATACGTCCAAGCGAACAACAACGCAAAGACCAGTTTGTGCCGCTGAATACCGAGCTGCTAGCCACTGACGCCGGCGCTTTGGCGCCAGAGGCCCATGTTGTAGATAAAGATTCGCTGGCTGCGGAAATTTTTGCCCATGCCGCCGCGAATAAAAGAGCTGCAGCTGCAACAGCAGCTTCAGTAAAAGGAGTGTGATATGACCGCCTTTACCCCTTCAATTTTTGACAGTTTTGCTTTTGGCATTTACCCCTACATTGCCATGGCCATTATGTTTATCGGCAGCTGGGTGCGCTACGACCGCGAGCAATACACCTGGAAAACCAGCTCCAGTCAGATCATGGAGAAAAAGCAGCTGCGAAAAGGCAGTATTGCCTTTCACATTGGTGTGATAGCGATCTTTTTTGGCCATTTTGCCGGTTTGCTGATGCCAAAAGCGGTCTGGCATCTGCTGGGCATCACTGTTGAAATGAAACAACTGATTGCCATGGGTGTCGGTGGTTTTTTTGGGTTGATTTGTTTTTACGGTCTGACCATTTTAATTATCCGCCGGCTGAATAACCCAAGGGTACGCGCCACTTCCAGCACCATGGACATCGCCATTTTATTGCTGCTGTACGCACAATTAATTTTGGGTTTGTTGTCGATTTTTGTCTCTATGGGGCATTTAGACGGCGCCGAAATGTTAAAGCTGATGACCTGGGCGCAAAGCACCATGACCTTCCAGAGCGCTGCTGCGGTAGAAGCAATTTCTGGTGTGCACTGGATTTTTAAAGCCCATGTGTTTTTAGGTATGAGCATTTTTGTGTTGTTCCCGTTTAGCCGCCTGGTGCATATGCTGAGCGTGCCGGTGCAATATTTCCGCCGCCAGCATCAGATAGTACGCCAGCGTTTTGTCCGTTAAGCCCTTGCTGTTCTGCCCCGCTTTGGCAGCTGCTGTTTTCCCTGAAAGGAAACTCAGGTTGCTGTCAAAGCGGTTTTTTCGGAGAAAATGATGATTATTGTGAATGAAAAACAAATTCCGGAAGCTGCCATTATGGCGGAGATGCAATACCATCCGGCCGCTGAAAAACGTGCAGCTATGCTCAAAGCCGCTGAAAGCCTGATTATTGCTGAACTGCTGAAACAACGTGCGCTGGAACTGGGCCTTGCCGACGAAAACCAGCTGCAGGACCATAGCCCGGCGTCACAGGATTTAGTGCTGGATAAACTGCTGCAACAGGAAGTGCTTATTCCAACCGCCAGCAGCGCCGAATGCCTGCATTATTATCAGCAAAACCCACAACGTTTTGTCACTTCACCGTTAATTGAAGTGCGGCATATTTTGTTGCCGGCCGCCCCGGAAAACGACGCTGAACGCGCCAAAGCCAAACAACTGGCTGAATCTATTTTGACTGAACTGCAACAAGCCAGCGATTTTGCAAAGCTTGCCGCCAACTATTCGGTGTGCAGCAGCAAAGACAGTGGTGGTCTATTAGGCCAAATCAGCAAAGGCCAGACTGTGCCTGAATTTGAACGTCAGGTGTTTAAGGCCCAGCCCGGCCTGATGCCCTACCCGGTCGAAAGCCGTTTTGGTTTGCATGTGGTGGATGTGCTGCGCCGGATTGAAGGTGACTTGTTGCCTTTTAACGCGGTAGAGCAAAAAATTCAGGATTACCTGAATGAAAAAGTACGCCGTAAAGCCATAGCCCAATATATTCAGAGCCTGATTGTGGAAGCGCAGATTGAAGGTTATGACTTTGCCGTCAGTAGCTCACCGCTGATGCAATAAAAACCCGTGCCATCGGCATTGTTGCCAATTTATAAAAAAACCGCCCTCTGGCTGCAGTCGGCGGTTTTTTTAGTTCTGTGCTTTTTACGACCGGTTATTTGCTTCGGGCTTTTTTACACCGAGCTTTTTGCCACAAACTAAAAACAACTACTCCTTTAGTTTTAGCTTGATACCTCCGCTAAATCAGCCTTACCAAAAACTGAGTAACCATTTCATTTTATTCATGTTTTAACGTAATGACCTTATAATTTCCGTGCTTTTTAGCCGCCTTGATGAAGGAAATTATGAAAAAAGCCAACTCAGTTTTACTCACCCCTGTGTCTCTGCTCGCCCTCACTGTCGCCAGCCTCTGCCTGCCAGCTGCCAATGCAGCTTCTTCCGCCGCTGACGCCTTAAAACAAACGACTGTCAGTGCCCAGTTCCGTTACCGGCTGGAAAATGTCGATGAAGACAAAGCACTACAAAACGCTACTGCCTCTACCTTAAGAAGCCGCCTGACATTAAATACCGGCAGCTGGTTTAATAGCAAAGCCTTGCTGGAAATTGACAATGTCAGCAGCATCGGCGGCGAAAGATACAACAGCACCGTCAATGGCAATGGCCGTTATTCAGTAGTCGCAGACCCGACAGGCACTGATATCAATCAGGCTGCACTAATTATCAGCCCTAACCCCGATGCACAATTTACCCTGGGTCGTCAGCGTATTAACCTGAATAATCAAAGGTTTATCGGCAGTGTTGGCTGGCGGCAAAATGAACAGACTTTTGATGGGTTACGTTATCAGCAAAAACTCGCTGCCAACTGGCAACTGGACCTTGCAAGCCTGCATAACGCCAACAGAGTGTTTGGTCCCAAAGGCAGTGCCGCCGACTTGCACGGTCGTTTTAATCTCGCCACCTTAAACTGGCAACTGCTCACAACGCAGCAGCTCAGCGCTTTTGTTTATGATTTGGATTTTGACACGCTGCAAGCGCGCGACAGCAGCACCCAGGGGCTTGATTACAGCGGCAATCTGGCTGCCTTGCCCAAATTAAAATGGCAACTGGCACTGGCCAGCCAAACCGATGCCCATCAGGCGCCGGTCGATTTTAACCATCATTACCATCGTGTTGATTTCAGTTACAACTTTGGCTTATTCACCGGCAAAGTGTGGCAGGAGCGCATGGCGGGTGACGGCCAAACTGCTTTTCAAACGCCTTTTGCCACCCTGCATGCTTTTGACGGTTTTGCCGATTTATTCCTGACAACTCCCAATAGTGGTGTGCGCGACAACGCACTGGAAATCAGCCTGCCGGTGAAAAGCACAAAACTGGCGCTGAGCTATCACCAGTACGATAGCGATGCGGGCAGTCAACAGCTTGGTTCTGAAGTGAATGCCACACTGGCCTGGGATCCGACGCCTCAACTGAATCTGCTGGTTAAACTGGCACAATACAATGCCGATAGCCATGCCGCTGACACCAACAAAGTCTGGCTAATGGCCAGTTATAACCTTTAAGTTTCGTCCCGGCCCGACCTCCACGTCGGTTTTTTGCAACGCCATGCCGCAGTTGCGCCTTGTGATCGTAGAGCGGCCGGATATGCTACCGCAGACACCAACAAAGTCTGGCTGATGGCAAGTTATAAGCTGTAAGTTTCTTCTCGGCCCGACCTCCACGTCGGTTTTTTGCAACGCCATCCAGAGGGTTCCGGATGGCGTTTTTTTTATAACTGCTCAAACTCCCCCCACTCCAACCCCCAAAGCACATTGATTTCGCCTTTACCTCTGTTGGGGTAATAAGCGCAGGCGCCATGCTGCCTGCAGCCAGATGCGCTTTTTAAGCACCCAAAAACATTGATCCAGATCAAAGTCTGCCCGGGCGCAGAACCTAAGCTAACACCATATCTAGTGCCAAAAACACACAGCAAACACAAGATACAGGATTATGCCGGATTTATATTTTTACGCCGAGCAAGTGGTGTGGCAGGAAGTGCCGGGCGAAACCAGCCTGGCTTTTACTATCAGCGGCTGCACTCTGGGCTGTAAAGGTTGCCATAGTGCACAAAGTTGGCCTGCCAATGCTGGCATACCGCTCAGCCCGGCGTTGCTTCTGGAAAAACTGCAAAAATACCGCGGCCTGATCAGCTGTGTGTTGTTTTTAGGCGGTGAGTGGCAACCGAAGCTTTTGCAACAACTGCTGCAACTTTGCAAAAAGCAGGGGCTAAAAACCTGTTTATACACAGGGCTGGATAGCCCGCCGCCCGGCCTGCTGCCGCTACTGGATTATCTGAAAACCGGCCGCTGGCAGGCTGAACTGGGTCCTTTGGGCCATCCTGGCAGCAATCAGCGTTTTTACGATTTAAACCTGCTGCAGGAACAAAGCTGGAAGTTCCGTCAGACAGCACAAAACAGCAACAGCAAAAACTCAGTAGCAACACAATCTAGAACAAACACAGCCACAATAAGCACGACCATAACAACGACTGCGACCACAAAAACAACTTCAGAAGGACTTTTACCATGCAACGACTGATGAGCCATCAGGTACAACAAAAACTCGATTTTATTCAGCACTACCTGCACGCCACCAATGCCGCCGATGGCTCCAAAATGGACGCCAACGCCAATGTCACACAAAAAAACATTGCCACTTTAGAAGCCGAGCTGATGAAAGATTATTTTATTCAGGTGAACCGGGCTCAGGTCAGTCAAAAAATTGCCGAACTGTTTGGCAGCGATTTGGCAGCAGAATATGTGCGGCAAATTGAAGCCCACGAAATTTATGTACACGACGAAACCAGCTTAAAACCTTATTGTGTGTCTGTGACCATGTACCCCTTTTTACGTGACGGCCTGACCAAACTGGGTGGTGAGTCCAAAGCGCCACAACATTTAGAATCCTTTTGTGGTTGTTTTGTGAACTTTGTTTTTGCCGTCAGCAGCCAGTTTGCCGGCGCTGTCGCTACCGTCGAATTTTTAACTTATTTTGATTATTTTGCCCGCAAAGACTACGGCGATCACTACCTGACAACCCACAAAAAACAAATTGAAAACCATCTGCAGCATGTGGTCTATGCGCTAAACCAACCGGCAGCAGCCCGTGGTTATCAGAGTGTGTTCTGGAATATCTCGGTGTACGACCAATATTATTTTGACTCTATGTTTGGCAATTTTGTATTCCCGGATTTTGTAAAACCGCAGTGGCAGTCGGTATCCGCCTTACAGGACTTTTTTTTAAGCTGGTTTAATCAGGAAAGGGAAAAAACCATTTTAACTTTCCCGGTGGTCACAGTTGCCATGCTGACGGAAAAAACGGACAAGCCAGAGCAAAGTTATTGTAAAGACAAAGAATTTGCCGAAAAAATGGCGCAACAGCTGGCAGATGGCAGTGCGTTTTTTGTGTATTTGTCCGACAGCGCCGACTCACTGGCCTCTTGCTGCCGTTTACGCAGTGAAATCAGCGACAACACTTTTTCTTATTCGTTAGGCGCAGGAGGTGTCGCCACCGGCTCTATTAATGTCATTACCATCAATATGAACCGGCTGGTGCAGGATGGCCGCGATTTAGCGGTAGAAATTGAAAAAATTCAGCAATATCAGGTGGCTTACCGCAAGCTGATGGAAGAATATCAGGCAGCAGGCATGCTTACAGTGTACGACGCCGGTTTTATCAGCCTGGACAAACAGTTTTTAACCATTGGCATTAACGGCATGGTAGAAGCGGCCGAATCGCAGGGCCTGACCGCCAGCAATAATCCGGCTTATATTGCTTTTGTACAACAGCAGTTAAAAACCATTTTTGACGCCAATAAAACCGCCAAAGCAAAATACGGTTATCTGTTTAATACCGAATTTGTACCGGCGGAAAACCTGGGTATTAAAAACGCCAAATGGGACAAAGCCGACGGTTATTTTGTGCCAAGAGACTGTTACAACTCGTATTTTTATGTGGTAGAGGATGAAAGCTGCAACGCCCTGGATAAATTCCAGCTGCATGGCCGTGCCCTGCTGGATTACCTCGATGGTGGCTCAGCTTTGCATTTAAATCTGGAGGAAAAACTCAGTCAGGATGCTTATTTAAAACTTCTGAATATTGCCGCCGGCACCGGCTGTAATTATTTTTGTGTTAACGTCAAAATTACCATCTGCAATAGCTGCGAAGCCATCGACAAACGCACCTTAGCGGCCTGCTCCTGCTGTGGCAGCACAGATATTGACTACGGCACCAGAGTGATAGGTTATTTAAAGCGGGTCTCGGCTTTTAGCAAAGGCCGGCGTATTGAACATCAGCTGCGCCACTACCATCAAAGCCCGGCGAAACAAACACAACCCCAGAAACCACAACAACAAACAATCCCTGCTTAAAGGCTTTTGCAAACGCCTGGCCAGCGCCAGCTACCCACAAAGGGGGAGTTGAACTCCCCCTTCTGTGCAAACTGCCCTCAGCCTGCTGTTGTTACACTGACGCCAACCCTTGCTGCGCTTGGTGCATTTTATGCTACCCATACTGGTGTTAGCCTGTGATCAACAAAAAAGTGCAGCAGAACCACATTGTTAATGCCAAAAAAGGCCGGGAGTTTCAGATGAATATTGAAAGTTATCAGGATTTAATTACTGCCGCCAAACAACAAAACGAGCCACAGCGGCTGTTGTTTGTATTTGCCAAAGCCGAACTGCCCAATGGTTACACCCAAAACCAGCACGACAGTTATCAGCAAGGTCATGGCGGAGCTTTAAGTCCGGTGCTTTGTGTGGATAAACTGCCGGAAGAAATTGCTGAATTTGCCACTTTAACCGCTGAATCTGCCGTCACCGGCATTGACTGGGATATTGCTTTTGTGTCGGCCCTTGGCGGCCGTGCTGGTTTTGCCCCCAATAGCGACGAAGCCGAACAACCACTGAAAATGATGCTGGCAAAAATTCAGTCCGGCATTATTGCCGACTTCCTGACTTTTAACCGTCATGGTGAGCTGGTGGCGCTTTATTAAGCGCCACGATAAAACTGCTGCGCTGTATGAAGCGCCACGATAAAACTGCCAGGCTGTATTCACCGAAAGTCAGGGGCAAATGAAAAGGCGGCAACAGCTATCCACTGAGTGTCGCTGATAAAAATCAAATAAAACCCAAATAAAACAACAAGTTTTGCTGCACAATCAAGATAGTGCTGTTATTGTTTGATGCCAGACGCTGCCTGAGTCAGGTAACACCTGGTTCAGGCATCACCACCATGACAGAAGGCAAACCTGATTGATACCACTGCTGCATCGTTTTACAACATGGCTGACCGGCAACAGGGCAAAAACCCGGGCTGAACAGCAGCCGGTACACCCCCCCCTGGATCAGGCGGAAGCTCAGGTTTGGGCCGATATGCCCACCACTTTTCATGGCACAAATGGCAAACTGATCCCGGCTGATACAGAGGTAAGACGGCAACTGTTTTTATCCTTGCTGGCAGAAGCCAAAGCGGCCGAAAACCAGCCCGCTCAACCCGCAAAAACAACATCACAAAAATCAAAGTAGCACTCTTAAAAAGATCAAAGTTAACTGCACAGCCCAGCCTGCGATGGCTGGCTGCTCGCGTCTTTTAGCCTGCTGCAGACAACACTTTTGCCACTTTTTGCTGCAATTGCCAGACAGTTGTTGGTAACTGTGCCGCACAGTCAAAACTATCGAGGAAGTTTTTTAAATAAAGGCCCAGTTCGGTATCGCCCAGCATGCTTAAACGGCGCTGAAAAAACAGTGTGTCGGGATCGGCCTGGCTGCTGCATAACAGGAAAAAATCGCTGCTGCTGGCTTTCACCCTTAAGTCGGCTTGTTGTTTTTGTAAATCATCACAAGCGCTGACGCAAAGTTTGTGTTGGCGCAGCTGCAAACTAAACAAAAAAGCAAAATCTGTGACCTCTATCACCACTGTTTTGTCGGCTAAAAAATCCAGTTCGCCCTGTTGGCAATGTGTCAGAAAAAGCCGGTTCAGCACCTGGCTTATCAGGCCAATCTGCAGCTGCAGCGGCAACCATTGATTCAGCTTTTGACCAAAGGCTGGCAAGGCTTTTATCACTTTGGGAGTAATCATTTTGAGTTGACACATTGGGAACACCTCTTTGATTCAACAATTTATACTGAGCTTCAGTGAAATCCTGATTTGTTGGTTATGGTGACACAGCCAAAGTCAGGCGCCCATCAGGCAAAAGAGGTAGTGACAGATGGAATTATTGTGCCCTGCCGGCAGTGTGGCGGCGCTTAAAGCAGCAGTGGAAAACGGTGCTGACGCTGTTTATGTTGGCTTAAAAAACGATACCAATGCCCGTAATTTTGCCGGCCTTAATCTTGATGATTTAAAGCTGGCCGAAGCTTGTGCTTATGTGCATAAAGCTGGCAAAAAACTGCATGTGGCTATTAACACTTTTGCTCACCCCAATAACTGGCAACGCTGGCAACAAGCGGTAGATCAGGCAGTTAGCGCGGGTGCAGACGCACTGATTATTGCCGATATGGCGGTGCTGGCTTATGCCGCTGAGCAGTACCCGCACATAGAGCGACATTTGTCGGTGCAGGCTTCGGCCACCAATATGGCTGCTATTGAATTTTACCGCAAGTTTGGCATCAGCCGCGTGGTGCTGCCAAGGGTGTTGTCCATTCAGCAAGTCAGAGCCATAGCCCGCAGCAGCGACATAGAACTTGAAGTTTTTGCTTTTGGCAGCCTCTGTATTATGGCCGAAGGTCGTTGTTATTTAAGCTCTTATTTAACCGGCCAATCCCCCAATACCGCAGGCGCCTGCTCTCCTGCAGCTTTTGTGCGCTGGCAGGAACATAAGGATGGCAGTCTGGAATCGCGTTTAAACGGTGTGTTGATAGACAAATTTGCCCCGGGCGAAACCGCAGGTTATCCCACTTTATGTAAAGGCCGCTTTGATGTAGACGGTGAGCTTTACCATACACTGGAAGAGCCGACCAGCCTGAATACATTAGCGCTGCTGCCGGAACTACACCGCGAAGGCATTCGTTCGTTAAAAATTGAAGGCCGTCAGCGCAGCCCGGCTTATGTGGCAAGCCTGACCCGGGTTTGGCGTCAGGCTATCGACACCCTGCTGAAAAACCCGGACGCCTTTAGCGTACAGGCGCATTGGGATCAGGTGCTGGCCTCACTTTCCGAAGGCAGCCAAACCACCCTTGGCGCTTATCATCGCAGCTGGAAATAACTTATGTCTCTTTTTACACACTCAGTAAACCAGGCCAGCCCGGCAACCTCAGCAAGCCCAGCTGCGCCACTAAAACTGGCCTTGGGGCCGGTGCAATATTATTGGCCCAAAGCGCAGATCCTGGATTTTTATCAGCAAGCGGCAAGTTCAAAAGCTCAGGTGGTGTATTTGGGCGAAACCGTCTGCAGCAAAAGGCGCGAACTGAAATTCAGCGATTATTTTGCCATTGCCCAGATGCTGCGCGAAGCCGGTAAAGAAGTGGTGTTATCGACCCTGACCATGCTGGAATCCCCTTCTGAGCTCAAAGAGCTGCGCCGTTATTGTGACAATGGCGATTTTTGGATTGAAGCCAACGATGTGGGTGCTATTCAGATGGTGCAGGAGCAACAACTGCCTTTTGTGGCCGGTGCTGCCATTAGTGTTTATAACCACAAGGCGCTGCGCCAGTTAGTACAGCTGGGCATGAAACGTTGGGTCATGCCGGTGGAGCTGTCGCGCGACTGGTTACTGGATATTTTGCAGCAACCGTTAATTGCCGACGTGCGCGACTGTTTTGAAGTGGAAGTATTTGGCTTTGGCCATTTGCCACTGGCCTGGTCGGGCCGTTGTTTTACCGCCCGCTCGGAAAACCGCGCTAAAGATCAGTGTGAACTTTGTTGCCTCAATTACCCCAAAGGCCGCATTGCCAAATCGCAGGAAGGCGAAGCGGTGTTTTTACTCAACGGCATTCAAACCCAGTCGGGCGAAAGGTATAACCTGCTCAACGATTTGCCTTCAATGCAAGGGCTGGTGGATGTGGTACGGTTAAGCCCTGAGCCTGAACACAGTTTTGAATGGCTTGATAAATTTCAGCAAGTACTTGAAAGCACTGCAACTTCCCGTCAACCTTTACCGGCAAACGACTGCAACGGTTATTGGCATCAGTTGGCTGGTTTACAGCAGGCTCGTTTACAGCAGACTGACGAATAAAAGGATACAAAGATGCAAACAGCCAAAATTGGCATTCTGACCGTCAGCGACCGCGCTTTTGCCGGTATTTATGACGATATTTCCGGCAAAGCCATTATCGACACTTTAAATCAGTATTTATTAAGCCCATGGCAGGCCGAATACAAAGTGATCCCAGACGAACAGCCGCTGATTGAACAAACTTTATGTCAGCTGGTAGATGAGCTGGGCTGTTGCCTGGTGGTGACAACCGGCGGCACGGGCCCTGCCAAAAGGGATGTTACCCCGGAAGCCACAGAAGCGGTATGCGACAGAATGATGCCGGGTTTTGGTGAGCTGATGCGCGCTGAATCACTAAAATATGTGCCGACCGCTATTTTGTCACGCCAAACCGCCGGCCTTCGTGGCAGCAGTTTAATTATTAATTTACCAGGCAAACCCAGTGCTATCCGCCAATGCCTGGACGCAGTATTTCCGGCCGTGCCTTATTGTATCGATTTGATGGAAGGGCCTTATCTGGAATGTAACGACGAGGTGATCAAGATATTCAGGCCGAAAAAAGGCTAAGGGTTTTGTGCTGCTCCCTTGTGTGACAAACTATCTGGCCGGATTGTCACTCCCGCTGTTGGTTTTATGTCGACACTATCAATAGTGAGCGCGGGAGGCGCGAACGGGCGAACGGCGTAGTTGCCGCTGGTGGTTTAAGTTAAATCGATGCTGCCACTCCGGCGCTAAAACACTGCAACCACTTCCTCCCAACATACTGAATCAAAAAAGAATATTCACTTTTATCTACTTTGCTAAAAAACAACACCGACCTAAACAACCTTATTTTGCCGACAAGGCAAAAGCCCCACTACCCCTTCTTGATTAAAAACAACCAAATCACCAGCAATAAAGTGGCAAACCAGAAGCCGGACATCAGTTGCCAGAATAACAGCCGGTTGGTTTTGTGTTTGGCTACTACTTGTTGTTGTAAAAACAGAGGGTTGGGGTTTTGTAAGTCTTTCATCAGCAAGCTGACTGAACTGTAGCGCTGGCTTAAATCCAGGCTGACGCCTAGTTCCAGTGCGCGGTCGAACCAGGGTGGAATGACGGGGTTGTGCTGATCACTGTGCTGATACCGCAGTTTTTGGTAGTCACGCATACTTTGGCAATCTTCTACTTTGGGGCCGTACGGCAGCTGGCCGGTAAACAGCTCGTAGCAAATGGTAGCCAGCGCATACACATCACCCTGCACGCCGGAGTTATGGCCCAGCAAATAATGCGGGTCTGAATAACTGGCGGTGCCAAGGGCAATATCTTGTGGTAGCGGCGAAAATATTTCGGCAAGGCCGGCCACATACACAGAGCCAAAATCGACCAGCACTAAGCTGCCGTCGGAGCGGCGCATAATATTGCCGGGTTTTAAATCCTGATGCACAGCACCCAGCTTGTGAAAGGCCTGCAAGCCATCCGCTATCTGCTTTACCAGCGCTATGGCTTTGGCCGGTTTCAGTGGTTTATCAGCGCGGGCAAACCACTGCTCCAGGGTTTCACCTTCCACATAAGCCAATAAATAATATAAAAAAGTGCGGGGGCGCTGCTGACGGTGCACCTGCACCACATTGGGGTGGGCAATACGAAGCCCTATCCATTCTTCGCGGATAAAACGCTCGATATAAGCATGATCGTCGGCAAAATTTACCGACGGTGTTTTTAACACCCATTGTTTGTCAGTGGCTAAATCCCGCACCAGATATAAATGGCTGCGGCTGCTGGCAAAAATCTCTTTTTCTACCTGATAACCATCCACTTTCATGCCGGGCACCAACACAGGTAAAAACGGTAAGCGGGTCAGCCTTTCGCTGTAGTCATCCAGGGTTTCAGCGCTTAAGCCCTGCACTTCTACAATCACAACGCTGATATTGTCATCACTGCCGTTTTCAAGCGCCAGCTGGCATAACCGCTCAGCCAGCTGGGTTAAATCTTGCTGCGTGCTTACATCCTTTGTGCTCAGCTCAGGTTGTAACAGCGCTGAAAGTTTATGGTCGTCAATAAAATCCGACAGGCCGTCACTGCAAAGTAAAAACCTGTCGTCTTGCTCAAGTGCCACAGTGCCGGCTTGCCATTGCACCTGCTCGTCCATGCCAAGGGCACGACCTAAAAACTGGCGGTTTTCACTGAGTTTAGTGGTGTGGTCCTGCGTCAGCTGAGTAATACCCCCCTGACGCCACAGGTAAATACGGCTGTCGCCAATATGAAAAAAATAAGCAGTATGAGATTTAATGATCAGGCTGCTAAAGGTGCATAAAAGGCCTTTTTCATCCGAAACATAAGCATGGCTTTGTTGATAAAGTGCGGTGTTAATACTGGCCAGCAACTGACTGGCGCTATGGTTTACCGACCAGCTATCGGGGGTATTTATGTATTCCTGGGCAAAATGTTGCACCGCATATTCGCTGGCTTGTTGCCCTGCTTCGGCCGAACTGACCCCATCCGCCAGACAAAAACAGCCGCCTTTATAAGTTAATAAATGGGCATCTTCTGGCAGTTGCCAGCCAATGGCATCTTCATTTTTTGCTTTTTGGCCAGCCAGAGTGCAACCGCCCACCGCCAGTTTTAGTTGTAATAAAGACGCTGCTTCATTGCCTTGCGCTGGCACCATCTTTGCCCCTTGCCAGCCGGATAAATAACCCAGGACTGTTTAATTTAAAGCTCACTACAGATAACAAAACTGGCTGTTGTCACACAGCCAGTTTTACCGGTTTTTTTAACAATCAGCTTAACTTACATGAATATGGTGTACGTTGCCGTCTTCATCCACTTCAGTAATGTGGCCTTTAGGGTCATCCAGGAACATCACAGCCACCAGACCAATCAGCGCTGTTGCACCTATGACAAAAAAGAAGGTTTGATAGTCGACATAACTAAATACCGTTAAATACACCACGGCACCCACGTTGCCATAAGCACCGGCCATACCGGCTATCTGGCCTGTCATCCGGCGTTTAATTAACGGCACTATGGCAAATACCGCGCCTTCACCACCCTGCACAAAAAAGCTACAGGCCATGCTGACAAATACCGCCAGCGGCAACCACCAGCTGCTGTCCATTAAACCCATCATAAAATAACCGGCCGACAAACCGGCAATTAACAGCACCATACTTTTGCGACGGCCAAATTTATCTGAGAACCATCCACCCATAGGTCTGGACACCAGGTTCATAAAAGCAAAACTCGATGCCAATAAACCTGCGGTAACAGGGTTTAAACCGGAAAAAGTCTCGAGGAAAAACAGCGGCAACATGGACACTACCGCCAGCTCAGAGCCAAAAGTAGTGAAATAAGCAACGTCCAGAATAGCCACTTGTTTAAACGAATATTTTTCATGCTCTGGCACACCTTTACGCAAATGTTCGGCATTCACCCGCCATACCTGATGGGTCTGAATGATAAACAGCAGCACCAAACTGGCCTGAATTAAATACATATATTGTTCGGAGAATAAATTCACCCCGGCAGGTGACATTTTCCAGGCCAACATAGCAAGTGCCAGATGCATCGGAATATTCATCAGGATCAAAAGCCACAAATCGCCCCAGCTGGTGACTTCCATAGCGCCACTTTTTTTCGGTTTAAAATACACCGAACCTTTAGGCGTATTACGCGCCTGATGGTAAAACAGCAACGCATACACAGCGCTGAACACACCAACGCTAATCAGTGAATAACGCCAGCCATCAGCACCACCATACATCAGCGCGATGGTGGGCAAGGTCATGGCAGCTGCTGCCGAACCAAAGTTACCCCAGCCACCATAAATACCTTCGGCAGTGCCCACCTGATGGCTTGGAAACCACTCGCCCACCAGCCGGATGCCAATCACAAAACCTGCACCAACAAAACCCAGCAAAAAGCGGAATAACGCCAGAGTTTCAAAACTTTCGGCCAGCGCAAAACCTATACAAAAAAACGACGAAATCAGCAGTAACAGGCTGTACATAATGCGCGGGCCAAACTTGTCGACCAGAATACCCACCACAATACGGGCCGGTATGGTCAGCGCCACGTTCAGAATTAATAAGGCTTTGACCTGCGCATCCGTCAGGCTCAGCGCCTGTTTAATTTCGGTGAGTAACGGCGCGTGGTTAAACCACATCACAAAAGTCAGAAAAAATGCAAACCAGGTTAAATGCAGCGTTTTTATTTTTGCATCACCAAAATTCAGCAAATTGACCTTTCCGGCATCAAGGACGGAAGAGGACAGCTTGGACATATAAACCTCCAGTGGAACACCCAGTAACAATAAAACTGGCTGAAGCATAGAGAGTCTGTGGCTTAAAAACATTGACTTTAATCAAGCAAAATAAGCAATAAACCTTTGTTTTAATAAGGAATATCACTTTGTGGGTAGCGCTTAAAGCAAGCTTAAAAGCTGCCACACCAGCAACAACTACCCATAAAGAGGTAAGGCTGCAGCACAAGATGGCGACCGCAAAACGAAAGGGATACTCCTGATGAAAAACCACAACAGCAGCGGCTGGGTTTATCATCAGCTAGCTACAAAACACCAAAGGCAAAACCCGCTATGCCAGACGCTATTGATGGGAGTGAAATGTTGCTGACGCCTTTACCTCAGGCCCGCCGGGCACTTATTTGTGCCATTGTCACCTTTGCCTGGTGTTTTGCCATCTGGTGTTTATATGCCGCTATTGGGCTGGAGCTTGCGGAAAAACTGCACTTAAGCGCCACAGATTATGGTTTGTTGTTGTCAGCTCCTGTGCTGACCGGCGCTTTATTAAGGTTTCCGGCAGGTATCCTGGCGGAAAGAATCAGCCCCCGCACTTTATGGTTGTGGCTGATGTTGCTGCTTATTCCCGCTTTATTGTTATTGCCTTATGCGCAAAGTCTGCTGAGTCTGGTATTGCTGGGTTTATGGCTTGGTCTGGCCGGTGTGGCTTTTACGCTGGGTATTGCTTATGTGTCGGCGTTTTATCCGCCAGCGCAACAAGGCACCATTATGGGGCTTTTTGGCGTTGGTAATGCCGGCGCCGCCTTAAGTTTATTGTTGGTGCCCCTTTTAACCAATATGGCCTTGCCTTTTGGTTTAGGCGCCAGTTATGCGTTGCTGACCTTTTTGGTGTTGATTGTTTTTTATTTGTTTGCGCCTTTGCTGCCCGGCAATAAGCCAATCAATCCGGTTGCTGCCAGCAGCAACACACAAAACACCAAGCTAAGTGGTGTTTGGCAACGCAGTTTTTGGCAACGTAGTTTGGTGTTGTTAAAAGATGCCAGGCTGTGGCGTTTTTCGCTTTATTATTATTTTGTCTTTGGCAGTTTTCTGGCGCTGCTGCTGTGGTTGCCCCGATATTACATGCAGGCTTATCGGCTGAGTGCCGCTGACGCCATGGCTTTTACCTTGTTTTTTGTCGCCACCTCCAGCATGGTGCGTGCCCTGGGCGGCTGGCTGGCCGACCGTTATGGTGGCCGGGCTGTGAACTGGAGTGTGTTTTGGATCTGTCTGATTTGTTTATTTATTTTAAGTTACCCGCCCACCAGTCTGGTGATCCACGGTATTGAAAAAGAAGTGGTGCTGGAAATTAATATTAACCTCTGGCTTTTTACCTTATTGATTTTTGTGATTGGTATTGCGCAGGGCCTGGGCCGCGCCAGTGTGTTTCGCACCATTTACGATTATTACCCGGACGAACTCAGCGCTGCCGGTGGTATGGTGGCCGCTATCGGGGCGTTGGGTGGTTGTACTTTGCCGTTGTTGTTTGGTTTATCACAAGACTTATTGGGTATTCATACCGCCTGTTTTATGTTGCTATACGGCGTGTTGGCTTTTTGTATGATTTTGATGTTTTTTGCCAACCAGCGTGAGTTATATCAACGGGAGCTGGCCGCTGCACGGGCACATAATTTTTTATTAACGGATGACGAAACTGCAGAGCAACATCAGCAGCCATTTAAGACGGGAACACATAATGCAAATCACTGATCTCACAACAGAACTTAAAATTCCACCACTGCTTCGGCTGGCATTTCGGCCCTTGTTTTTATTGGGTGGCGCTTTTGGTTGTGTTGCCATCTTATTATGGGGGCTGGCGCTGTTTGGCCAGGTCAAGTTGTCCCCTGTTGGCAATATTCTGTTCTGGCACAGCCATGAAATGATTTTTGGTTTTGGCTGCGCCATAGTGGCCGGTTTTTTATTAACCGCCATGCAAAACTGGACTGGCCTGCGCGCACCCCACGGCACACCTTTATTGGTACTGGTATTGTGCTGGCTGGCTGCAAGGCTGCTGATGTTATTTGGCGCAGCTTTGCCGCTTTGGTTAGTGGCGCTGGTGGATTTATTGTTTTTACCTCTGGCGGCGGTGCTGCTGGCCAAACCCATTTTTGCGATAGGCCAGTGGCGCAATTTGTTTTTTGTACCAGTGCTGATACTACTGACACTCTGCAATGCCGTCAGCTTCGCCGGTTTGTATTTTAACGACTATATGCTGCAACAACATGGCCTTTACAGCGCTGTGATGTTACTGACTTTAGTGATGAGCATTATGGGTGGCCGGGTACTGCCAATGTTTACCGCCAATGGCACCCAAACAAAAAAGGTAGAGCCGTTATTGTGGCTTGACCGCCTGGCGCTTGGGCTTTTGTGGCTGGTGTTTATTCAGCAGTTTTTAAAACTGGAAAATTTTTTACCGCACCCGCTGATTGCAACTTTGTATGCACTGGCGGCACTGTTTTTAGCCATTCGTTGTTGGCGCTGGAAAATCTGGATCGCGGTCAGAGTGCCACTGCTGTGGTCTTTGCATCTGGCTTATTGGTTTATTCCAGTTGGTCTTGCTTTATTTGCTTTGCATTACAGTGGCATCAGCCTGTTTGGTCATGTAGTGCTAAAAAGCACCGCTTTACATGCGCTGACCGCCGGTGCTATGGGTTCGATGATTATCGCCATGATGGCGCGGGTATCTTTAGGCCACACAGGCCGGCCTTTGCAGGTGTCCGCTCTGATGGTGCCGGCTTTTGTGCTGGTGGTAGCAGCTGGCATTTGCCGCAGCCTGTTACTGCTGCTGTGGCCTGACAAAACACAAACATTATTGCTACTGGCGATTGGCTGCTGGGTGCTGGGTTATGGCCTGTTTTGTTATTGTTACGCCCATATTTTAACCAGCGACAGAGCAGATGGCAGACCGGGTTAAAACCAACTTTTGCTAATTAGACGGAAAAAACCAGCCATACGGCTGGTTTTTGCATTTTTGACTTGGCTGAGCCTACTCAGAAGTACCTTAATTTTAGATTTGCAGCGAATAAATATAAGCAATGTAAAAGATGTAAATGCGCAGAGGTTAAGTTGCGATTCTTTCTTTAACAAACTGATTTTATTAAAAAAATTGAAGTTTTAATTAGTCCATTCCCTAAATTCATACTAGCCTTGTTGGATATCTGGAGTAGTATCCAAAGGAGTTAGTGTGAGAAATAATCAACCCATCACCACAAAAGAAAAAACCTTCTCGGCTGCAACCAAACTTATTTCCGTCACTGATACTCAAGGTAACATTGTGGAATGTAATGATGCTTTTGTGGATGTCAGCGGTTTTGAAAAACACGAACTGATTGGCCAGCCTCATAATACTGTCAGGCACCCTGAGATGCCGGCTGCTGCTTTTGAGGTGATGTGGTCACATCTGAAAGCCGGTAAACCCTGGATGGGCCTGGTAAAAAATCGCTGTAAAAACGGTGATTATTATTGGGTGGACGCATATGTCACGCCAGTGACCGAAAAAGGAAAAGTTGTAGGTTACGAATCTGTCCGATCTTGCCCAAAGCGGGAAGATGTCGTCAGGGCAGAAGGCCTTTATGCCCGGATTAATGCCGGTAAAAAGACCAGATCCTGGCCCATTTCTTTTGAGAATTCGTTTCTGCTTTGTGCAATTTTAGCGGCAGCTTTTATTTTGGCTTTGGGTTTTCAGGCAGCGTCTGAAATTGCCCTTCTTGCCTCTGTGATTGTTTATGCGACTATGATGTCCATCAAAAACAACAATACAATCGCTGAATGAAATGCTGAAGTTTAGTTTTTCACACGAGCTTGCGGCGCAATCTTATACCTCGTCAACGGGAGCGCTGGGGCTGTTAAAAGTGGCTATTTTAAGTCAAAACGCCCATTTAGGAACTGTAATTACCCGTATCGAAAATGCAGCACTGAATGTCGCAAAAGAGTCAGAAGCAGGTTTTACGCTAACCCAAACAACCTGTAAGAATATTGAAAGGCAACAAGCCGAAACTTTCCAGGTTGCCACCGCAATGAATGAAATGACCAGTACTATTGCTGAGGTGTCAAAACATGTAGCTGACACAGCTGGCCATGCCGAAACCGCCAATAATTTAGCCATTAAAGGCAACCAGATAGCCGAAACAACCAGACTGTCCATTGAAAAACTGCGGGATACAGTAACAGATATCAGTCATTCAGTGGCTGAAGTATCCAATCAAACCTCTCTGATAGCACAAGCCGCACAAATTATTGAACAAATCGCCGACCAGACGAATTTGCTTGCGCTGAACGCTGCCATAGAAGCCGCCAGAGCTGGTGATCAGGGACGGGGTTTTGCGGTGGTTGCTGATGAAGTTCGCAATCTTGCCAAAAGAACCCAACAATCCACTCAGGAAATTTATTCCATTATTCATCAACTGACCAGCAAAGCACAAAATGCGGTGCATACAGCTCAGGCGGGTGCAGAGGCGTCAGATGAAGGGCTGGAGAAGGTGCTTGAAAGCGGCCGGATGCTGCAGGGCATTTCAGCAGCTGTGGAACAAATTGCACATATGTCCACGCAAATGGCTGCAGCCGTAGAGCAGCAAGCTCATGTTGCTGATGACATTAACAAACAAGTGGTGAGCATTGCCGATTTGGCAGGCACCAGCGCCGAAAGTGCACAACAAACTTCGGGCTCTATCACTTTGCTGAAGTCAACATCGGAGGAATTACACGAGTTGGTGGTGCGCTTTAAGCGTTAGCTGTTGGCCGATGCTTTCAAATGTGTCGCTATTGAGAATAACAAAATGACAATAAGCAACTTTAGGGTCGGTAAAGCCGGGATCTTGATGTTTTTTGCCCTGACCATAGCTCTGGCATTAAGCGCAATAGCATTACCACCGCTTTATTTGAATAAACTGGATACTGAACACTTATGGGTTGTTCACCTGACGCTGGAGTTATTGTCCATTTTTGTTTCTGTGTCCATTGTCGCTATTTTGTTTCAGCGCCTGGATGGGGCAACAAGCCGCTTTACCAATATGCTGGTGTTTGGTTTTACCGCTATTGCACTTATTGATTATATTCACGCACTTTCTTATAAAGGCATGCCATTACTTGTCAGCGAAAGTTCGCCGGAAAAATCGATATTTTTTTGGCTTGTAGGACGTATTGTCGAGTTGTTGATCATGACAGCTCTTGCCTGTCATTTTCGCTTTAGTGGCCGCAAAAGTTTTTGGCTATTGGCGGCAATTTCACTGACTGCGGTTGTGTCATATGCGGGGCTTTATCATTTAGCCTTGTTTCCTGCCACTTTTGACCCCGGCACTGGTGTCACCCCTTTTAAAACCAATATTGAATATGGTCTTTTTCTGGCGAATATCGTTCTGGCATTTATATTTTGGCGTCGTTATCGTGGGAATGGCCGTAGTCAGGAATTGTATTTTGCCGGGTCATCTTATTGTATGGCCTGCTGTGCTCTGACCCTGACCAATTATGTCACACCTTCAGATTTCAGCTTGCTGATTGGCCATCTGTTTAAAATAGGTTCTGCAGTTTTTATTTATGCGGCAATCTACTGGACTGAGCTGAAACGTCCTTATCAACTCGCCAAAATCGCTGATGCCAGAACCCGGAAAAAAGATGCAGAGCTGCAAACGATAGTTGCAAATATTCCGCTGGGTATAATGCGTTTTAACTCATCGTTACAATATGTGTTTATCAATCCTTTTATGCACCAGCTCTCCGGCTTTTTTCAACAAAGCCCGGTTGGTCAACATATTTCAGAGACTTTGCCCAAAGACTTAACCGAATTTTTCTCCGAAAAATTGCGTCTGGCGTTTGGCGGTGACATGGTCAGATTTCAGTTTGAATACACTTACCCTGATGAAAAAACAGTGCATAGAGACGTTATTATTGTGCCTGAACCAAACGAGCAGGCTGTGATTGAAACTGTGCTTTGTCTTGTGGTGGATACCACTGAAAAAGAACAGGCTGAACTGGTAAAAATGGCCGCCTTGCGCGAAACCGAAGAGTTAAGAAAAGCGCTGGATGAACATGCCATAGTGGCCTTTACCGATGCAAAAGGCATTATTACTGCGGTCAATAATAAATTTTGTGACATTTCAAAATATTCCAGAGAAGAGCTGCTGGGGCGTTCCCATCGGTTGATTAATTCTGGTCATCATCCACAGGCATTTTTTAAAAACATGTGGCAAACCATCTCCAAAGGCAATATCTGGCATGGCGAAATATGTAATAAAACAAAAGATGGCAGTTTGTATTGGGTAAATACCACCATAGTGCCCTTTCTGAATTCCGCAGGTAAACCGGAGCAGTATATCGCCATACGTGCCGATATTACCGAGCGGAGAATGGCAGAACAAGAGGCAAAACGCCTGGCCTATTATGACGAACTGACCAACTTACCCAATCGCAGATTATTAAAAGAAAAACTGGAAAAATTGTTTAATGAACCCGCGACGGACACCGCGTTTTTTCATGCCTTATTGCTGATAGACCTCGATAATTTTAAGGATATCAACGATTCACTTGGCCATTCAGCAGGTGATGAACTGCTAAAACAAGTCGCGCTGCGATTACAGCATCAGATAGGTGCCACCCAGACTGCTGCGCGGCTCGGCGGCGATGAGTTTGTGGTACTGATGGCGGGTCTTTCATCATCAAGGCAACATGCTTCGGAGCTGGCGGCTGATCAGGCCGAACAAATTCGTGCCCGTCTGTCAGGTACTTTTGTGGTCGACGACCACAGTATAACAGTGACCCCCAGTATAGGTCTGACGCTATTTGACAGCTCAGGCCGGGATGCCTCCGAGTTTCTGAAACAAGCCGATATTGCCATGTATCAATCCAAAGAACATGGTAAAAATCAGGTCAGTTTCTTTGATCCTGAGCTGCAATCGATGCTGAATAAACGCAGTGAAATGTTGCGTGAGCTGACGTTGGCTATCGCTAAAAATGAATTGAGGTTGCATTACCAGCCAATTTTTAATCAGGCAAAAGCAGTGATTGGTGTTGAAGCTTTGGTGCGCTGGCAGAGTGAACTGCTGGGCATGGTGTCTCCGAACCAATTTATTCCAATGGCTGAACAATCAAATCTTATTTTAGCGATAGGAAACTGGGTGCTGCACACAGCTTGCCGGCAGTTACAGTTGTGGTCACAGGATGCGGGTCGCTGTGAATGGACAATAGCCGTGAATGTCAGTGCCAGGCAGTTGCAACAGCCTAACTTTGTTAAAACCGTCACAACGGCACTGCAAAACTACAATGCCAGGCCTGCGCTGCTGAAACTTGAGATCACTGAAAGTATGTTGCAGGCTGATGTAGAAGACACCATCAATGCCATGAAACAACTGCGGCAACTCGGAGTGCACTTTTCGCTGGATGATTTTGGTACCGGCTATTCGTCGTTAAGTTACTTAACCAAATTACCTATTGATACCTTAAAAATTGACCGTTCTTTTGTGAACAACATGTTGAACAGTGCAGAAGACTTTTCTGTTGTCAGCACCATCCTTTCTCTGGCGTCCAGTCTGAAACTTGAGGTGGTGGCTGAAGGTGTTGAAACAACGGAGCAACTGCATTTTTTAATTGATGCCGGTTGCCATTGTTTTCAGGGTTATTTATTGGGCAAGCCAGTTCCTGTTGAGCAATTACCGGGTAGCTTTTGATCTGCCGATAAATCAAAAGGGGCTTTAACATGCCATTTAATGCAAAACACAAAAATCACCAGCTGGCCTGGATTATTGCGATTAGCATCACCTTCTTTTTGGTTATTTTTGCTTTCAGAGCTTATGTGCAGGCAGAAAAACAAGTCGAACAATCGGCCAAAGCCAGACTGGACGCTTTTGAAATAGCAGATGAATTTCGCCATTCCAGTGAAACCCTGACCAAAATGGTGCGTAACTACATCACCACCGGCGATGATAAATACCGGCAATTATATCTGGACTTGATGGCAATTCGTGATGGGGAAAAAGCCAGGCCTGAAAGCCCCTATATCTATTGGGATCTGGTGATTTATGGTGGCGTAGCGCCAAGTGCAGTAGGCAGTCAAAAAGAAAATGCCTTACAAAGAGCAAAAATTTTTGCTTTTGGCCGCAAAGAAAATGAATTGCTGACATTGGCATTTGAACATTCCAGACAGTTGTCTGACATCGAATTAAATGCCATCCGGATATTTGGGCAAGCCACAACAGAAGCACAAAAACAACAGGCCCGTCAGATGGTGTTTGATGCCAACTACGACAGATTTAAACTGGCTATTTTAGAACCCATTGATGCATTCACCACTTTGATTGAACAGCGCACAGCAGATTCGCTGAAACGTTCCCTTGATGCCGCCAATGTCGCGCGCTGGGTCTTTGCCAGTTCAGGTTTGTTGTGGTTGGCACTGCTGTGGTTTAGCTACCGTTCATTGCAAAAAGTGTTGGGCGCCGCCCCTTATACCTTAAGACAACAATTGGCTGCATTGGGGCAAGGTGATTTTACCAGCAACAGCACAAGCAACCCTTCGTTTTCAAGTGACAGTGTAATGGCATGGTTGCAACAAACCCGGCTGCAATTACAAAACTTATCAGCCCAACGTGATGTTGCCGAAAAAAAGTTAGCTTACCGTAACCATTTTCTGAATATTTACAACAGAGTGCTTGCAGATCTGAATTCAGGCTTGTCGATGAAAGAACTGCTTGATGAAGTGATGAAAATTATCGAATCCCATCACGCTGGTATTTTATGTTCGGTCTTACTGGTGTCGGAAGATGGCAAAACACTACAACATGCCTCTTCTCCCAGCATTGCACTGTCCTGGCGTGAGGTCACCAAAGAAGTTTCCGTAGCTGAAGGAGTTGGGTCCTGTGGTACAGCGGCAGCACGCAAAAGCCGGGTTATTGTTGAAGATATCAGCAGCCATCCTTTCTGGCGGGATTTTAAAGACGATGCGCTGGCGGCAGGTTTACGGGCTTGCTGGTCGCAGCCCTTTATGGACTCCCGTGGTCACTTTCTCGGTACCTTTGCCATTTACCACCAGCACAGCGCTGTACCCGATGATGACGAATTAAGGTTGATTGAAGAATATTCGCAGCTCACCGCTTTTATCGTGGAAAAAGCCCGGATGGCAGAGCAACTGCGTGAAGTACAACAGCGTTATCAGTTGGTAGTAGAAAACAGCAATGATGTGATCTGGGTGGCGGAATTACCGTCGCTGAAATTTATTTACCGCAGCCCCTCGGTCAAACGTTTGCGTGGTTATACCGCCGAAGAACTCACTGACCTGAACATCAGTCAGTTTGCTTCACAAGACAATAATAAGGTGAACGCTGAGTTAGAACGGCTGTATGCCAGCATAGCCAAAGGAGATTATTCAAAACTGGATCTAAAGCTGGAAATGGAATTGCAGCATAAAGACGGACATATGGTGCCGGTTGAAGTCGTGGCCAGAGTGCTTCTTGGCAGCGACGGTCAACCAAAACAACTTGTTGGCGTTACCCGCGATATTTCTGAGCGTAAAGCGGCCGAGGACACTATTAAACGTATGGCTTATTACGACCCTTTAACAGCTTTGCCAAACCGGCGCTTATTAGAAGAAAGAATGAATCAGTTGCTACTGGTTGCTGACAGAAAACCGCAACAGCTGGCGCTGCTTTTTATTGATTTGGATAAATTTAAACAAGTGAATGACATACAAGGCCACGACGCCGGCGATTGGTTGCTCAGGCAGGTGGCAGAGCGCATGTTGTGCTGTTTACGTCAGTCGGATACACCGGCAAGGGTTGGTGGGGATGAATTTATTGTGTTGCTGCCGGACATCAACACCCAAGATGACGCATTACAGGTTGCAGAAAAAATCCGCGCTCAAATGGAACAAACCTTTGTGATGGATGATGGTGTGGAACTGCATATTTCATCCAGTATTGGTGTGGTGTTATATCCGGAACATGCCGGCAACAGCCGTGATTTAATGAAGTTTGGTGATGAGGCTATGTATCACGCTAAACGTAATGGACGCAATGCGGTGTATTTGTTTCATAAAACCTGAGCTGCCAAACAACTTTAACCACTAAACATGACGTTCAGACTGCACTGGCTGGGATGGGTTGAATATTTGGCATGATATGGAGATTTCTTGGGACTATGAATATGGGACTATGAATATGGGACTATGACTAAACAAACCAACCAGATTCCAGACTGTGCTTTACCTGATGTTGTTGATAGTAGTGCTGCTTGGCATCAGTTTTTTTGTGCTGGTTTATGAACAAACTAAATACCAGCAAGCTTTAGAAAGCAGAGCCTTGTCGTTAAAACTCGCAGAAGAACTGCTATTTGCCGCTCCTCATCAAATACTGCAGTTCCTGATACCTCTGTATGAGTAGCCGCGGCTTTGACTTGATTTATATCAAGTTGTGACAAATCCCATTGCTTAGACTCAGGCTCTGATCCAACAGGCCAACCAGAGCGGAGTCCACGATGCCAACATCATCTGTAAGCACTGACGAAACTACAGCAGCACAACACAAACCCTTAGTGTATGCCTGCTCAGGCTGCTCAAATGTGGCGCAGCTGGCCAACGATTTGGCCGTGGTGCTGGATAGAGAAGGTATAGCCCAGATGTCTTGTATTGCAGGTGTCGGTGGTCAGGTAAAACAGCTGGTAAAAATAGCCAAATCGGGGCGCGATATTCTGGCCATCGACGGTTGTGCGCTGAATTGTGTGCGTCAGACACTGGCACAACAGCAGGTGGTGCCAACCTGGCATCTGGAGCTGACCAGCTTTGGTTATAAAAAACGCGACGGTGAAGATTGTGATTTGCAACAAGCGTATAAATTATTACAGCATATTCAACAGGATATTTTGCCTGGCAAACACAAGACCGGGCATTAAACGGACAGAAAGCCGGTTGTTCACTTTCGTTTAAAGCCGCGAAAGGCATTGAACCAACCGCAGCCAAATGCTAATCCTGTGTTTTTTCCGGCGCCTTTGCCGGCATGTTTTCCGGTTTTGGCGGCCTGCCGCAACAAGGGCAATGCGGCTGTTTTTTAATGTGAAAGGTTTGCCATTCGCTGTATTTGGCATCCAGCAGCAATAACTTGCCAAAAAGTGCAGTGCCACAACCTGACAGAATTTTAATGGCTTCCAGCGCCTGCATACTGCCAATCACCCCAACCACAGGTGACAAAATACCGGCTTCGAGGCAACTGAGCTGCTGCCCGGCAACACTCAGACACAAACACTGATAACAAGGCTGCTGATCATTGTTTTGCTCGTTAACTAATTGCGTCTTGGTGCTATCTGCCTGCCCTGCGGTTTGCGCTGTTGTGTTGCCATTCATCGCAAAACAACAAACCTGACCTTCCATCCGGATAGCAGCACCGGACACCAGCGGTACCTGTTGTTGATAACAACAGGTATTGATCAAAAGCCTGGTAGTTAAGTTGTCACAACAATCCAGCACCAAATGATGTTCAGCCACCAGCTGTTGCAGCAGCGGCTGATCGGCATAACCGGCAATAGCACGAACCTTAATCTCAGAGTTCAGCTGCCGTAGCGCCAAAGCTGCCACTTCGGCTTTGTTTTGACCTATATCACTTTCCCGAAATAAAATTTGCCGTTGCAAATTGCTGCGATCAATCAGGCCGCCAAAACCGGAAAACATGCCGGCAAAGGCGCCGGAAAAAACACAGGATTAGCATTTGGCTGCGGTTGGTTCAATGCCTTTCGCGGCTTTAAACG
>NZ_JAVBXS010000079.1 GCF_030824435.1 Rheinheimera sp.
TTTAGCACTCAGGCGCTGGCTGATGGCATTCGTGCCAGCCTGGCATTAAGCAAAACCAACTTTACCTCTGCCGAAGATGTGAAGGTTCAGGTTACCCTGACCAACGAAGAAGCAGTACCGGTACGGGTTTTAAAATGGTACACCCCAGCCGAAGGTGTCGAAGAAGCTTTGTTTAAAGTGTCAGTGAACGGTGTTGAAACCGAATATCTGGGCGCTCACTACAAAAGACCGGCAGCCCAACAAAAAGACTATATCCAGCTGAAAAGTGGCCAAAGTGTCAGTTATGAAGTGGAATTGTCTTCATTGTACGATTTAAGCAAAACCGGCCAGTACGAAATTAGCTACCATGCTGAATCTTATACCTTATTTACCAATAACCCGGGTCAGGACAAAAAACTGGCGCGCCTTGGTATCGACGGTATCAGCTCAGCACCTGTTAACTTTTATCTGGAAGCAAAACAAGGTGGCATAGTGACCACTGCCAAACCAGGTGATGGTGGTGGCACTACAGTGAACGGCGTGACTTTTACCGGCCGTTGCAGCAACACGCAACAAACCTCTATTCTGGCCGGTTTAGCTGCCGCCAAAACCATGTCGGCTGATGCCAAAGGTTACCTGACCAGCTACTCAAGCCCAAGCAGCTCAGTACGTTACAAAACCTGGTTTGGTAACTATGACGCCGGCCGCTGGAGCACAGTACGTGGTAACTTTAACAATATCGACAGCGCGTTAAATACCCAGCCATTAACCTTCGACTGCAGCTGCAAAAAGTCGTATTTTGCTTATGTGTACCCTACCCAGCCGTACAAAGTGTATTTGTGTAATGCCTTCTGGACAGCACCAACCAGCGGTACCGACTCTAAAGGCGGCACCATAGTGCATGAGCTGAGCCACTTTAACGTGGTCGCAGGCACTGACGATCTGGCTTATGGCCACAGTGCAGCCAAGTCGCTGGCCATCAGCAACCCGGCACAAGCTATTCAGAACGCGGATAGCCACGAATATTTTGCTGAAAACACTCCGGCGCAAAACTAAGCCACACCGCTTAGTTGTTGCACTGGTGCAATAACAAACAACGGGTTATGGTAGAACCAACTGCCATCACCCGTTTTTTTCAGATGCAAAAAATACTGTTTATTGTTTTGTTGCTGCAGGGAGTATTTATGTCAGCATCAGGCCAGGCGGCCACAACACTGCTGCAATGTGACGTCAGTACCACACATACACCCTGGCAACTCAAGGTTCAGTTCAGCAATCAGGGTCAACAAGCTGTGGTGATGCTGCGTTGGCACAGCCCACTGGATGCCTGGTTCAGTGAGTTTTTACACATCAGCCAACAAGGCCGGCAGTTGTTGTATCAGGGCGCCAAAGCCAAAAGAGGCGAACCTGCTGAAGAAGACTTATTGTTGTTATTGCCAGGTGAACAACACAGCGAACTACTTGATTTAACTCAGGCTTATCAGCTGGAAGCAGCTCAGGCGCTGGTACAGTTTTCACCTGTTGCCTTTATGCCTTATACAGCAGGCCAACCACTCAAGTGGCAAGCTGGGCAGCAGTTATGGTTACAATGCCCACAAATACAGCTGCCGGCGCCTGTGGTACCCGGCTGACAGCACTCAACGGGCACTGCTTAGCCTTTACCTTCAGTTACTTTTCCCGTTTTTATACTCCGCCAGCACGGGGGACAAACTCCAGCACTGTGGCATTAATACAATAACGGGCGCTGCCATCGGGGCCGTCGTAAAACAAATGGCCCAAATGAATACCAGAGCTTTTTGAACGGATTTCAATACGCTCCATACCATAGCTGTTGTCCGGTTTTTCTATCACCGCATCTTTTACAGTACGGCGAAATGACAACCAACCCGTGCCGGAATCAAAACGGTCGCGGGTATCAAACAGCGGCTGACCACTGAGTTTGTCAATAAAAACCCCGTCCGGGGTGTTTTTAAAAATTTCATATTGTTGGCAAAATCTGTTATCGGTACCTTTGTCAAAAGCCACTCTGAAAGCTTCTGAATCGCCCAATTTAAAATACCCCAACGCCTGATAAAACTCTTTGGCACTCATGGCACCCTGGCGGCCAAAAACTTCGATGCCGTTTTGTAAAAACAAAATAGTGGGGGTGGCAAAAGTTGGGGTTTTCAGCTGCAAACCTTTCAGCTGCTGTGCGCTGCGAAAATGCATTGGGATAGTACCCTGATAATCATTGGCTACTGCTTTTTTAAACTGTTCACAATAAGGGCAATCGGGCGCGTCTATCACCACAATCTGCTGGCCTTGTAACAACATACTGTTGTCTGGTTCAGGCTCTGCTGTTGTGTTTTCGGTCGAACTGGCAAAACGCACACCAGTTGAGTGATCCGGGCAATAACCGCCGGGGTTCTTCGCCAGATAATCCTGATGATAATCTTCCGCCGGGTAAAATTTGGTCAGGGCTTTAATCTCGGTGACTATGTCACCATAACCTGCAGCTTTGAGCAGCTGCTGATACTGATCCCGCACCATCACAGCTGTTTGTTGTTGTGTTTCTGAAGTAAAAAGCACTATTGAACGATATTGAGTACCAACATCATTGCCCTGCCGGTTTTTTTGCGTTGGGTCGTGTTGCTCAAAATAAAACTGCAAAATTTGTCTGCTGCTAATCAGCTTTGGGTTAAAAGTCACCTGCACAACTTCAGCAAAGTTATTTGGGTTAAACCGTTGTTTTTCCGCCGTAATGGCCCGGTAATTGGGTTGCACGCCGCGACCATCGGCATAACCGGACACTGCATCTATCACGCCAGGCAAAGCCTGATAACGTTTTTCTACTCCCCAAAAACAACCAGCACCCAACACTATGCTTTCCTGAGAAATAGTGGCCGCCATCGCTGTTTGTGGTTCGTTGTTTTGCGCCAGCACACTGTGGCTGAATAAAACGGCAAAACAACTGCCAATCCATAAGCTTGGCAACAGACCTTTTAATTTCATGGTTTTACCCTCTGCTGTTTTTGTGTGCTGTTTAACAAGACAGGCGATACCAGAAAAAACTTTCAGCCAGGCTTCACTCTATCGTTTATTGGCATTACCGACCCCAACCTTACCCAAATCAGGTATTTACACTATAAAGCCAACAGATTAAACAACAACAGCGCATGACAGAGCACCACCACCCCTGTCAGCCTGTTACGTAATTGCAGGTAAACCGGATGATACTGCTCATCCAGCCCAAACCAACGTTCGCCAACTCGCAACACCAAAAACAACAGCAGCTCCACCAGCAGCAAAAGGCTGTCGGGCAATAATCCGGCAGCAAAACTTATCACCGGCAAAGCCACTGCAAAAAGTGCCAGTGCTTTATGGGCGGCCTGTTGCGACCAGACCGGCCATAACACGCCGGCCATAAAACCCAAAATAATGGCACTGTAACGCTGAAACATGGCCAGGGCGTCAAATTCAGGGAAAAGCGGCCAATAACACAAAGCCGTTAATAACAAAAAAGGCAATAAACCGGCATAACCCAGGCCCTGTAACAACAACATGCTGACCTCAAAACGGCAGAAGGAATAAAAGTGATACGTAACACAACAGCAGTTGGATTGGCCTGCTGGCGCGCCCAAAGGCGCGTTGCATCAGCTCAAACAGCAAAGAAGGGAATTACACGAACATCTGACCGGCCACTATGCCAATAAAAATAACCAAGCCAACATAATGATTCTGTAAAAAAGCACGGAAACAACCTTCCCTCCCTGTTCTGGCCATACGGTGCTGCTGCATAAACAGCAATAACACCAGCAGCAAAGCCACACTAAAAGGCCAGCCTAAACCGGCCAGCGCACCGGCCCATTCCAGCAACGCCAGAGCCCCCAGCTGCAATAAAGCGATAACCCAGAGGTTGTATTTGCCAAACAATCTGGCAGTAGATTTGACGCCAATTTTTTCGTCATCGTCTTTATCCACCATGGCGTAAAAAGTGTCATAAGCCACTGTCCACAGCAGATTAGCGGCATAAAGTAGCCATACCAATAATGGCAGCTGACCCTGAATGGCCATAAAACTCATCACCATACCCCAGCTAAAAGCTGCGCCCAGCACCACCTGTGGCAAATGGGTAATGCGTTTCATAAAAGGATAACTGGCCGCCAGCAGCACAGCCACCAGTGACAAAGCCGCACTGCGCCAGTCGAGCAACAATAACAACAAAGCCGACAGCACCAATAACAACACGAACAGCTGCAGAGCTTCGGTGGGGCTCACTTCGCCTGTTGCCAGCGGGCGCTGTTTGGTGCGTTCAACAGCACCATCAAAATTACGGTCGGCATAATCGTTAATCACACAACCGGCGGCCCGCATCAGCACTACACCCAATGTAAACACCAGCAACATAGACCACTCAGGCATACCACCACTGGCCAGCCACAAAGCCCAATAAGTGGGCCATAACAACAAAAAAGTACCAATAGGTTTTTCCAGCCGCATCAGCCTGCTGTAGGACTGCCAGTTTGTCAGAGTTAATTGCAGTTTCATGGGTCCAGCCATCCGGTTAAAAATATTTCCTGCACCAGAAACTCATGCTGTTGCAGCGAAAAATAAGAACGTCGCCCCCAGAGTTCAGCCTGAGCTACATCCTGAGCCGCCGGCAGATCAAGCCCTTGTGGTAAACAGGCCACTTCAATCACACCACGGCTTAACTGTGGCTGGGTGAAGATATATTCACCCAAAGGTTGTTCACCCAGGGTTGCCAGAGGCTGTAAGGCATTCAGGGTGGTGGTTGGCAACCAGCTTTGCGCAAATACAGCAGCCTGACCATTCAGTGACATTAACACTTCCCGGCGCAGCCCATACTGGCATTGCCAGCGCTCAGCCAGTTGCGCCGGTAACTGCAGCTGCTGTTGTTGTAATAGCTGCAGCGCAAAACCCGGTTTGTAGGCTTTCAGCTGACGGGTCAGCGAACCTTGCCCCGACAACCAGGGCAGCCATAACGGCGGACAAGCTGCCATCTCCAGCAAACGCCAGCCGGCATAACCAAACAAATCTTCAGAAGTTACAGACATAAGTGACATATCAACTGCCAAAACTGGCCGCATCATAACAACTTCACAATGCTTTTTCAGCAAGGGGCTGAACCAGCGCTCAGACAAAACGTAAAAATAACAACCAGGGCTGGCAAAGACAAAAAGCTGTTGTAATAGTTAAAGCGGCTGTTGCAAATACCCTGACGGGCGCCTAAAGACAGAATCTGCGCTGACAAAATGGCAGGCGCAATTGTGGTTTGCTGATAGCCAGCCTTGGCGGGCTCAGGTACACTTGTCAGCCTTAAGAATCAAACTAATCTCAGTGTGGTTTAGATGAAAAACATATTTGCGCTGCTTTTATTATTAGTAAGCTCAGTTGTACTGGCGCAGGACAAGGCTCCGGCCAAACCTAAAGTGGTTTATTACGGTTTTGATCCGGATATTGTCACCAACTATGTCACCACAGGGCAAAAAAGCCTGGGTTATGTGCGCGTGACCATGGAGCTGATGATTAAAGATGAAAAGTTTCTGCCTATTGTTGAACACCACGAACCTTTAATTCTGAACGCCATAGTGGCCACCTTTGGCAAAGAGCCGGAAGATATGATCAAATCGCTGACTGGCCGCGAAGAAATAAGATTAAAAATATTGCGTAATCTCAATGAGTTATTAAAGAAAGAAACTGGTGCTGAAGTAGTGCAGGACGTGTTATTTACCAAATATCTTTATCAGTAAAACAACAGTAAAAACGCCGGTTAATGCCGGCGTTGTATCATGGCAAGCAGCATACCGCTGAGTAAGCCAAACAAATGGGCCCAGTTGGCGGTATTAACCCACAACATATCGGCAAAACCCAAGCCTAAAAACAGCAGCGCCATCATAATATCGGCGTGGCCAAGCCGAAGCGGTTGCGCGGCAAAACGCCAGCCATACACCCAGACAAAACCTATCACCGCATAAACCACACCAGACAAACCACCAAAGTTGCTGTCCTGCAGCACAAACTGCGCTGTATTGCTGATCAGGGCTGCCAGCAAACTAAGCCGCAGTAACACAAAACTGCCAAGCTGGCGTTCAATACGACCGGCAAACAACCACCAGGCTAACAAGTTAAATACCAGATGCGCCGCCGAAAAATGCAACAACGCCGGACTCAGCCAGCGCCAGCTGAACCAATGCTGCAGATAAGTTGTTGCATCAAAAAACTTCAGCCCCTGATACAAAGGCCCGGGCCAGATTTGCTGGGCAAAAAACACCAGCACACAACAAAACGCAATACTTTGGGTGACAAACCCCGACATCAGCCGCATACGCTGCCAGATGTCCGTCAGACCAAGGCTTTGTGACGCGCTCGATGGCTGATTGCGGTTCCAGGCCGCCTGACTGTATTTATCCAGTTCAGGGTTTTGCAGAAATAACACCAGTTCGTGTTGCACCAGCTCCAGACAGTCAGGGGCGCTGAACAACTCCGCTTGTTGTGGGTTTTGCACCACTACGCTGACATGCCAGCCACGGCTGACACAATAATCGGCAAAAGTCTGAGCGGCGCTGGCAGAATTCAGCTCAGCCAGTTTTAACATCCGGTATTATTCCTGACTGCTGGTAAAAGGATAATTGTGCCGCCAACCTTCAAAACCACCGTCCATGCTGTACACCTCATCAAAACCCTGTTGTGCCAGATATTGCGCCGCGCCCTGACTGGAATTGCCGTGATAACACACCACCACAACAGGGGTGTGGAAATCATGCAGCTGGGTAAACTGATGCAGACTGGTGTTGGTCAGGTGGTAAGCCCCTTCAATATGGGCAGCGCTGAAACTTTGTTCATCGCGGATATCGGCAATCACCACTTGTTTTTGCTGTAACTTTTCAAAGGTATCAGCAATAGAAATATGTTTAAAATCAGACATAACAACCTCGGAACCACAGATAAATCCGGCCACAACAGGCCACAACAACTTTGCGCCATAGTAGCCCAACAGCAGAAAAATAGCAGCCCGCGCCTGGTGCTTTTCCGGTCTTTCCTGTTGCTGCCGCCTTGCTATTAATTTAATGTTAACAGTGCTAGAGTAATTTTTTTATTACCGGCAATCATCCGGATCCACCTGTAGGGAGACATTATGAGCAGCCTTATTACGTTATTGGTCATTGGCTTATTGTTGTTGTACGTCATCAGCATTTTTAATCAGCTGGTTAAACTGAAAAACCGTTTTCAAAATGCCTTTGCTCAGATTGAAGTGCAACTGAAACGCCGTTATGACCTGATCCCTAATCTGGTGGAAACAGCCAAAGGGTATATGTCGCATGAACGCGAAACACTGGAAGCTGTGATTCAGGCGCGCAATGCCGCTTTTGCTGAATTAAAAGTGGCGGCCAATAATCCTGCTGATGCAGGCGCCATCAGTCATCTGGCCAGTGCCGAAGCCACACTACAAGGTGCCATGAGCAAATTTAATATGGTGATGGAAGCGTACCCGGATCTGAAAGCCAACGAAAATATGATGCAGTTGTCAGAAGAGCTCACTTCAACTGAAAACAAAGTGTCTTTTGCCCGTCAGGCCTTTAACGACGCCGTAACGGCCTACAACAGTTACAAACAAAGTTTTCCTCCTGTGTTATTGGCTGGTTTTTTTGGCCATCAACAAGATGCCAAATTGCTGGAATTTGCCGACACTGCTGCCATTCAGGCTGCTCCTAAGGTGAGTTTTTAACCCAAATGGCGGTCGATTTTTTTCAGGCGCAGGATCAAGCCAGACGCAACACCAGATTATTGGTGGTTTTATTCAGTCTGGCGGTGTTGTCCTTATTATTGCTGACTAATGTGCTGCTTTGTATCACCCTTGGTGTACTTGAGCCTGAACAAACCACGCTGTTATTTAATCCGCAACATCCGCAGTTTTGGTCTGCCTTGCCCTGGAAAGCCATGAGTATCAGCACTTTGCTGATGTTGTTGGTGATCACTGTGGTTATTCTGTCAAAACAGGCAGAACTGAATAAAGGTGGCCGGGTGGTCGCTGAAGCTTTGGGCGGAGAACGGCTGGATCCACAAATGGCCAGCCCACAACAAAAAGTGCTGCTCAATGTGGTGGCCGAAATGGCCATTGCCGCCGGCGTGCCAGTACCTCCTGTGTATCTGTTACCGGAAAACTCCATCAATGCTTTTGCTGCCGGTTATTCACCGGCTGACGCTGTCATTGGTATGACGCAAGGTTGTCTGGATTTACTCAGCCGCGATGAATTACAAGGCGTGGTGGCACACGAATTCAGCCATATTCTGAACGGTGATATGCGGATGAATATCCGGCTGATTGCCCTGTTGCATGGCATCTTATTTATTGGCCATGCCGGTTATTACCTGCTGCGAAGCGGTGGCCGTACTGGTGCTGTGTTTAGCGCTGGTCGCAGTAAAAACAATGGTGGTGGTTTACTTGGCCTGGCTTTGGGCTTAATGGTATTGGGTTATCTGGGTTCGTTTTTTGGCAACCTGATTAAAGCTGCCGTCAGCCGGCAACGTGAATTTCTGGCCGACGCCAGTGCAGTACAATTTACCCGTAACCCACAAGGTATTGCCGGAGCGCTGAAAGCCATTGGCGCTGCCAGTATGGGCAGCAGAGTACGCAACCCCAATGCCGATGAAATGAGTCATCTGTTTTTTGGTGAAGCCGTCAGCCGCTGGACCAGCCTCTTTGCCACTCATCCGCCTTTAACAGATCGTATTAAAAAAATTGAACCCTCCTGGCTGGGTCAGTTTCCGACGGCTGAGCAGTTAAAACAACGCAACCAGCGCCAGAGCACAACCAGCAGCACAACGACCACAAAGGCTGCGGCCAGTATGAATCCGGTTTTGCAGCAAATGCCACAGGCATCGGCTGTACTGACGGCTTTGCCCGCCTTGTTATTGCATAGCAGCCAGCATCCGCCTTCTGCACCGGCCTTATTATGTGCTTGTCTGGTACAACCGGCACAGCTGAGTAAACACTGGCACCTGATCAAAGAACTGGGTAGTGCAAGTTTATTGCAAGATGTGGATAAACTTTATGATCAGATTTTGTTATTACGGCCACTGCAAAAACTGCAATTGGTGCAATTAGCAGCCCCTAGCCTGAAGTTGTTGTCAGCATCGCAGTTCCGTCAATTGGAAGAACTGTGTCAGGCCATGATCAATACCGATGGTCAGCAGGACTTGCTGGAATCATGCCTGCTGGCCTTTTTACAGCACAGTGTCGGCACCCAGTTTGATGCCGATTTATTGCATAAAAAAGACCGGTTCAGCCGCCTGCATCAGATACAAACACCAGCACTGCAACTGCTGAGTCTCTGTGCGTTACAAAGTGCTGAACCTGCAGCTGCCTGGCAAGCAGGTTTAGCGGCTTTGACGCTGAGTGCAGAAACACCCCAACCCCAGGTCAACCCTGACAGCCTGCAACTGATATTGCCGGATTTAATTCACACTGCACCTATGCTGAAAAAACAACTGGCAGAAATGCTGGAAGCTGCGGTGATGGCAGATAAAAATGCCAATGAAAACGAGGCTTTACTGTTGCAACTTTTGACGATGTTGTTGGAAATACCCAAAGTACCTCAAGCCTTACCATTTTAACAAAGGCAACAACGCCGAAAAAAACGGCAGCTCAGGCTAATTTATCCTTTAGCTCTGGCTTTGCCTTAGGTAGAATATGCGCCCTTTAGTTTGCGGACCCAACCGATGTCAGATCAACGCCTGTTTTTAGTGTACGACGCTGCCTTTGACGATATGGACGCTGAAGGCTGCCCGGCATTTGGTTATGTGTTGTTATTTAACGAGCAGGATGTCGAAGAATATAACTCAGGTGAAAACCCACCATTCCCCGCCGTTTCTTTGTTGTTTACCGATCACGCCGATGGCAGCATCAGTGGTGATTTATTAGGTTGGGCGCAGCTGGACCACGAAGTGTTCCGCACCTTCCCTTTAGGTTACTTTTTTATGCTGATGGAGCAGGCGGCACAGGTGGCTATTAATGCGTATCGTCAGGTAGGTCAGGTACCAGACAAGCTGATTGCGCAGAATATGCCGGAAGACGATTTAATTCAGTTTGACGTGCAGTTTGGCGAGTTGCAGTTATCTGACAGTGAAGCCGAATTGCAACTGGCACAACAAATGATGTCAGGTCGTCCTTACCTCGATTCTTAAAGTTTCTCAGCCCGGCTTTTTCCTGCTGCCGGGCCGATCCAAGCCCCGCCTTGTTCGTATTCACCTGCATGTTTTTATTCAGAATCAATTCAGATGGCGCATCACAAACTGCATCTGCCGGAAAAAATTTGTATCTGTTGTCACAAATCTTTTAGCTGGCGCAAAAAATGGCAGCGTGACTGGGAACAGGTGAAATATTGTTCTGAGCGTTGCCGAAAAACGGGCCGCTGTACCGACCATAAAAAGTAACCTTGTGTTAACGTCGATGGCTCACCACTTTTATACAGGGACGCCTATTGATGAAAACCACCATTTTATTGTTGTCTGCGCTACTGACT
>NZ_JAVBXS010000082.1 GCF_030824435.1 Rheinheimera sp.
TCGAAAGCCCGCTAAAAATCAAAAGTTTGAGGCGCCGCCAAAACTCGACGGCTGCTAACGTCAGCCGTCTCAAACAGTTGGCGTCTTAAAACCTCAAACTTTCAATTTTTATCGGCTCGGCTAAACGGGGAGGGAAAGCGCTGGCGCAGGGGATTGGTTTTTATGGTTTGTATTAAAAGCCGGTAAAACTGAAATTTACCAACGTTGTTTTGTGTTGCGTAACCAGTTCCCAAAAAGTGCTTGGTGTTTTATCAAAGCTGATTTAACTTATCTAAAAACAAGGTACTACAGTACTAAGGTTGCCAGAAAAGGATGTTTGGGACTTGAGTTAGATTCGGCTTTCGGCCACTGCAAATCCAACTAACGACCATCCACTTTTTTTTGCGACTCCAGAATCGATTGAGGCAAAACGCAAGACCTGACCCTCATCGTTTACTCATCGTTTTCGACTCTGTTTTGGTTTTCTAAGAATTATTTTTGTATCTGTACACATCAAGGAGGTTGCGTTGAAGCAGATGGAGCTAGATGTTAATGTTGATATATATGACAATTTCAGTTCTGAGTATATTAAAGTTCGATTGACTGAAGGTGCACTGTTTAATGAACATATTGAATCTCCGGTTGTTAGAGATTTTATTAAGGACATAAAAAGCTTTAAGCGGGTTAACGTGCTGGATGTTGGCTGCGGTCCTGGGGTTTATACTAAATCTTTTTATAAAATGGGCGCTAATGTCGTCGCGATTGATCCTAGTGAAACTATGATTGATGCTGCTAGGAAATATTGTGGGGTTTCAAGTGGGCATGGTACATATAATATTGATTTTAAACCTGTCAAGTTAATGGATTATCATAATGACAGGGATTTTTATCTTGTACTCGCAACATTTATGCTTGGTTATTTTGATGATCTTCGAAGCTCTTTTAAAAAAATGGAAGAAATGCTTGGTAGGTCAGGTAGGATTGTTACATCATCATTACATCCGGAGAGGTTATTCGCTGTCTCTAAAAATGATACTGGTTATTTAAGTGGAGATAACAATAGAAATAAAAAGTATGAGGCTGATTTTCTTGGAAAAGATGCTGTGATACATCTCAATAAATACAGTTTTGAACAAATATTCGATGCGGCTTCTGATGCTGGATTAAAAGTCACTAAAATGAAAGAACCTTTATTACCAGCAGACTATAACTATCATGATAAATTGAAAGTGGATTTTTACTCGAGGAATCATTCTATTGCAGTGTTTGAATTGAAAAGGAAGTCAAAAAAATGAAATACAATTCTAATGAAAAAAATACAGTTAAGGCAATGATTTTTCTTCTTTTGTCTGCGGAGTTGATTCGGTATTTTATAAAACTTTTTCCTCTTGGTGATTACGCTGATATTTTGAATGCCGCGCTCGTCATTGTTTTCGCTGCAATTGTTTACTTTGGTAAAGAAAAGTTTTTTTCTTTTATATTTAGGTTTATACCTGCCGTGAAAAATTCTGATATACCAGATTTGAATTGGATGATAAAGATTAAATTTAGTGATGACGGTGTTGAAAAGGAACGTGTGGGTAATGTTAAGATAATAAATACAATAAATGGATTTCGCCTAATTGGTGGTGAGTTGACTGATTTTAATAATGATAGAACGACTATGAATAACTGGTATTCTGAGTCTGCCGAGATTATTCGTTTTGATAATCATTCAGTGCTCTATTATATATATAAAATACCAAGTTCCGGTGATGCTGGTAAATATAGTAAAATAGGTTTTGTTTACGCGGTTAAGAGTCAGGAGCAGAATCTTTTTAATGGTTATTTTCAAGATATGAAAATAGGTTTAGCAAAAACTGAAATAATGCGAACAGGGACTGTTCAGATTAGATTGAGTGAGAAAAAAGAATGACCCTAGATAGGAAAACCAATGGGTCAGTACTTTCTCTTGCCAATAAACCAACACCTGGAGCTGCGGAGTGAGCATTCAAGAGTGAGCGCGGGAGGCGCGAACGGGCGAACGTAGTAGTTGCCGGTGGTGGTTCGTGCCGAGTAAAACATCAGTGTTTTTGTGCTTGGTAGGGGGCGTAATTTAGCTTCGTACAGACTTAGAAAAACCTTAACGGGTGAATCACTTGCCACAAATGCAGCAAGTGATTCATAAAAGCCTTCAGAGCAAAAGCTCTTTATTGATGCCGGCTTTTTAAAACCTCAATCACATCATTCAGCTGCAAATCTTGCGATCTTAACAGCACCAGCAAGTGAAAAATCAAATCCGCAGCTTCGTTTTTCAGTTCTTCCCTGTCGCCTGCCATGGCTGCCAAAGCAGATTCCACACCTTCTTCACCGACTTTCTGCGCTATGCGTTTGACGCCGCGGTTGAATAAGCTCGCGGTATAACTCGATTTTGGGTCGGCGTGTTGGCGCTGTGCTATCACAGCTTCCAGGTCAGTTAAAAAACTTAAACTCGGGCTGTTCGCGCCGTTTGCAGTTTGGCTGTCCCAGCAGGTTTCGGTGCCTAAATGACAAGTCGGGCCGTCGGGTAGGGCGAGCGCCAGCAGGCTGTCTGAATCACAATCAGCGCTCAGGCTTTGTAGGGTTAAAAAATGGCCCGAGCTTTCGCCTTTGGTCCAGAGCCGCTGTTTGCTGCGGCTAAAAAAAGTCACCTGACCGGTTTTTAAGGTTTGCCGCAGTGCGTCGCTATTGGCGTAGCCCTGCATCAGCACTTTGCCGGAAATGGCGTGCTGGACTATGAGCGGCAACAAACCATCGGCTGGCCACTTTAATTGTTCAATGCTGTCGTTATCGACAATGCTGCTCATGGCCTGATCTCCACACCGCTTGCTCTAAGCTGCTGTTTTAAATCGCTGATTTGAATAATGCCTTTGTGAAATACACTGGCAGCTAAAGCGCCGTCTACATCGGCTTGTAAAAATACGTCAATAAAATGCTGAATGTCACCGGCGCCGCCCGAGGCAATCAGCGGCAGGTTACAGGCCGCGCGTACCAGTTTTAACTGCGTTAAATCATAACCCTGACGCACGCCGTCCTGATTCATGCAGTTTAAAACAATTTCACCGGCGCCCAGGCGCTGCACTTCTTTTACCCAATCCAGCGTCTGCCAGTTGGTTTTGGCAGTGCGGCTTTCGTCACCGGTAAACTGATATACCTGATATTGGCCTGTTGTTTTATCAAAAAAACTGTCGATGCCCACCACTACACATTGCTGGCCATAAGCACGGTTGAGCTCAGCAATCAGCTGTGGCCTTGCCAGCGCCGGGCTATTCACCGAAATTTTATCGGCGCCCAGCTCCAGAATACGACCGGCGTCTTCCACCGATTTAATACCACCGGCGACACAAAACGGAATGTCGATGACATCGGCAATACGGCGCACCCAGCTTTTATCCACCACCCGGCCATCGCTGGAGGCGGTAATGTCGTAAAACACCAGCTCGTCGGCGCCTTCTTCGGCGTAACGTTTGGCCAGCGGCACTATGTCGCCAATCACTTCGTGGTTACGAAACTGCACACCTTTCACCACCACACCATCGCGCACATCGAGGCAGGGAATTAACCGTTTTGCCAGCATTGGATAGCCTCCTGAATGCTAAATTTTCCTTCCAGCAAAGCGCGGCCTAAAATCACGCCAGCCACGCCGCTGCCTCTTAAACTACGGATATGTTCAAGGTTGCCAACACCGCCTGATGCCTGCCATAAAATTTGCGGGTATTTAGCAGCAAGCTCCTGATACAGTTCCGTATTTGGCCCTTGCAGCGTGCCGTCGCGGCTAATGTCGGTACAGAGCACATGGCGCGCGCCAGCGGTTATAAAACCATCCAGCACCTGCTCCAGCGTAATATTTGAGGCTTCAATCCAGCCGTGGCTTGGCAGGGTTTTTTCACCTTTATCGTTGATGGCGACATCCAGCGCCAGCACTATTTTGTCGCCGCCATAAGTGCGCAGCCACTGTTGCACTAAGGCCGGTTCACGAATGGCCAAACTGCCAATCACGACACGCGAGGCGCCAGCTTCCAGTAAATCAATCACATCTTGTTCAGTGCGCACACCACCGCCTACCTGAATAGGCAGCGGCGCTTGTTGCATCAGTTGTTTTAATAGCGGCAGCTGACGTTTGGCGGCATCTTTGGCACCGCTTAAATCCACCAGGTGCAAAACACCAGCGCCGGCTGCGGCGTATAAGTCGCGAAGTTCAAACGGCGTTTGCTGGTACTGGGTGGTTTTGTCATAACTGCCCTGATACAGCCGGACTGTTTGACCATCTATTAAATCTATTGCCGGGATAATCACGTTATTGTCCTTTTAAAATCTGTGGCCACTGCCTGTTGTCGCTTTGTTGCGGCTTGGTTGTGGCTTAGTTGCGCCGCGCGGTTTGGGGCTGTTGCTGCCAAAGCAACAGCCAGAGCGTCAGCTTAAATCTGCGGCCTTTAAGTCTAAAAAGTTTTGCAGCAATTTACGGCCGGCTGCACTTGAGCGCTCAGGGTGAAATTGCATGCCCAGGTAATTGCCTTTGCCAATGATGGCGGCAAATTGGCTGCCGTAATCACAGCTCGCCAGCATAAATTCCGACGGTGCTACCGCAAAACTATGTACAAAATACACATAATCGTCAGTTGTTAAGCCATGAAGCACAGGGTGCTGTTCTTTGCCTGCCGCCTTTTTTAACGTATTCCAGCCCATATGTGGCAGGCGTAAACCTTTGGATTCGAGCGGCAGCACCTGGCCCGGAATCAGCCCCAGGCATGGCACATTGCCTTCGGCGCTATAGTCCGTCATCAGCTGCATACCCAGGCAAATGCCCAAAGTCGGTTGTGTCAGGTTTTGCAAAACCTTGGTTAAGTTACGCTCCTGAATATTGGCCATAGCCTGAGCGGCAGTGCCAACACCCGGAATAATCACTTTGTCAGCACTTTGAATCATTGCAGCGTCACGGCTGACCGCAACCCTTGCGCCTAAACGTTCAAAAGCACACAACACTGAGGTGATATTTGCGCAGCCGGTGTCGACAATCACCACTGATGTGCCGTTGTTTTTCATCACAATATCCGTCATTTAAAGCATACCTTTTGATAAAACGGCTTTATAAAACGCCTTTGCTGCTTGGCAGCGCGTCACCACTTTTTAAAATGGCCTGACCCAAAGCGCGGCCAAATGCTTTAAATAAACCTTCCACCCTATGGTGTGTATTGCCCGGGCTGACCGATAAATGCAAAGTCATTAACATGGCGTCACTTAAACTTCTGAAAAAGTGCGGCACCATCTCAAGGTTCAGCTCACCCACCAGGCCAGTGCCTAAATCGGCATCAAATTTCAGCAGCGGCCGGCCGGATAAATCCAAAGTACATTCGGCGCGGCATTCGTCCATCGGCAAAACAAAACCAAAACGATTAATACCGCGTTTGTTGCCAATGGCTTGTTTCAGTGCCTGACCCAGCGCCAGCGCTGTGTCTTCCACACTGTGGTGGTCGTCAATATGCAAATCACCTTTGACGCTGACTTGCAGCGAAAAACCGCCGTGGGTGGCAATCTGATCCAGCATATGGTCAAAAAAGCCCACACCTGTGCTGATGCTGTTACCGCCTTTATTGTCCAAATCGACACTGACGCTGATGTCGGTTTCGCGGGTGGTGCGCACCACAGTGGCGGTGCGGCCTTTACTTAAAATGCGTTTGGTAATTTCAGCCCAGCCCAAAGTGTTTCTGTCATATTGGAAGCTTGGCAGGCCCATATTGTCGGCCAGCTGTACGTCGGTCAGGCGGTCACCAATGACAAAAGAATTGGTAAAGTCGATGCGGCCTTGTTGCAGATAGTCTTTCACAAGCCCCAATTTAGGTTTACGACAGCTACAGTTATCGCGCTCAAAGTGCGGGCAAATCAGAATGTCAGCAAAACGAATGCCTTGTGAATTCAGCAGTTGCATCATTTTGTCGTGTGGTGCGTCAAAGGTGTCGCGCGGGAAACTGCTGGTGCCGAGGCCATCCTGATTGGTCACCATCACCAGGGTGTAACCAGCTTCCTGCAGCTTTAACAGCGCTGGCACCAAACCCGGCTCGTACGCCAGTTTTTCCAAAGAATCCAACTGCTTATCAATGGCTGGCTCTTCCACCATAGTGCCGTCGCGGTCGATAAATAAAATAGCCTGGCCCGACATTAGTTTGCTCCTGCGCTGAAAAGTTGAGAATTTGTATTTGCTGTATTGCTGGTATTTGTTGTGCCGCTGGCGTTTTCCTGCTGGAAATACCGTGTTAAAGCGTCTTGCACCAACGCCATTTCTTCGGGGTTACCAATAGACACCCGCACCACTTGCGAAAGCCCCAGCTGACTGGATTGGTTGCGGATTAAAATGCCTTCTTGCACTAAAGCCGCCACACAAGCTGCGGCATCTTTTACCTGCAATAACACATAGTTGGCGTTCGACGGATAGACTTTCAACACGCCTTGTTGGTTATGGGCAAACTCAATAAAAGCATCCCGCAGTGCGTTGATAGTTTTAACGCTTTGCTGCATGCGCGCCTGGCCCTCGCTTGACAACGCCTGGGTGGCAATTTCGGCAACAGGCGCGGCCAGCGGGTAGGGCGCGATCATTTTTTTCAGCGCGTTAATAATGTCGGGTGCTGCCAGGGTAAAACCACAACGCAGGCCAGCGAGCGCAAAAGCTTTGGATAAAGTGCGCAGCACCACTAAATTCGGATAGTCATTCAGTAGGTTTAGCACTGTCGCCTCTGGTGCAAACTCAATATAAGCTTCGTCCACCACCACCAGTGCTTTCTCTTTATAAAATTCAAGCACATCAATAATTTGCTGACGCGGAATTAAATCACCTGTTGGGTTATTCGGGCTACAAATAAACACCAGTTTGGGTGTGGGCGCGGCAAACATTGCTGCCGTGTCCAGCGTAAATTCTGCGGTAAGTGGAATAATGCTGCGTCGTACCTGATTACTTTCGGCGCTAATGGCATACATGCCATAAGTGGGTGGGCAAATCAGTACGCTATCGCCGTCCTGGCTTTGGCTTTGGCTTTGGCTTTGGCTTTGGCCTTGGATCTGGCTCTGATCCTGAGTTTGGGGTTCACAAAAACTGCGGATCAACAGCTCAATACCTTCATCAGCGCCGCGGCTGACCAACACTTGTTCGGGTTTGACACCGGCATAAGCGGCATAAGCCTGAATTAACGCCGGTGGCTGGCAATCCGGGTATCTGTTGTAGCTGCCGCAGAGCTGATATTCAGGCGCTAACGCATTTTCATTGGCGTTGAGCCACACCGAGCCACCGCTCATGCTGAGGCGCGCCGAGGCATAAGGCGTCAGCTGTTTCACCAAATTGCGGGCTAATGGATTGACACTGCTCATCATTAATTTCCTTCTAAAGCCGGATTTGCTGAATTGGCTGCATTGCCAGCAAGGGCGGCCAAACGCAAAGACACTGCATTAGCGTGCGCCGCTAAACCTTCAGCATTGGCCAGCGTCACAATAGCAGGGCCAATATTCTGCATACCCCGGGCAGTTAAAGTCTGCACCGTATAACGGCGGTAAAAGTCCAATAAACCTAAACTTGAGTGGGTGCGGCTATAACCATAGGTTGGCAACACATGGTTGGTGCCGCTGGCATAATCACCGGCCGACTCAGGGGTCCAGGCGCCAACAAAAATGCTGGCGGCGTTGCTGAGCTTGCCAAGCAGCTTGTCATCTTCAGCGGTCTGAATAATTAAGTGTTCAGGCGCATATAAATTGGACACTAAAGCTGCAGTGGCTAAATCTGACGTCAGAATAAAACGGCTGTTGGCAAGCGCCTGACGGGCAATGTCTGAGCGCGGCAAGGCCTCTAACTGTATGTTCAGTTGGCTAATGGCATCGCTGAGTAAAAATTCGCTGTTGCTGACCAACACCACTTGTGAATCCGGGCCATGTTCGGCCTGAGATAATAAATCGGCCGCCACAAAAGCCGGATTGGCGCTGGCATCGGCAATTACCAGCACTTCAGAAGGGCCGGCCGGCATATCAATGGCAGCACCTTCGGCACTTGCACTGACCTGCTGCTTGGCTTCGGTGACATAACTATTGCCAGGGCCATAAATTTTGCTGACTTTTTGAATACTTTCAGTGCCATAAGCAAGGGCTGCTATGGCCTGAGCGCCGCCCACTGTGTAAATTTCGCTGATGCCACAAAGTTTGGCTGCGTAAATAATTTCAGGAGCAATATCAGTGGCTTGGGGCTGACCTGGGGGGGTGACCAGCACCACACGATTACAACCACTCAGCTGCGCCGGTACACCCAGCATCAACACTGTGGAAGGTAGCGGCGCACTGCCGCCCGGAATATATAAACCTACACTGTCAAAAGCGGCGTATTTAAGCTCACAGACCACACCTGGGCTGGTTTCCAGCTTGATATCTTCTGGTTGTTGCGCCGCGTGAAAGCTGCGGATATTGGCATAAGCCAGCTCTATGGCAGCTTTGGCGTCCGGGCTTAACAGCGCCAGCCTTTGTTGCTGCACAGCTTCTGCAAGCGCAAAGTTGTTGATGCTGATGCCATCAAATTTCTGGCAATAAAAACGCAGCGCCTCATCGCCTTGTTGCTGCACAGTGTCGATAATAGCGGCCACCTGGGCTGCTAAATCGGCTTTGCTGCGAAGTTTGGGCCTGGTCAACAAAGCTTGTTGGGCTTTGTTATCCAGCGCGCTCCAGTTGTTGATCTGAAGATTCAGCATCTGTTACTCCATCATTTTTTCAATTGGCAGTACCAGAATAGAGCTGGCGCCAAGCGCTTTTAACTGCTCCATGGTTTCCCAGAACAAGGTTTCGCTACTGACCACATGCAAAGCCACCAAGTCGTCATTGCCGGCCAACGGCAGCAAAGTTGGGTTTTCGGCGCCTGGCAATAACGCAATCACATCGGCCAAACGTGCGCGGGGGGCGTGCAGCATAATGTATTTACTTTCATTGGCTTGCATTACACCCTGAATGCGTGGCATCAGTTTGTTAATCAGCTTTAACTGGTTTTGGTCGTCTAAATCACGGCGCTGAATCAGCACTGCTTTAGAGCGGTAAATCACTTCTACTTCTTTTAAACCATTGGCTTCAAGGGTGGCGCCGGTGGATACCAAATCGCAGATGGCATCGGCCAAACCTGCGCGTGGTGCCACTTCCACTGAACCTTTTAAATTCACAATACGGGCGTTGACGCCATTTTGTTTTAAATATCGGTTCAGAAGCCTTGGGTAAGTAGTCGCAATGGTTTTGCCTTCGAGGTTTTTAACGCCCTGATACTCTTCTTCCTGCGGCACGGCGATGGATAAACGGCAACCGCCAAAATCCAGTCGTGCTAATACTGTGTAGTCGTAACTTTCGTTATCCAGCTGGCGCTGCAACGACATTTCTTCCAACACGTTTTCGCCAATAATGCCTAAATCACAGACGCCATCCATCACTAAACCCGGAATGTCGTCGTCGCGCACCCGCAGCAAATCAATGGCCATATTTTCCACATGGGCAATCAGCCGTTGTTCACGCAGATTAATTTTCAGGCCGCAGCTGGTGAGCAGCGCTTGTGACTCTTGTGATAAACGACCTGATTTTTGGATGGCAATACGTAATCTTTTGCTTTCAGTGTTGGCGGACATTTGATTTTTCCTTTATTTAAACCTTAAAAAACAACAACCCCGGCGTAGTTCCGGGGTTGTGTTTGAATGATTCAAGGCACCGGAGCTACTTTGATAGCCCCTCAGCGACTTAACCTGAACGGCTATTTCGGATGATGGTGATGATGATGTGTGACGTTCAGTTGAATCA
>NZ_JAVBXS010000023.1 GCF_030824435.1 Rheinheimera sp.
TGGCATAACCCATAGCACTTAACCGGATCAGCAACTGCACCAACCAATGCTTATTCAGCCGCAAACCATAACAAAGCCAGATGGCAAGCCCAACCACCAACACGGCAGCGGCAAAAGCCAGACTAAAACTGTGCCATAAAAGCTTCAGGTAATCTGTGCTCAGCAGCGCCGGCCAATCCGCCAGCACCACCAGCTGCGCCGCCGGAACCACAAACCCCAGCAGCAAAGGCAGCAGCGCCAGCAATAACAATAAATAACCTTTAAATCCCTTCACCTGATGGGTTTTAATCTCAGTATGTGCCTGACCGGTATAATAAAAATGCAGTTGACGGCGTGACGCCAGCTCAAAATAAATCAGCGCCAGCACTAAGGTACACAACAAAGCCGACAACTGCGCCGCGCCTTGTTGTTGCCCCATACCAAACCAGGTGCGGAAAATGCCGGTGGTTAAAGTCGGCACACCAAAATATTGCACTGTGCCGTAGTCGGCAAAAGCTTCCATCATCGCCAGCGCCATACCGGTAATAAGCGCAGGTCTTGCCATAGGTAAAGTCACGCGGAAAAAATGCTGCCTTCTGGAAAGGCCCAAACTTAAACTGGCTTCAGCTAAACGCTCCGACTGACTGGCAAAAGCGCTGCGCGCCAGCAAATACACATAAGGGTAAAGCACCAAAGACAACAACAAGATAGCGCCGCCTAAAGAGCGCACCTGCGGAAAATAATAATCGCCATAACGCCAGCCAAAGCTCTCCCGCAGCAGGCTTTGCAAAGGCCCGGCAAAATCTAATAAACCTGTGTAGCTGTAGGCAATAATGTAAGCGGGCATGGCAAGCGGCAATAACAACAACCATTGCAGCACATTGCGGCCTGGGAAACGGAAAAACACAATCAGCCAAGCCAGACTGGTGCCTAACAACAAAGCCCCAAGACCCACGCCAAAAGCCAATATTAAAGAATTTTGCAGATAATCCGGCAGCACTGTGGCCAGCAGATGTTGCCACAGCGCCACGTCAGGGCTTAATAAACTGCTAAACACCACCAATAGCGGCATTAACAGCAACAAAGCGCCCACAAACAACGGCCATTGCCGCCAATGCAGGTTATTCAACTGCATCAGCGACTCCAGCGGACAGCATTAAAGATAACAATCTTAAAAATAACAACAAGTTATTTCCAACCGGCCTGATCCATCAACTGCAAGGCTTTGGCATTCAGTTCACCCAGTTTTACCAGCGGCAGTTGTTCGGCTTTAAAGGTACCAAAACCCTGTAATACCGGGCTCCAGGCTACACCTTCCAGTACCGGATATTCGTGGTTTTTGCTGGCGTACCAGTTTTGCGCTTCAGGTTTGACCATATATTCAATCAGTTGCTGAGCAGCTGCTTTGTTGGGTGCATATTTGGCAACACCGGCGCCTGAAATATTGATATGGGCGCCACGGTCTTTCTGGTTTGGCCATAACACTTTCACCTCTTTGGCAGCGGCAACGTCTTTGGCATCATCAAACATACCGGCCAGATAATAGGTATTGGCAATGGCAATATCACAAACACCGGCAGCGGCGGCTTTAATCTGGTCTCTGTCACCACCAGTTGGTGGCTGGGCAAAATTCGCCACCAAACCTTTGGCAAATTCCAGCGTTTTGGCTTCACCCACGCTTGCAATCATCGCCGCCAGCATCGACTGGTTATAAATATTGTCAGAAGAACGGATACAAATACGGCCTTTAAATTCGGGCTTGGTTAAATCTTCAATGCTGTTGATGTGACTCGTATCCACTTTGCCAGGCACGTAAAGCACAGGGCGGGCGCGCAAAGTTAAACCAAACCAGTGTTGCTGCGGGTCGCGTAAATGCGCCGGAATGGCTTTAGTTAACAGCTCAGATTGTACCGGCTGTAACAAACCCTGAGTTTGGGCACGGTATAACCGGCCAACATCGGTGCTGATTAATACGTCAGCCGGGCTGTTACGGCCTTCGCTCGCCATACGGCTAATCAACTCGTCGGGTTTGCCGGTAATAAGATTTACTTTAATGCCGGTGTCGGCGCTGAATTTATCCAACACAGGTTTAATCAGCTCTTCTTGCCTGGCTGAATACACATTTACTTCGGCCGCCTGTACTAAAGCTGCGACGCTGGAAAACAATAACACCATCAATTGACGTTTCATCCGTTGTTCCTTTTGAAGTTGACTACAAAAAACACCGCGCATCAGAGCAACGGCCAGCAGGCTTGTTTACAACAGCCCGGTAAAAGAGCGCTAGTATAAACAAAAACGAGAATAGGTCTCAAAAACTTCGTCGCAGCCTGACTGTTGTTAAACCCCGGCCTGCCGCTCTGTGGTTGCCAGTAGCACAATGCATGCCCTATGCTTAGGGCCATCTTGAACACTGGAAGCAATTTTATGAAATTAGCCTTTTCGATCAGTTTGTTAGCACTGTTTTCTGGTTTTGCTCTGGCCGAAGCAAAACCATTAACAGCAGAATCTGTCTGGCAGGTGGCCCGCCCGGCCGGTTTAACAGTGTCGCCGGATGGTCGAAGAGCAGTATTTAGCCTGACCAAATTCGACTTCACAACAGACAAAGGCAATGCCGATTTACAGCTGATTGAGCTGCCAGGTGGCAAAACCACCCCTTTAACCCAACATACCGACAGCGACACTCAGCCCGCCTGGAGCCCGGATGGTCGCAGTATTGCATTTGTGTCCAAACGGGGTCATGCGCAAAACCAGCTGTTTGTCTTACCGGTATTTGGTGGTGAAGCAAAGAATATTACCCAGCTGCCGGTGGCGGTGTCATCGCCGGTCTGGCTGCCGGATGGCAAACAAATTTTATTTGTGGCTGAGGTACCAGCCGGTTTTGATGGTGATTTTAAAAAGCTGGCAAGCCAAAAAGCAGCGGATAAAGAGAAAAAAGTCAGCGCTAAAGTGACGGAAAACCGCTTATACCGCTTTTGGGATCACTGGTTAACCGACGAATACACCCCGCACTTTTTTACCGTGGAGGTAGAAACCGGTGTTATCCGCCATTTAACGCCTGGCTGGAAAACGCTGATGAATTTAAACGGCGCGCCTGAGTTTGACCTGTCGCCGGATGGCAAAACTATTGCAGTCAGTGCCATTACCAGCCAACCGCCTTATAACGAGCTAAACCACGATATTCTGCTGCTTGGCACAGATGGCAGTGGCAAATTTATCAATATCACTGAAGCCAATAAAGCCAGCGACGGCAACCCGGTTTTTAGTCCGGATGGCAAAACCCTGGTGTATGGCGCGCAAAGCCGGCTGGATTTTACCGAAGACAATGTCAAGCTGATGAACTTTAACCTGGCCAGCAAAACCGCAACGGCAATGGCTGCCAATGTCGATTTATCACCTTCAAACTGGTATTTCTCCAAAGACAGCACCATGTTGTATTTTATCGCTGCTGACAAAGCGCGTGAGTCGGTGTTTTCTATTCCGGTGCAGGGTGGCGCGGTAAAACAGGTGTTGCGCCAGGCCAGCAACGAACAGTTCCAGGTGGCCGGGCCACAACAATTTGTATTGGTACAACATGGCATCAGCCAATTGCCGGAAATTTTTTATCTGGATAATAAAAACCGCACCTTAAAACAAATCAGTCAGTTTAATCACCAGCAACAACAAAACCTGCAGTTTGGCAAAGTAGAAGAAATGTCGTTTGCCGGTAGCGACGGCAAACAAATTCAGATGTTTGTGGTGTTTCCGCCCAATTTTGACGCGAAAAAACGCTGGCCGCTGCTAAGCCTGTTACACGGCGGCCCACACAGTTATTTTGGCGACAACTTTAATTACCGCTGGAACCCACAAGTGTTTGCCGCTGCCGGTTATGTCACCATCATGCCGAACTTCCATGGCTCCACCAGTTTTGGTCAAGCTTTTGCCGAAGCTATTCATGGCGACCATGCCAGCAAACCATTTTTTGATTCAGAAGCCGCCATCGACCATCTGGTATCGCGCGGTTATATCGATGAAAGCCGTATCGCTGCGGCTGGTGGCAGCTACGGCGGATATCTGGTGAGCTGGATTGCCGGTCACAGCAGCAAATACAAAGCCTTAGTGAATCATGCCGGTGTTTACGATTTAATGGCGCAGTTTGCCTCTGACAGTACTATTCACAGAGTGCATGCTTATGCCGGTTCGCCATGGGACAAAAAAGAAAATGTACTAAAAGCCAGCCCGGCCATGTATGCGGAGAATTTTAAAACGCCAATGTTGGTGATCCACGGTGAGCAGGATTACCGCGTGCCGGTGAATCAGGGTCTGGAAATTTATGGTGTGCTCAAAGGCAAAGGTGTGGATGCGCGACTGGTGTATTTCCCCAATGAAAACCACTGGATTTTAAAACCGAATAACTCGTTATTCTGGTACAACGAAGTGCTGAGCTGGCTGGAACGTTATATTGGCAAAGGCCCAAGCGCTTAAACGCTTGCCGCAGCTTTGAAAGGCCGCTATTTTAGCGGCCTTTTTTATGTACAGGATGTACGGTATGCCGCTATTGCAGGAGCAAATAGCGGTGATGTACAGGATGTACGGTATGCCGCTATTGCAGGAGCAAATAGCGGTGATGTACAGGGCCCGGACTGCTGCTACACATCTGCCATTCTGCTGAGGTTTATGATGTTAACTACTTACCAACAACAGATAGAAACAGCACAGCTGCAATTTGACGAAGCGCAGTGGCAGTGCCTGCAGCAACTGGACGCCATCAGCAAAGCTATTGCGGCAGGTCAGCCTTGTCGCGGCCTGTATATTTATGGTCCTGTAGGTCGTGGCAAAACCATGTTAATGGACAGCTTTTTTAAGCATTTGCCGACAACACGCAAAATCCGGCTGCATTTTCATCATTTTATGGCGCGGGTGCATCAGGAATTACATGCCCTGACAGGCGAAGCCAACCCGCTGCAGCTGGTTGCCCAAAACTGGGCCAACACCTATCAGCTGTTGTGTTTTGATGAGTTTTTTGTCAGTGATATTGGGGATGCCATGTTGCTTGGCACCTTGTGGCGCGAGCTTTTTGCGTTGAATGTGGTGCTGGTGACCACGTCAAATTCACCACCCGCTGATTTATACGCCAATGGCCTGCAGCGCAGCAGATTTTTACCCACCATCGCGTTATTAACACAACACTGTCAATTATTTAAACTGGATAATGGCATTGATTATCGCCGGATGGCTGCTGCTGATTTTTGTTATTACGGCCTGAATGTGGCTGAAAACTGGCTCAGAAACCTGACAGCACAACTGACTGGCCCACTGGAGAACTGCACTGCTATCAACATCCAGCAAAGAGCTATACCTGCTTTATGGTGTAATCAGCATGCTATTGGTTTTGATTTTATGGCGCTTTGTTCCGGGCCACGCAGTCAGCTGGATTATATGGCGCTGGCCGACAAATTCAGCGTGATTGCAGTGGCGGATATTCCGCAGTTTCAGCACCTTTCTGACACCGCCATTTTGCATGGCGTGGAAGAAAATTATCAGCGGGAACATAGTGTTGTGTTTGTCAGCAAACTAGATAACGAAGCAAGGCGTTTTATTGCTTTGGTCGATGAATGTTACACCAGAGGTTGCCTGTTATTGTTAACCAGCACCACAGCTGTTACTGAGTTATACCAGGCCAGTCAGCTCAGTTTTGCCTTTGAACGTTGTATCTCGCGCATTTATGAAATGCAAAGCTGGAGCACTGACAGGTTACAGCCCAAAGCCACCAGGCAAAAACAACAAACGGCAGCGCCAGAGTAAAACTGCTGCCACAACCTGGTTTTAGATTTTATCGAACCTGTTCTGATGCGCTGAAAAATCAGGCACTGTCCGTTGGTAGTTCTGGCTGAACAAGCTTGAATGCACAATAAAATCTGCAGTGGCGCTATTACAGGCAACCGGAATATTCCACACCACAGCCAGACGGATCAGCGCTTTTACATCAGGGTCATGCGGTTGTGAACTCAGTGGGTCCCAAAAAAATATCAGCCAATCAATTTTTTGTTCGGCAATTAAAGCACCAATTTGTTGATCACCACCCAGCGGACCACTGGCCAGGCAATGTACAGGAAGTTGCAAAGCTTCTTCTAACAAGCGACCTGTAGTGCCGGTGGCATACAGGGTTTTCTGCTGGAAAAACACCGCATGTTGGCGCACCCAGGCCAGCATTTCGGCTTTTTTACCATCATGGGCCACTAATGCAATTGATTTCATGGTTATTCCCTCATAATTTATTCTTTTTCATTTTTCTAGCTTCGCACTCAACAGCTGCCATCACAAGGCTATTGACGATAAGTTTGTCGTTCGCTGAACCTTTGCCGACATACTGTTTATGCAGCTGTGATAAAAGGCTCTGCAGCAATTTGGGGTCTGTTATGTTAAAAAGCCGAGTTATAAAACCTAATCACATAGACCACAAAGTCGGCGGAATTTAAAACTGAACGCCCTATCGCCCTTAACAAGCCCGTCCGGCAGGAGCCAGAACATTGAAAAAAATGCCTCTTTATCTACTTTGTGTTTGCTGCAGCCTGTTTGGTTTGGCTTTGGGCCTGGCGGTAAATACACTCACCCTTTACGACGCACAGAGCAGCGCTTTGTTGGATAAATCGCAATATTATCAGTTGTTGAATAACGCCAATCCGGCACTGACAGAACAGTTCAACCAAAGCCTGAAAACAGTGACATTGCCTTATCATTTATGCCAAACCCGGTCATTGCACCAGATGTTAAAAACCGCCGGTTTGCATCACAACAGCGTGAACGAGTTACTGCAAAACAGCTATGCACTTTATCAACTTGAGACTGAGCAGCAACAACAGGCTTTTTGTTTGGGTAAAGAATTCAACTGGTTTTAATGCTTTGTCCAAATTATTGTTTGGCCGCTGACGACAAAGATGCAAAACAATGTCTGTCGACAAAAAAACGACCACCATGGTTACTAAAGCTGCCAGCTGTGGACATAAAAAAAGCCCGGCAAAAAGCCGGGCAAACAACCAAGGTCCACGTAAAACTCAGTTATTGGTTCACAACAATGCGTTTCATCGCTGTCATGTAACCACGTAATGTTTTGCCCACAATTTCCACCGGGTGTTGGCGGATAGCTTCGTTCACTTCAATCAGGCGGATGTTATCAACACCGTTGTTGGTGGCATTGACACCCTTACCCAGCAATTCAGGGCTGATATTGTTCACCAGCTCGCGCAGCATAGGCACAGCGGCGTTGGCAAACAGGTAGTTACCGTATTCAGCGGTGTCGCTAATCACCACGTTCATCTCATACAGACGTTTACGGGCAATGGTATTGGCAATCAGCGGTGTCTCATGTAACGACTCGTAATAGGCTGATTCTTCCACAATACCGGCCTCAACCATGGTATCAAACGCCAGTTCAACCCCTGCTTTCACCATGGCAACCAACAAAATAGCGCGGTCGAAATAATCTTGTTCGGCGATATGCTCTGCACTAACAGGCGCATTTTCAAAACCACTTTGGCGGGTTTCTTCACGCCAGCCCAGCAGCTGTTTGTCGTCATTGGCCCAGTCAGCCATCATAGTTTCAGAAAATTTGCCTGAAATAATGTCGTCCATATGTTTGGCAAACAGCGGCTGTAAAATGCCTTTTAACTGCTCTGCCAAATCAAAAGCTTTAATTTTGGCCGGGTTTGACAGCCGGTCCATCATATGGGTGATACCACCGTGCTTCAGCGCTTCGGTAATGGTTTCCCAGCCAAACTGAATCAGCTTGGCGGCAAAACCAGCTTCATAACCATCAGCCACCAGCTTGTCGTAGGCCAGAATGGCACCGCTTTGTAACATGCCGCATAAAATGGTTTGTTCACCCATTAAATCCGACTTCACTTCAGCCACAAAACTTGATTCCAGTACACCGGCACGGTCACCACCGGTGGCAGAAGCGTAAGCTTTGGCAATGGCCAGGCCGTTGCCTTGTGGGTCGTTTTCCGGATGCACCGCAATTAAGGTTGGTACACCAAAACCACGTTTATATTCTTCCCGCACTTCAGTACCAGGGCACTTAGGCGCCACCATAATCACAGTGATGTCTTTGCGGATTTGATTGCCTTCTTCCACGATATTAAAACCGTGGGAATAGGCCAGAGTGGCACCTTGTTTCATTAAAGGCATGACAGCTTTGACCACTGCAGTGTGTTGTTTATCCGGCGTCAGGTTTAATACTAAATCTGCCGTCGGAATTAAATCTTCGTAAGTACCTACCACAAAACCGTTTTCGCTGGCTTGCACAAAAGATTTACGTTTTTGTGTGATGGCATCAGCACGCAAGGCATAAGAAATATCCAGGCCAGAATCGCGCATATTTAAACCCTGGTTTAAACCCTGAGCACCACAACCAACAATGACAATTTTCCAACCTTTGATTAAGTTACAACCGTCAGCAAATTCTTCTTTTTGCATAAAACGGCATTTGCCCAGCTGCTTTAACTGCTGGCGTAAGTTCAGAGTGTTGAAATAATTAGCCATAATTTTTGTACCTGAATTTGCTGATTTGCCAAAACATGGACCTGAGCCCCTGCGGTTTGTGGCAGAACAACACAACCCTTTGTTGTGCCGTTTTGATAAAACCACAATAGTCCAGCAAGCTCATTGCGTGAAGTGATATATTCTCAATACAATATTTCACTTTTTGCAATCACGGACTTTTCCGATGGATCTTCGTAGCGCACAACTATTTCAACATTTAGCCAGCAGTCTGAATTTCAGTAAAACCAGTGAGCAGCTCTATGTCAGCCCTTCCACGCTCACCCGCATTATTCAGCGGCTGGAAGATGATTTAGGGGTGCAGCTGTTTAGCCGAGACAACAGATCGGTACGGCTAACACCAGCCGGCGTGCGTTTTCAGCAGTTTGTGAAAAAGTATCTGGAAGACTGGCATCAGTTGCAGGTAGATTTGTCTTTAACCAGCAATGAGTTACAAGGACAACTGCGGTTATTTTGTACTGTCACCGCAAGTTATAGCCACTTGCCGGATATCCTGGATAAATTCCGTTTGTTATGCCCAAGAGCCGAAATTCAGCTGACAACAGGTGATGCTGCGATGGCATTGGAAAAAGTAAAAAATGATGAAGCCGATGTTGCGCTGGCAGTGTACCCACCCAACTTACCACTGAATATCGCTTTTTCCAGCATCGCCAAGTTGCCGCTGCAGCTGATAGCGCCAGTGGTGCCCTGCAAAGTAAATGATTTATTAAACGAAATACCTATTCGCTGGCAGGATATTCCAATGATAGTGCCTGAACATGGGCCGGCGCGCAGCAGGCTGGATCAATGGTTAAAAGCGGAAAACTTCAGCCCCAATATGGTAGCCAAAGTAGAAGGCCATGAAGCTATGGTCAGTATGGTGGCGCTTGGCACTGGTGTGGCCGTCGTTCCTGAGCCAGTTGTGCAGCACAGTCCGGTGCGGGAACGGGTGCGTACAGTAGCCCTTGATTATCAGTTTGAACCTTTTGATTTGGGTATTTGTATGCAATCCAAAAGGTTACATGAACCCCTGATGCGGGCCTTCTGGCAAATTGCCGCTGAGCGGAAATAACCTTGGGTAAGGCGCTTCTTTGTGAACTGAATTTCAATAACGAACTTCACGTTAGATGATGGCTTTATGCTGGTGGCCCCAACATCCAGCCGTAAAAAACCGGCGTTAAAGCCGGTTTTTTTAGCAATCAAGCTATTCAATTTTTAATTATTTAATCACCCGCAGATGTGAAGGCCTTTTTGGCTTATCGTCCGGCTCAGTAGGTTCTGGGGTTTCAGTTTGTGCTACCACAGGCTCAGCTTCGTCATCCAGCAGCTCTTCGGCCAATAACTCGTCATCATCTTCTTCTGCGGTAAACATAGTGCCAGCGCCATTTTCACGGGCATAAATGGCCAGCACTGCACGCTGCGGAATATAAAGTGCAAAAGGGCTACCGCCAAAACGAGCGTTAAAAGTCACAGCATCATTGCCAAGTAACAGGTTACCTACAGCAGATGGGTTAATATTCAGCACTATCTGGCCATTTTGTACGTGCTGGAGCGGCACTTTAACACCAGGTAAAGTTGCGTCCACCACCAGATAAGGCGTCAGATTGTTGTCCACTATCCACTCGTAAAATGCACGCAGTAAATAAGGGCGGTTTGGGGTCATTTTTAGCACTGTTGCACCCTCAATAGTGGCTGTTACGGCGGATTTCGCGTTCAGCTTCAGTCAGCGATTGTTGGAAAGCATCGCGCTCGAACAGACGGATCATGTAGTTTTTCAGCGCCTTAGCACCGGAGCCAGACAGCTCAATGCCCAGAAGTGGTAAACGCCATAATAAAGCCGACATATAACAATCCAGCAGGCTGTATTCTTCACTCATAAAATAGGGTGTTTCCTGAAACAACGGTGCTATCGATAACAGGCTTTCGCGTAAATCACGTCTTGCTTCTGCCGCATCTTCACCATCTGACAGGATTTTTTCTGCCATACCGTACCAGTCATGTTTAATACGATACATCATCAGGCGGGTTTTACCACGCTCTACCGGATACACAGGCAACAGCGGTGGATGCGGAAAACGCTCGTCCAGGTATTCCATAATGATATCTGCCTGGTACAAGGCTAAATCCCGATCCAGCAAGGTAGGCAAAGAACCATAAGGATTAACCTCATAGACGTCTTCCGGCAGGTTATCCCTGCTGACCAGCAGAATATCAGCACTCACACCTTTTTCTGCCAGCACCATTCTGACCTGATGGCTGTACATGTCGTCGGCCGATGCAAACAACGTCATAGCAGAGCGCCTGTTGGCAGGTATCGCCATGAATTCCTCCGGTAAATTTAAAACGGCAAAAGGGGCCACCAGGCCCCTTATTTGTCAGCTTGACTGACTCAGTGAACGTCTTTCCAGTACTCTTTCTTCAGCAGGAATGCCAGCACAAAGAAAATAAGTAAGAAGATCATCACTTTAATACCGAGGCTATGAGATTCCAGCTTGGAAGGTTCACCTGTGTATTCCAGATAGTTCACCAGATCAGCCACAGCACGGTCGTATTCTTCTGCGCTCAGCTCACCGGTTTCATCCGCCACAATACCAACGTACACTTCTTTGGAAACACCATCAACCAGACGGGTTTCGTACTTTTTATGTGGTACACCCTGCAGCTCTTGCAGTACATGAGGCATACCCACCAGCGGGAACACGTCGTTGTTCACGCCAAAAGGACGGCTTGGATCCGCATAAAAAGAACGTAAATAAGTGTATAGCCAGTCCGGGCCACGCACCCGGGCGACGTTAGTTAAATCTGGTGGTGGTGCACCAAACCAACGGGCCAGATCAGCTTTTGGCGCCGCGTTTTTAATAAAGTCGCCTACTTTATTGGCGGTAAAAGCCAGTTCCTGCATACCTACTTCGTCCGGAATGCCCAGATCGCGGAAAGTACGGGAATAACGCTGATATTCCATCTGGTGACAACCCAGACAGTAGTTCTGGAACATTTTGGCTCCCCGTTGCAGCGACTCTTTGTCGTGCAAATCAATAGGTGCTTTGTCCAGGTGAACAGCAGGCCCACCTGCCGCCAGCGCAGCAGATGATGCAACCAGTGCCAGTACTGAGAATAACTGTTTCAGCATTATGATAACCTCACAGGCAGTGGCTTGGTTTTTTCATTTTTACTGTACAACCACAGTAAACCGAAGAACGCAAAATAAGTGAAAGAGAAAATTTGCGCCAGCAGTGTATAAGTTGGCGTTGCCGGCAGCACACCTAACACACCTAACACCACGAAGCTGATACAGAAATTCACCAGATTCAGTTTATGCAAAGTACTGCGGTAACGTACTGAACGCACCGGGCAACGATCTAACCATGGTAATAACGCCAGGAAGATAATGGCCAGGAACATAAAAATGGCACCAAACAGCTGATCAGGAACAGCACGCAGAATGGCGTAGAATGGTGTGAAGTACCAGACTGGCGCAATGTGATCAGGAGTTTTCATTGGGTTGGCTGGTTCGAAGTTTGGCGCTTCCAGGAAATAACCACCACCTTCAGGTGCAAAGAAAATAACAGCACAGAACACCAGCAGGAAACCAACCACACCAACGATATCTTTCACCGTGTAATAGGGGTGGAAAGGAATAGCGTCAACGATGATTTTTTTGCCACCTTTGGTGAAATATTCGTGGAAAGTAAATTTGTCTGACACGTTGTTATCGATTTTTGTGCCGTCGTTTGCACGTTTCACATCGATACCATCCGGGTTGTTTGAACCCACTTCGTGCAGTGCAATGATATGCAGGAATACCAAAATCACTAATACCAGCGGCAGGGCAATAACGTGCAGGGCGAAAAAGCGGTTTAAGGTCGCACCTGAAATAACGTAGTCACCACGGATCCACAAAGTTAAATCATCACCAATACCCGGAATAACACCGAAGATAGAGATAATAACCTGCGCACCCCAGAACGACATCTGACCCCATGGCAGCAAATAACCCATAAAGGCTTCAGCCATTAATACCAGGAAAATCAGCATACCGAAGATCCACAGCAGTTCCCGTGGTTTCTGATAAGAGCCGTACATCATGCCACGCAGCATGTGCAGGTAAACCACCACAAAGAAGGCAGAAGCACCGGTGGAGTGCATATAACGCAACAACCAGCCGTAATCAACATCACGCATGATGTATTCAACTGACGCAAAAGCACGTTCAGCTGAAGGTTCAAAGTTCATTGTTAACCAGATACCGGTCAGGATCTGGTTCACCAGCACTAACATCGCCAAAGAGCCGAAGAAGTACCAGAAGTTGAAGTTTTTCGGCGCCGGATACTGCATTACATGGAGGTTCATTTTCTCCATAAATGGCATGCGGTATTCGATCCAGTTCATGAAATTTTTAAACATCAGGCAGTCCCCTCGTCAGCACCGATGGTCAGCGTACTGTCATCAGTGAACATATATGGTGGGATCATCAGGTTTTTTGGCGCCGGAACACCAGAGAACACCCGACCAGCCATATCGTAGGTAGAACCATGGCATGGGCAGAAGAAACCAGATGCAATACCTTCAACATGGGCGTCGAAGTCATTCATTTTATAAGTTGGAGAACAACCTAAGTGAGTACAGATACCAACAGCAACAAAAATCTCTGGTTTTTTCGAGCGATGCTGGTTTTTGGCATAAGCCGGTTGTTGTTCATCTTCTGAAGCAGGATCTCTTAACTGACTTTCAACTGCTGTTAAGGTCTGCAACATTTCTGGGGTACGTTTTACAACCCACACCGGTTTACCGCGCCATTCCACCCGAATTAACTGACCTGGCTCGAGTTTGCTGATATTTGCCGTTACAGCTGCACCAGCTTGTTTGGCTTTTTCACTCGGGTTCCAGGACGCAATAAAGGGAACGGCTGCTCCAACTGCACCAACGCCACCTACTACTGAGGTTGCGATAGTGAGGAAGCGACGGCGACCATGATCGACTGGCGCATTGCTCATCCACTCATCTCCACGTTAACGCTTAAACTTTATACGATTTAAGCGGCTGAATTTCAGCGATTATTATAAGTTGAAAAATACGGCGGATCATAATGAAAAGCCCTGCCTGATACAAGGATTTAGGCTGAATCTCTTGGCTGCTTCAGGACTATTTTTTTCGCTTTTGTTTGATCCGGCACAAGGTCAGCAAACAACAGGCAATTTTTTACAAAATACTAACGCCAGAGCCTTGCTTTTACCTGCGGCAATAACGTGCAAACTATAGCAGCAGCTGTTTAAAAATGAGCGGAAACATTAGTGGAAAATCAATCAGATGAGATAAAAGTAGCAAAAAAACATTTGAGCAGGCTCAGAATCCTGAAAAGCCGGGACTGTTGATTGATAACTGCGGGGCAGATTGTTATCAAGCAAGAACGCGAATTTACCGCACAACAGCCCTGTCATGGCTGCGTCGATATTGTAAAAAGCTGTTTCAGCCTTTTTCATCAGCCAAAACCTGAACAACAAGCCAACCCCTTCAACGACAGAGATAAAAAAACCCGGCACCAGGCCGGGTTTTTGCAACAGTAAAAACGAATTAACGTTTTGAGTACTGTGGACGTTTACGGGCTTTATGCAGACCGACTTTCTTACGTTCAACTTTACGCGCATCGCGGGTTACGAAACCGGCTTTACGCAGTGCTGGACGCAGAGTTTCGTCGAACTCCATTAATGCACGGGTGATACCGTGACGGATAGCGCCGGCCTGACCAGAAATACCACCACCTTTAACAGTGATGTACATGTCAAACTTGCCAACCATTTCAACTAACTCTAATGGTTGCATAACAACCATACGAGCAGTTTCACGACCAAAGTATTCAGTGATAGTGCGTTGGTTGATAACGATGTTACCAGCGCCCGCTTTCAGGAATACACGTGCTGTAGAGGTCTTACGACGACCAGTACCGTAATATTGATTCTGTGCCATTATCGATATGCTCCGCTTAGATGTCTAAAACTTGTGGTTGCTGGGCAGCATGTTGATGCTCTGCGCCTGCATACACTTTCAACTTACGGAACATAGCGCGACCCAGTGGACCTTTAGGCAGCATGCCTTTGATCGCAGTCTCAAGCACCATCTCAGGTTTCTTTTCCAGCAGCTTCTCGAAAGTGATTTCTTTGATGCCACCTGGGAAACCAGAGTGAGAGTAGTACTTTTTGTTTTTCGCTTTGTTGCCAGTTACAGTCACTTTGTCAGCGTTAACTACAATGATGTAGTCGCCGGTGTCAACGTGTGGCGTGTATTCTGGCTTGTGCTTTCCGCGTAAACGAAGAGCGATTTCAGTTGCGATACGACCCAGGGTTTTGCCTGCGGCATCAACAACGAACCAGTCGCGTGTTACGCTTTCTGGTTTAGCAGTAAAAGTTTTCATCAAACTATCCAAAAAATTATCAGTTACACCTCACATAACCTTCGGGCAAAGATTATGTCGTTTATCGAACCCCTTCGAGTTCATCAAACTGCCAGGCTACGGCAGATTCAGGCTGTAACGTGGGCCGGCCGCGGATTATATATTAACCAATGGCAAAAAACAGCTTTTTTTCCGAAAAAAATCAACCTGCAGCCCAGACAGCAAAATGGGTTATGGCAAATGAGCCAGCGCCAGGTAGTCGTGGGATTGCATCTCTTGCAACCGGCTTAAACAACGTTTGAATTCAAAGGACAAAATCCCCTGACTGTAGAGTTGCTCCATCGGCACTTCTGCGGAAATAATCAGCTTAACTTTGCGTTCATAAAACTCATCAACCAGCGCAATAAAACGCCGCGCCACATCATCATTGGTCTGTCCCATCACTTTGGCGTTGGCCAACAGCACCGTATGATAAATTTTGCTGAGCTCCATATAATCGTATTGACTGCGGGCAGATTCACACAGCTCGCTAAATTCAAACCAGACCACACCTTCTGCTTCCCAGCAGGTTTGTAACTTGCGGTGGGCAATTTCAATCACCGCTTGCTGCTGGCGGGGTTCCAGCGATAACGCATTAAAATAACTCAATAAATTATCTTGCGCTGCTTGATCAAGCGGCGAGTGGTAAATTTCAGCCTGAGTTAAAGTACGTAAACGGTAGTCAATACCACTGTCCACATTCACCACTTCAGTGTGCTGTTTGATCAGCGCAATAGCAGGCAAAAAACGCGCTCGTTGCAAACCGTTTTTATAAAGACCATCAGGCTCAATATTGGAGGTTGCCACCAGCGTAATACCACGCGCAAACAACGCCTGCATTAAGGTGCCGAGGATCATAGCGTCGGTAATATCAGAGACAAAAAATTCATCAAAACACAAAATATCGGTTTGCGCTTTAAACCTGTCGGCCACCAGTTCCAGCGGATTAGGCTGTCCGGCAAATTCAGTTAAGTCTTCATGCACTTTGTGCATAAAACGGTGAAAGTGAATACGCAGTTTGCGTGTGGTTGGCAGGCAATCAAAGAAGGTATCTACCAGATAAGTTTTGCCTCGCCCTACCCCACCCCAAAAATACAAACCGCGTAGTGGCTGCTGCACCGGCTTTTTGCCGGTCAGTTTTTGCCAGAATGACAATGTCACCGGCTGCTGCTGACAAAAGTCATCATATAACCTTTGCAACTGCGTGACGGCATGTTGTTGGGCGGCATCAAAATGAAAATCCGGACGCTGTAAATCAAGCTGATACTTTTGCTGTGGTGTCATGGTATGAACTGCAGAAGGCATTGGCCGTTCAGGCGATTAAAATTAACCGGTATAGTAACACGGCTTACCACTCTGTTTAAGAAGTTAGGTTACACTAGAAAAGATTTGAGCAGTTTTCAGGAGTTTTTATGAGTTTATCTATGGCATTAGTCTGGTTTGCTGCAGGTTTAATTGCAGGTGCTGTCGCCGCCCGCCTATTCAGTTTACGGCAATTTAATCAACATAAGTTGCAGCTTGAGCTCGACGAAAGCCGGCAACAGTTACAAAAGTATCGCACCGACGTTTCTCAGCATCTGGACACCACCCATCAGCTGATGGCGCAGTTGCAGGACAATTATGAAAAAATTGCCCGCCATATGGCCAGAACCAAGATGCAGTTGATTGAGCGCCCTGGTTATACCGAAAACACCGAGTTGAACTATTTATCCACAGATACTGCTGAACAAATCCGGTTATCTATTGACCAAATCGATGAGAAACGCCGCAGAAAAGCTGAAGTTCGCACTGAGCAACCACTTGATTATGCGGGTCATTCCAGCGGTATCTTAAAAACTTTCTCAACAGAAAAAAAATCGGAAGTCTGAAACTTTTTTTATCGGGGTGAGTCTCTAGAGGCAGTGTTCCTATGGAGACAAACCCCAAATGAAAATGAAGTTATCTGTTGTCACCGCCAGTGTACTGGCTGCCTTTTTATTGACAAATCCAGCGCCGGTCTCTGCTAAATTACCCTTTTTTGGCGCTGAATCCGGCGAACAAATGCCAAGTCTGGCGCCCATGCTGGAAAAAGTCACTCCGGCCGTGGTCAATATTAATGTGGCGGGTAACCGTGAAGTGCGGCAACGTTTGCCAGACGCCTTCCAGCAATTCTTCGGACAAAATGAATTACGCCGGGAACAACCTTTCCGCGGTCTGGGTTCAGGTGTCATTATTGATGCCGACAAAGGTTATGTTGTTACTAACTCTCACGTGATTAATCAAGCCAGCGAAATTCAGGTCACACTGACCGATGGCCGCACTTTTGAAGCAAAAAAAATCGGTGAAGATCCGGACAGCGACATTGCACTGCTGCAAATCAAAGCCGATAACCTGACTGCTATTAAAATTTCTGATTCTGACAATCTGCGGGTTGGCGACTACACAGTGGCCATTGGTAATCCTTTTGGTTTAGGCCAGACAGTCACATCCGGTATCGTCAGTGCTCTGGGCCGTGGTGGTTTAGACATTGAAAAATATGAAGACTTTATTCAAACCGATGCTGCAATTAACAGTGGTAATTCAGGTGGTGCTTTAGTCAACCTCAGAGGTGAACTCATCGGCATTAACACCGCTATTCTGGGACCCAATGGCGGTAATATCGGCATCGGCTTTGCAATCCCTTCCACTATGATGAAAAATCTGGTCAGTCAGATTATTGAATACGGTGAAGTCAAACGTGGTGTGCTTGGTATTGAGGGCAATGATCTGAATGCAGAGCTTGCCAAAGCCATGAAAGTGAAATCTTCCAAAGGGGTATTTGTTGGCCGGGTTACACCGGACAGTGGTGCCGATAAAGCAGGTATTCAATCGGGCGATGTCATTGTCAGCCTGAATGGCAAAACTATTTCATCTATGTCTGAACTCAGAGCCAAAGTAGGTACTTTAGGTGTAGGTAAATCGGTGAAGCTGGGTATTTTGCGTGAAGATAAACAACTGGATCTCGACGTCAAACTCTCATCAGCTGACCAGGCAAATGTAACTGCAGGCAATTTGCATGACATGCTTGCCGGCGCCAACTTTGCAAACGGCAAAACAGCAGATGGCACTGCAGGAGTTGCAATTGCTGAGGTTGCCGCCGGCTCACCGGCTGCGCGGCTTGGTTTACAAAAAGGCGATGTGATTATTGGTGTTGCCCGCACCAAAGTTGACACTGTCGCCGAACTCAGAGAAGTACTGAGTAAAGCCCAGGGTGTGATTGCGTTACAGGTTCAGCGGGAAGATAATGTTTATTATGTGTTGATCCGCTAAACCGTTGTATTCAGCCTGATGGCCGCAGTTTGCAAAAGCTGCGGCCATGTTGTTTGTTTCTCGTTACTTTTTTCCGCTACAGCTTCGTCCTGAACAATGTTATGCTGATATTACATTGGCTGGCATTGATACAAGACGTGGCTAAACAATTGATTTTTATTATAAAAAGCATAGCGTATGGCTTGGCATTGGCGCTGTTATGGTTGTTGTTTTTTCAGCAAAACGGTCAACTACAACTAAGCCAGCTGTTCAGCAACAACGAAGCAGAGCCTGCGGCTATTTCTTATGCCAGAGCAGTAAGGGCTGCAGCACCTTCAGTGGTCAATGTTTACACCGTCAGCACCCAGCAGGATCCCCGTTCTTATCAACGTCGTATTATTCAGAATCAGTCTTTGGGCTCGGGTGTTATTATGCGGGCCGATGGTTACATTTTGACCAATTATCATGTGGTGAATGGCGCCGACCAAATCGTCGTTGCATTGCAGGATGGACGTCAGCTTGAGGCCATGCTGATTGGTCAGGACAGAATGACCGACCTTGCAGTATTGTACGTGCAGGCGACGGATCTGCCGGTGATCCCACAACAGAATAATCTTGAACCTCAGGTCGGAGATTTAGTGCTTGCTATAGGTAACCCACTGAATTTAGGACAGTCCATTACCCAAGGCATTATCAGCGCCACTGGCCGGGCTGGTTTAAGTACCAATACCTACACCGATTTTATGCAAATGGATGCAGCCATTAATGCCGGTAACTCTGGTGGTGCTCTGGTCAACAGCAATGGCGTCTTGGTAGGTATCAATACAGCCGCTTTTCAGCGGCAACGTAATCTGGAAGTTCAGGGTATCTTTTTTGCCGTGCCTTATAAACTGGCACACACTGTGATGGAAAAACTGATTAAACATGGTCGTGTGGTGCGCGGTTATCTTGGTTTAAGTGGTGAGCCTGTGATCAACTCGGCTGGCGAAAGACAGGTATCCACAGCCCAGCATTTTTACGGCATGAAAATTACTGAAGTTGATGCTTTTGGCCCGGCAGCTGTTTCCGGTTTGCTGGCCGATGATATTCTGCTGGAACTGGCTGGCGTCACTTTAACCAGTGTTAGCCAAGCGCTGGATTTAGTAGCTGAAGCAGCGCCAGATACCGAAGTGCAGATTCTGATTGAACGCCGTGGTGAACGTATGACCATTCCAACCCGCATTGGTGTGCGCACAGATACCGATTAAATCATCTGCCAAAGTTAACACCGGCTTATTGCTCCTATACCTTCTGCCCGGCCTCTGGCAGAGCCAGAGGCGCAACCACGGCAGCACGCCAAACTGTTGGCGTACTGAGATCCCGCAGTTGCCCTGTACATCACCGGCTTATTGCTCCTGCATCGCCGGTATACCGTACATCTTGTACATAAAAATAAACCCGCCAAATGGCGGGTTTATTTTTAGTAACAACAGCTTAAACCGCTGCGTTTATCCGCTCTATACGAGCGCCTAACGCCTGTAATTTATGTTCAATCTGCTCATAACCACGGTCTATATGGTAAATACGGTCAACCACTGTATTGCCCGATGCCACCAAACCGGCAATTACCAGACTGGCAGAAGCCCGTAAATCTGTTGCCATCACTTGCGCAGCTGTCAGCTGAGGTGTGTGCTGACACATCGCCGTATTACCTTCCAGCTGAATTAAAGCGCCCATACGTTGCAGTTCAGGCACATGCATAAAACGGTTTTCGAATATGGTTTCTGTGACAACACCTACACCTTCGGCCAACACGTTCAGCACAGTAAACTGCGCCTGCATATCGGTTGGAAAACCAGGGTGTGGTGTGGTTTTTACATTCACTGACTTCAGGGTGCGGCCTGTCATATTCAGCCGGATCCAATCCTCACCTGTGGTGACTTCAGCACCTGCTTCACGCAGTTTTTCCAGCACTACTTCAAGCTCAGTTGGATCTGTATTGCGACAAGTAACGTCACCACCAGTGACAGCTGCAGCTACCAGGAAAGTACCGGTTTCAATCCGATCCGGCAACACGCTGTGTTTTGCACCAGTTAAACGCTCGACACCTTCAACTTTAATAGTTGTACTGCCAGCACCACTGATTTTGGCGCCCATGGCAACTAAATATTTTGCCAAATCAACCACTTCCGGTTCGCGGGCGGCGTTCTCTATAATAGTCACACCATCGGCAAGCACAGCGGCCATCAGCAGGTTTTCAGTACCTGTGACACTGACCATATCCATCACCAGGTGAGCACCTTTGAGGCGTGCCGCTTTGGCCTTGATATAACCATTTTCCACACTAATTTCAGCGCCCATTTTACGCAGGCCGTCGATATGCAGGTTCACAGGCCGGGCACCAATAGCACAGCCACCAGGCAATGACACTTCGGCATGACCAAAACGAGCAAGCAAAGGACCAAGCGCGAGGATAGAAGCCCGCATGGTACGGACTAATTCGTAGGGTGCCATTTGGCTGTGGATATGGCTGGCGTCAACAGTCACCTGATGACCATCACGCTGTACTTCTGCACCAAACATCGTCAACAATTTAAAAGTGGTGTCTATGTCTTTCAGCACAGGCACATTGCTTATCACTGAAGGTTGTTCGGCCAGTAAAGTTGCAAACAAAATGGGCAAGGCGGCATTTTTTGCGCCGGAAATCACTACATCGCCTTTCAGGGTGGCGCCACCTGTTACTAAAAATTGTTGCATAACTACTTACACCGGAGGGTTTAAAAGTTTTTCACGGCGCCACTGTGTCGGCGTGAAAGCTTTGATTGATAAAGCATGAATAGAACCGTCGGCAATTTCAGCCATCAGCGGTGCATACACTAATTGTTGTTGTTTCACCCGGCTTAAGCCGTCAAAACATTCGCCCACAGCGGTCACAGCATAATGACTGCCATCGGCACTGACATACACCTCAACCAGGTTCAGTTGTTCGGTTAAGCGTTGTTCAATCTGTTTAATGTCCATCGGGCTTCCCACCAATCGGCAAAAATTGTGTAACAAGCACAAACACCATCCGGAGTTGTGTTGTCTGTATAGAGAACAACAACCCGGCAAAGCCGGGTTGTCAGAATTTATCGTAAGGAGAACTCTTCACTTACTGCCAAGGGCGGCATTATAGCCTGACTCAACAGCGATTTCAGCTAGTCTGTTGGCAAAAGTGGCAACACATCGCTGACAGCAGCCAGATTACGCAACTGCACCGGCATTTGGGTGAAACGCAGACTGACACCTTGTTTATTTGCTTGCGCCAACTGTTGTAACAACCAGGCCAAGCCCGCAGTATCAACATGACGCAACTGACCAAGGTTAAATTCAGCCTGTTTAGGCAAAGTAGCCAACAGCTTAAAGGGCCAGTGTTTCACTACAGTGATGCAGTTAAGCTCACCGCTGAAAAGCACTGTTGAACCCTCTTGCTTAATCTCAAGCATTGTTTTTCTTCTCTGGCGCTTTAATAGGTGCTTTGGCTTTTTCTTCGAGAAGCGCAGCCACACTTAATAAACCTTGTTGACGGATCAGGCTACCAAGCTCAGAACGTTTGCTGTCGAGTAATGAAATCCCTTCCGCCACCATGTCATACACCAGCCAGTTATTGGCGTCTTTTACACGGCGCAATTTAAATTCAATTTTGATGTCAGGTTTACCAGGGTCAATCACCCGCGTTTTAATAGTGATTATTTTACGTTGCTTATCAACAGGTTGGCCTGGCTCAATAATCACTTTCTGGTCACGATACTGGGTAAAAACACCAGCATAAGTACCCACCATATAGTTCTGGAATGCACCAACAAAGGTATTAAAGTCCTGTTTTGGTACCGTATTGAGTTTTACACTCTGGCCAATGACATAACCTGCGGCATAACGGCTGTCGATATAAGGCAGCAGCTCTTCGTTCACTATGGTACGCAACACTTCAGCATCAGCTTTAATTTTTGGCTGATCAGCCGCAATACGGCGGAAGGTTTTATCTGCCAGTACTTCCATCATTTTGTACGGGTCGTCATAAGTTGGCACAGCTGCAGCTGTATTTGCCTGTACCGACAAAGCGCTGACAGCAAGCAGCAGTGCTGCTGTGAATTTAAAAATTGTGTTCATTATTGATTCCCACGGTTAAATAAGAACTGACCAATCAGCTCTTCCAGTACGATAGCGGCTTTGGTGTCTTCGATATGATCACCATCAGCCAGAATTTCTACGTTTTCGTCGACAAAACCAGGTTGCAAACCGATATATTGTTCACCCAACAAACCTGAGGTCAGAATGGACAACGAGCTGGTTTCAGGAAAGTTGCTGTAACTGCTGTTAATTTCCAGAGTTACCACAGGTTGAAAAGCTTCAGGATCCAGCTGGATACTGGCAACACGGCCAACAACTACCCCACCCACTTTCACCGGTGAACGTACTTTTAAACCGCCAATATTGTCGAATTTGGCATACAACTTATAACTCTGGTCTGAACCGGTCACGCCGGTATTGGCGACTTTCAGCGCCAGCAATAACAAAGCGGCAATCGCCAAAGCGACAAAAGCACCTACTAAAATTTCTAACTTACGTGTGGTCATTTTTTTATCCACCAAACATGACAGCTGTTAATACAAAATCAAAACCCAACACCGCCAGCGAGGCTGTGACAACAGTTTGGGTTGTTGCCCGACTGATCCCTTCCGAAGTCGGAACCGCATCAAATCCTTTGTGCAGCGCTATGACTGTCACCACAAAAGCAAACACTATGCTTTTTATTACACCGTTCAGCACATCTTCGTTCAGATCGACGTTGGCCTGCATCGCCGACCAATAACCACCAGCGTCTACGCCCAGCCAGTCCACGCCAACCAGATGGCCACCGAGAATACCAACAGCATTAAAAATCAGCGCCAGCAGCGGCATACAAACCACACCAGCCCAAAAACGCGGAGCTATCACCCGGCGCAGCGGATCAACAGCCATCATTTCCATGCCGGAGAGTTGTTCTGTTGCTTTCATCAGACCAATTTCAGCGGTCAAAGCACTGCCGGCCCGACCTGCAAACAACAGTGCAGTCACCACAGGACCAAGCTCACGCAACAAACTTAAAGCGACCAAAGGCCCTAACATTTGTTCGGCACCAAATTTCGACAGCACTGTATAACCTTGCAGCGCCAGCACCATACCGATAAACAAACCGGACACCACAATGATCAGCAGCGATAACACACCAACCACATAAAACTGCTTCATGTATAAAGGCCAGGCTTTGATAAACCTTGGCCTGCCCCACAAAGCGCCAAAAACCATCAGCGCCGCACGGCCAAATCCCTGAATGGACGCTATAGTCGAAGCGCCAAGCTGTTGTAATTTATCGAGCATTAATCCTTTAACTCCATTAATTCCCCGGCATAATCGGCCGCTTTAAAATGGAAAGGCACAGGACCATCAGCCAGACCTTGTAAAAACTGCTGCACTAAAGGCGACTCATGTGCACGCAACTGCTCCGGCGTACCATGGCCAATCACCCGGCGTTCCGCCACCACATAAACATAATCAGCAATACTCATCACTTCGTTGACATCGTGCGAAACAACAATAGACGTCAAACCCAAGGCGTCATTTAACGAACGAATCAGCCGCACTATCACACCCATAGAAATAGGATCCTGACCGGCAAAAGGCTCGTCATACATAATCAACTGCGGATCCAGCGCAATAGCGCGGGCCAAGGCAGCACGGCGCGCCATACCACCAGACAGTTCCGCTGGCATCAAATCGCGGGCGCCCCGCAAACCGACAGCTTCAAGCTTCATCAACACCATCATGCGGATAATTTCTTCCGGCAATTTGGTGTGTTCGCGGATGGGGAAAGCGACGTTATCAAACACCGACATATCACTGAACAGGGCTCCACTCTGGAACAACATGCTCATTTTTTTACGGGCCTGATACAGTTCATTGCGGCCGAGCGTTGGAATATCAACACCATCAAACCAGATATGACCGCTGTCCGGCTTTAGCTGGCCACCAATCAGTCGCAACAAGGTGGTTTTACCAATACCACTCGGCCCCATAATGGCTGTGACTTTGCCACGACTGAACTGCATGCTCATATCGTCATAAATCACCCGCTCACCCCGGCGAAAGGTCAGGTTCTGAATGTTCACCAACGGCTCAGCCGCTGTATTTCCCATTGTTTGTTCCAACTTAAATCCCTTGATTGAGCTGGTTGCAACCCCAAACCAGCAACGCCCCCGGCAAAACGCCGCGCAATATAAAGTCAGGGACGCTCCGATGCAAGACTACTGTGTAATAAGTCGGCGTATTTTACCTGCTTTAACAGCCTGAGTGCGCAGAAAAAATTGTAATATTCAATTGCAAAAATCGAAACGTACGCCAATTCACGGTTTTTTTTGCAATTCCACCAGAGAAGCAGGAAAATGTCGCAGTTTTGCGGGCGCTTCTGGCTATTATGCACTTTCACCAGTGCCAGAGCAGTGAAGCACCGCTTTGTTTTTGATATTTATTCGCATTTTGTCGAAGTTAACTGAATATCAGCTTAACCATCACCGGGAAAACCCAGCCCGCTCGCAGGAGAAACGACGTGACTATAGATTACTGTGCCAAAGCCAGAGCAGTTTTTGCGATTGAAGCAGCTGCTATTGTTGGATTGAACCAGTATCTGGACCACAACTTTGAACAAGCCTGTCAGCAGATGTTTGATTGTACCGGCCGTATTATTGTTATAGGTATGGGAAAATCAGGTCATATTGGCAATAAAATTGCGGCAACTCTTGCCTCCACCGGCACCCCGGCTTTTTTTGTTCACCCGGGTGAAGCCAGCCACGGCGATCTGGGTATGATCACCAAAGGTGACATAGTACTGGCGTTATCCAACTCAGGTGAAACCAACGAGTTACTGTTGATAGTGCCGGTATTAAAACGTCTGGGCATTGGTTTGATTGCGATGACAGGCAACCCACAATCAACACTGGCGCGCCTCGCCGACGTGCATTTATGCGTCAAGGTGGAACAGGAGGCTTGCCCGCTTGGGTTGGCGCCAACAGCAAGCACCACAGCTGCTCTGGTGATGGGTGATGCTTTAGCTGTAGCCCTGCTGGAAGCCCGCGGTTTTTCTGCCGATGATTTTGCGTTGTCACACCCGGGTGGCAGCCTTGGGAAAAGGTTGTTGTTACGTTTACAGGACGTGATGCACCAGGGCGAACAAATTCCACAAGTGCCAACTTCAGCCACCATTAAGCAGGCGCTGTTAGAAATATCACAAAAAGGTCTGGGCATGACCGCTATTGTTGATGAACAAGGCAAACTGGCCGGTATTTTTACCGATGGTGATTTACGCCGCCTGCTCGATTTACGTGTCGACATTCATCAAACATTGATAGCTGACGTGATGATCCGCAACTGTATTACCGCCAAAGCCGACATGCTGGCGGCAGAAGCGCTGAAAATTATGGAGCAGAAAAAAATCAATGGCCTGATTGTATTGTCAGACGACAGAACACCGATTGGCGCCATGAATATGCACGATTTATTGCGGGCCGGAGTGCTTTAATGACAAGTTTATTCAGCGAGTTATATCAGGATGTTGATGCAGGCCTGCTGCAAAAAGCCGCCCAAATCCGCTTGTTGATTTGTGATGTGGATGGGGTCTTTTCTGATGGTCGTATTTATCTGGGTAATGATGGTGAAGAACTAAAGGCATTTCATACCCGTGACGGTTATGGCATCAAAGCGTTGCGCCATGGCGGTGTAGAAGTCGCGGTGATCACAGGCCGGCGCTCAGACATTGTCAGCAAACGGATGGCGTCCTTGACGGTGCCATATGTTTATCAGGGGCAGGAAGATAAAATTCCGGCTTTTACTGAACTAAAACAACAGCTGCAACTGCAAAACCACCAGATTGCTTATATAGGTGATGACCTGTCTGACTGGAAAGTGATGCAACATTGTGGCTTAAGTGTCGCGGTCAAAGACGCCCACCCTTATTTACGCCAACATGCCCACTATATAACCAGCCTTGCCGGTGGCTATGGCGCAGTGCGTGAACTTTGTGATTTACTGCTGATAAGCCAGCAAAAATTTGCTGGTTTTGACGGAAGCAGCTCATGAAACAACAGATTTTCTGGTTTTTGCTGGTACTGACCGGCGGTAGTCTGTTGTACGGATGGCTGAATAACGAAGGCAAACGCAGTGCGGTTGAAGCTGAGCAGGAACTTGTTCCGGACTTTATTGCTTATGATCTGGTGCGCACCAGTTTCGACAGTGCAGGCAGTATGTCGGGCCTTATCAGAGCACAACAAATGTCCCATTTTGAGCAGCTGGGTCAAATTCAATTTGAAGCACCTGCTTACACAATATTTGAAGAACAACAACCTAAATGGCAGGTTAGCAGCGACCATGGCGTGTTGTATCCGGATGATAAAGTGGTGCTTGAGCAACAGGTCATTCTGGACAACCTGAAATCAGGTGAGCTTTTTAATAAACTAGAGACCAACCAACTGGAATATTTATTTGAACAACAGCTATTGCAAACCCGGCAACAGGTGTTGATCAGCGGCGATGGTTTTGCCATTCACGGCCAGGGAGTCGAAGTCGACTTAGTCAGCCAGAAACTTCAACTTAATCAACATAAAGGGACGGTTTACCGCCATGAGAAATAATCTGTTGCTGGCCATGGTACTAGGCCTGTGTTCGCTGGCATGTCAGGCAACAAATAACGATTTTTCTGAACCTGTAAATGTCAGCTCTGATAACTTTGACGGCAGTGTCAAAGAGAAAAAACTGATTTATCTGGGCAATGTGCTGGTGACCCAGGGCTCCTTACAAATCAAAGCCGAGCGTCTGGAAGTAGACAGCTCTAAAGGTCAGGGCAAAGAAGTGTTTATCGCCAGCGGTACACCAGCATCTTATTCTCAGGTATTGGATGGTGACAAACCCATTGCCGCTATGGCCAATGAAATCCGTTACGATGTGGCAACGCGTATTCTGACCCTGACCGGCAATGCCGAAATTAATCAAAGTGGCAGTGTGGTGAAAAGTGCCAAAATCCAATATGACCTGGCGCAGCAAAAACTGAATGCCGAGGGTGGTAAAGACACCCAAAGGGTCAGTACTGTTTTTATCCCAGAGAAAAACTAAAGTGAAAACTCTTGTCGCATCGCATCTGGCGAAAAGTTACAAAGGCCGTCAGGTGGTTAAAGACGTCAGCCTCGAAGTCAAAGCCGGTCAGATTGTTGGTTTGCTTGGCCCCAATGGCGCCGGCAAAACCACCACTTTTTATATGATTGTTGGTTTGGTGCCTTCGGATAAAGGCACTATCACATTAGATGGTCATGATATGACCTTCGATCCTATCCACGCCCGTGCCCGCCAGGGTATCGGTTATCTGCCGCAGGAAAGTTCGATTTTTCGCAAACTCAGTGTGTACGACAACCTGATGGCAATTTTGCAAACGCGTAAAGATCTCAAAGATGAACAGCGCGAACAAATTGCCGACGAGCTGCTGGATGAGTTTAATATTACCCATATCCGCACCAGTCTTGGCATGAGCCTTTCAGGTGGCGAAAGACGCAGAGTAGAAATTGCCCGTGCTTTAGCGGCTAATCCGGCATTTATTCTGCTTGACGAACCTTTTGCCGGTGTTGACCCTATTTCGGTGCTGGATATCAAAAAAATTATCCAGCATTTGCGTAACCGTGGTATCGGTGTACTCATCACCGACCACAATGTACGCGAGACCCTTGATGTCTGCGAAATTGCCTATATTGTCAGTCATGGTGAGCTGATAGCTTCCGGCTCACCGGCCGATGTATTAGCAAATCAGCAGGTCAGAGATGTATACCTCGGCGAACAATTCAGGCTATAGTTAGCAAAAAGCCAGTGGATACTGGCTGTCAGGAGTGACCAGAAGTACATGAAGCCATCTTTACAACTCCGGCTTGGACAGCAACTCACAATGACTCCCCAGCTGCAACAGGCCATCAAGCTGTTGCAACTGTCGACCATTGAATTACAGCAGGAAATTCAGGAAGCACTGGATGCCAACCCGCTGTTGGAAGCGGAGGATGACTACAGCAACTTCAATGAAAGTAGCAGTGCACCACAAGACGGCGATAAACACGAACAAGCTGAAATGGACAGCTATTCCAGTGACGAGCATTTTGACCCTGAAGTGCCTGACACCAGCGAGGCCATGACGGAACAAAATATCAAAGAAGACTTGCCACTCGACAGCAACTGGGACGATTTAGTCAGTGCTGCGCCTGTTGCTAATACCTATAACGGCGAAGATGACAATGTCTTTCAGGGCGAAACCTCCGAAACTTTACAGGATTATCTGCGCTGGCAGATGCGCCTGACCCCTTTTAGTGAAACCGATTTAGCCATTGCAGAAATTATTATTGAAGCTATAGATGGCAATGGTTTATTAACCATCAGTAACCAGGATATTCTCGATTCGCTTGGCATGCCGGAGGTGGAAGCCGACGAAGTTGAAGCTGTGATTAAACGCATTCAGCTGTTTGACCCTGTTGGTGTAGGCGCCCGCACCATTCAGGAATGTTTGTTGGTTCAGCTGCGTCAGTTTGATCCAAGCACGCCTTTTCTGGCAGAAACCTGCGACATTATCCGTCATTACAGCGAATATTTAGCCAACAGAGATTTCCGTTCTCTGATGCGAGTGACTAAACTCAAAGAAGACGACCTGCGCGAAGTGATGCGGCTTATTCACAGCCTGAACCCTCGCCCCGGCGCCGATGTCATTCGGGAAGAACAGCAATACACTATTCCCGATGTGTCAGTGAAAAAAATCAAAGGCCGCTGGATGGTGGAGTTAAATCCAGATGCTTTTCCAAAGATCCGGATCAACGAGCAATACGCCGCTATGTCGCGCAGCGCCAGAAACTCAGCCGACAGCCAGTTTATCCGGTCCCACTTGCAGGAAGCCAAGTGGTTTTTAAAAAGCCTGGAAAGCCGGAACGAAACTTTGTTAAAAGTTGCCAACTGTATAGTGCAGCAGCAACAAGCATTTTTTGAGCATGGGGAAGAAGCAATGAAACCCATGGTACTCAACGATGTGGCCGAGATGGTTGGTATGCATGAATCAACCATTTCGAGGGTCACCACACAAAAGTTCATGCACACGCCCAGAGGAATATTTGAACTTAAGTTCTTTTTCTCCAGTCATGTAAGTACAGAAAGTGGCGGCGAATGTTCGTCGACCGCCATCAGGGCTTTTATAAAAAAATTGGTGGCAGCGGAGAATCCTGCAAAGCCGTTAAGCGACAGCAGGATGGCAGAAATTCTTTCTGAACAGGGCATCAACGTAGCAAGGCGGACCATCGCCAAATACCGTGAATCTCTGTACATTCCGCCGTCAAATCAGCGCAAGAGCTTGCTATAAGTGCTCATCAAAGAAGGAAATGTCTATGCAAATCAATCTAACTGGTCGTCATGTTGAAATCACTGAAGCACTGAGAGAGTATGTAGACAGCAAGTTTTCAAAACTTGAACGGCATTTTGACCACATCAACAACGTGCATGTTGTGCTTAACGTGGAGAAATTAAAACAAATTGCCGAAGCAAAACTGCATTTAAACGGCGGAGAGGTGTTTGCAGTCAGCGAAGATGATAATATGTACGCAGCTATTGACCAGCTGATCGATAAACTTGATCGACAAGTTATTAAACACAAAGAGAAAATTTCTCGTCATTGATTACGGACTTATGAACTTAAGCTCAATGTTATCGAAGGACTGCACAAAAAGTGCGGTCCTTTTTAATAGTAAAAAACGCATTCTGGAATATATTGCCGAGCTTGCTCATCAGCAATTACCGCAATTAGCAGAATCCACGATTTTTGAAGCACTGATGGCCCGTGAAAAACTGGGCTCCACTGGTATTGGTGGTGGTATTGCCATTCCTCATGGCAAATTAAAAGATGTCACCAGCCCGGTGTTAGTTTTTGTTGTCAGTCAGGATGCCATTCAGTTTGACGCTATTGATAATCAGGCGGTAGACATTTTCTGCGCCATTCTGATCCCGGAAAATCAGTGCCAGACCCATCTGACAACTTTGGCCGGCATAGCACGGCTGTTAAGCCAAAAAGATTTAACACGTAAAATCAGACACATAGGCTCAGATCACGATCTTTATCAGCTGCTACTCACCCATTCAGATACGGCGGCCAGCAAATGAAACTTCTGGTCGTCAGTGGTCGCTCAGGTTCCGGAAAATCAGTGGCATTACGCGTGATGGAAGACCTGGGTTACTACTGTGTCGACAATATTCCGGTGAATTTATTGCCGACACTCGCCAATGCGGTGATGGGGCAATATGAACGGGTTGCCGTCAGTATTGATGTTCGCAACCTGCCGCAGGAGCCGGAAGAACTCACTGATATTCTGTCTTATCTGCCACGTAAAGTTGAACTCACCATTTTGTATCTGGACGCTTCCCATAGCAGCCTGATTAAAAGATTCAGCGAAACGCGCCGTTTGCACCCTTTGTCGCATCAGGCCATGTCGCTGGATGAAGCAATTCAGCGTGAACAACAATTGTTGGATCCTATTTCCAGCCGCGCCGATTTGTATATAGACACCACAGACTTAAACGTACATCAGCTGACAGAGCAGCTGCGCGAACGTATTCTGGGTCAGAAAACCGGCCGCTTGGTGATTTTGTTTGAATCTTTTGGTTTTAAATATGGCATTCCCAAAGATGCCGACTATGTGTTTGATGCCCGCTTTTTACCAAACCCGCATTGGGAGCCTGAACTGAAAATTCTGACCGGCCTTGACCAGCCGGTAAAAGATTATCTGGCAGCTCAGGAGGTTGTGGGCCTGTATACCGAACAAATTAATCAGTTTATCGGCACCTGGTTGCCCCATCTGGAACGGAATAACCGCAGTTATCTGACCATAGCTATTGGTTGTACCGGCGGTCAGCATCGTTCTGTATATATTGTTGAAGCGCTGGCAGCACGTTTTAAAGCCTTGCGCGAAGATGTACAAATCCGTCACCGCGAACTGGTCCGTCACCATGGCAAATAGTTTTTCCCAAACCGTTACTATCGTCAATCAGCTGGGTTTACATGCCCGCGCTGCAACCAAACTGGCGCAACTCTGTCAGAAATTTGATGCCAAAATCGAATTGCAGCAAGAAGGTAAAACCGCAGATGCCAGCAGTGTGCTGGCGCTGTTGATGCTGGCCAGCAGCAAAGGCAAAAATGTCGATGTACTTACCCAGGGTGCTGAAGCAGAAGCCGCGTTAAAGTCTGTTGTTGAGCTGATTAACAACGGTTTTGACGAAAACTGAGCAGCTGTTTTGTCATTTAATCGCTGTCTGCCAACTTCTCTACTGTTGGCAGATCATTTCCTTTTGCCAGGTTGTCCCTTTGTTTCATCAAATCCTGATGCCTGGTATTTAGCATTGGCACTAACTTCTGGTGTAAAGCCACTTTAATCAACATATAAGCGGTCACTGGCGCTGAGATAAACAAAAACAACGCTATTAAGAACTGCTGCAGGCTCAGTTGTTGTTGCACAAAATTAAAAAATAACATCGAAGCCAACACCAGACTACCCAACCCCAAAGTGGTGGCTTTGGTTGGACCATGCAGTCTGGTGTAAAAGTCCGGTAATTTAATTAACGCGAATGAACCCAATAAAACAAACAGGGCGCCGGCCATCACCAATATGGCGATGCTCCATTCAAGCAGACTCATTTGTTGCTCCTATTCAATAATGTCGCCACGCAGCATAAATTTGCAAACAGCAACAGTGCTGACAAACCCCAACATGGCAACCAGCAAAGCCGCCTCAAAGTGCAGGTTGCTCACCGAATAAATGCCATAACAGAGCAATAACGCAATGCTGTTGATATACATGGTATCCAGCGCCAGCAACCTGTCAGGCATCGACGGGCCACGCAACAACGCCCACAGATTCAGCAGCAATGCAAAACCAATAACGAGCATGGCAACCAGCACTATTTGGTTCAGCATTGGAAAATCTCCTTCAGTGGCTGCTCATAACGTTGTTTGATACTGGCAACCAGCTCAGCTTCATTTTGTAAATCCAGCACATGCAGCAGCAGATACTTAGGCGCGGAGCTGGTTGCATCCAACTGGTAAGGCAAAATTTCCGCACTGACAGTGCCCGGAGTTAACGAAACAGTGCCGGCCAGAATGGTTAAAGGTAAAGCTTCTGTCATGCTCAATGGCACCAGCACAAAACCCGGGCGCAAATTTTTATTGGGTCCGAGCACCAGCTGAATCACCTGCAAATTAGCCAGCACAATATCAATCAACACTCTGGCAATATAACGCACAGCCAAACCCCAACGCCGGATAGGTGGTTGTGGATCACGAAAGGATACTGTTAGCTGCGGAATCACCAGAGCCAGCAGTGCAGCAACCAGCAGATGTATTGGCGCGATACTGTTATTGAGTAAAAGCCAAACCACAAATAACAATAAACTCCGTGCAGGCGTAGGTAACAAGGTGTTGAGCAAACGCATGTTATAGCCCTCCTGTGGCACGGACATTTGGCAAAAGCTGAAGCTGCATGGCGGCTTCCAGACAAAATTGCATCACAGGATTACCAAAGACCACCAACAGAGGACTACAAGCTAATAACAACACCACGGCACTCCATTGCACCGGTTGTGCCCTGTTGCCGCTCACCTGCTGTTGATTAACCCGCCAAAACAAGGTACTGCCGGCACGACTCACAGCAATCAGCACCATAAGGCTGCACAATAACAATACTGACCACAAAGCAATACGGTGCTGGCTCTCAGTTGCGGCCTGCAATAACCAGATTTTCGCCACAAAACCAGACAAAGGCGGCATACCCACCACAGCCAGCGCTGCGATAAAAAATAACACGCCAAGCAACCAGGCCTGTTGTAGTGGCCGACCCGAGACTAATCTGTCCTGCACTGTACCGCGCTGCGCTGCGATTAAATCTGCCAGCAAAAATAACGCGCCCGCCATTAATGTTGAGTGCAGGCTGTAATAAAGCATTGCAGCAATGGCGGCTGTGCTCCCCAAAGACAACACAGCAATCAGGCTACCCACTGAAACCAACACCAGATAAGCCACCAGCTTTTTTAAATTTTGCGCAGCAATGACGCCAATGGCAGCCAACACCATAGTGGCAAGCCCGGCAAACCATAACAAGTCCTGGCCAAACCCGGCCAATTCACCGGCATTGCTGGCAAAAAGACTGCCGAACACCCGCAGCACACAATAAACCCCAACTTTGGTCATCACTGCAAACATAGCTGCCACAGCAGGAGAAGCATTGGCATAAGCAGCAGGCAACCAAAAATGTAACGGCAAAATAGCAGCCTTCAGGCCAAAAACCACCAGCAATAAGCCCGCCGCAGCTTTGACGATCAACGCCTGCTGCGGGCCTAGTTGACTGATACGCTGCGCCATATCCTGCATATTCAGACTGCCGAGCATGGCGTACAACAAAGCAAGTGCCAATAAAAACACCGCTGAGCCTAACAGGTTTAATAACACATAATGCAAAGCTGCTTTAGTACGTCCTTTCCCGCCGCCGTGTAATAACAACCCATAAGAGGAAATCAGCAGTACTTCGAAAAATACAAAAAGATTAAATAAATCAGCTGTTAAAAAAGCCCCATGAATGCCCATCAGCAAAAATTGTAATAAAGGCTGAAAATATGCCCCACGCTCATCTTCACCTGCCACACTGTACAACCAGCAACAACAAGCCAACACAGTACTCAGCAGAACAAAAAGTGCGGAGACCTTATCCTGCAACAACACAATGCCAAAAGGGGCTGGCCAGTTCCCCAACAGGTAAAAAGTCTGCACACCGGCCCCACTCTGCCATAGTCCGAACAGCGCGCTTAAAAGCAACAAAAACAGCCCGAGACCACTGAGCCAGCGCCTTTTTGTCAAAGAAGCCTGTAACGGCGGTAACAATAATAAAGCTGCGGTCAGTAACGGCAGTAATATGGGGAATATCACAGCATGTTGCATCAAAGCCGCGACTCCTTATCCGGATGTTGACGGGAACCACTGTCACCATCCACATGATCATTTCCAAGTTCGGCCCGGGCACGAATAGCCAGAATCACTAAAAATGCCGTCATGGCAAAACCTATCACTATGGCTGTCAGCACCAGAGCTTGCGGCAGCGGGTCAGCATAAATATCGGTTTGCCCCAGCACAGCACCTTTGCCAGCCGTTAAACCACCACTGGCAAAAATAAACAGGTTGACCGCATAAGAAAGCAAGGTCAGCCCAAGCACCACGGCAAAGGTATGGGCCCGTAACACCAACAACACACCGCAGCTGGTCAGTACCCCAATCACAATGGCTATCACCAGTTCCATTACAACTGCTCCTTATGCATCGGCCTGTATCTGGTTGTCACCTTGCCTAGATTTGCCAGAATTAATAAGGTTGAACCTACCACTGTCAAATAAACCCCTAAATCAAAAACCATGGCACTGGCAAGCTCTATAGTGCCTATCAACGGTAATTCAAAATAATCAAACCAGGACGTTAAAAAAGGTTTATCAAACAACCAGCTGGCAACACCGGTACCGGCGGCGCATAAAATCCCTAAGGCTATCAGCGTAGAATATTCAACTTTTAACCTTGGTTTGACCCAGTCCACCCCCTGCGCCACATATTGCAAAATCATTGCGACGGCGGTGATAAGACCAGCAACAAAACCACCACCAGGCATATTATGACCACGGAAAAAGATATAAACCGATACTAATAATGCCAAAGGAAGTAACGCTTGTGATACCACTGCCAGTAGCAGCGGATGCGGGTCCAAAGCCCAGCGCCTGCCTTCGCCGTCTGCACCCGCCATAAAACGCGGAATACCGGTCAGCATTTTAAAAATACCCAAAGCGGCAATACCAAGTACGGTAATTTCGCCGAGCGTATCAAAACCACGGAAGTCGACCAGGATCACGTTGACAACATTGGTCCCCCCGCCCCCGGTTTTAGCATTTTGCAGAAAATAACCAGCAATAGTGTCGGTTTGGTTAGTCAGCATGGCAAAAGCCAGACTGCCAATCACCACCCCCATAGCTGTTGCTAAAGTTAAATCCCGCACCAGATGACCAGGCGAAGATTGTTTGACCGACTTATGCGGCAAAAAATACAAGCCCAGCATCAGCAGCACCACTGTCACTACTTCAACAGACAATTGAGTTAAGGCTAAATCAGGTGCAGAAAAACGCACAAAGGCCAGACTGACCATCAAACCAACCACAGAAATCATTACCAGCGACAATAATCTTTGCCGGATCGTCAGCACAGTGGCGATAGCAGCAATACATAAAATCGCCGCTCCGGCCATCAACAGCGGATCCGTCTCCAAAGCAGGTCTGTTACCTTTTAACGAACTCAGCTCCAGCAATGGTGCTCCGCTGAACAGCAACACCAACAGCAACATCACACCAGCAAAACGCTGATAACTGCCATTGTCGACTCTTGCCGTGACACGACGACAGCCTTGCTCAAAACGCTGCAACAACTGGTCAAATCGGTAGATCGCTGCTTGTTCAGTAAATCCGGCCTGGAATAAAAACAGGTGCTTACGATTGATATAAAGCACAATACCACCGGCCATTGCCAATACACTCATCAGCAACGGAATATTCAACCCATGCCAAAGCGCCAGGCTATATTCAGGCACCTCAGTTCCCAACACTGCAGCAGAAGCCTGCGTCAATAAATCCCCGATAAACCACTGTGGAAAAACCCCAACCAGCACACAAAAAGCCACCAGAATTTCCATCGGCACCCGCATATATCGTGGTGGTTCGTGTGGTGTGTGCGTCAAACCTATAGGCTCGCCGTTAAAAAACACGTCGTGGATAAAACGGGCTGAATAAGCCACTGCAAAAATGGCTGCCACAGTGGCCAACAGCGGAATTAACCAACTTAATGAACCTAAAATCTCCTGATGCAGGGTTTGGGTAAAAAACATTTCTTTGGATAAAAAGCCGTTTAAAAGCGGCACCCCTGCCATGGACGCCGAGGCCACCATGGCCAAAGTCGCTGTCACCGGCATATATTTCCACAAGCCGTTAATTTTTCGCATATCCCTCGAACCGGTTTCATGGTCAATAATACCGGCCGTCATAAAAAGTGACGCTTTAAAAATCGCATGATTGATCAGGTGAAAAATGGCCGCCACAGCTGCCAGATCAGTATCCAGTCCCAACAACAACACGATCAGGCCCAGATGCGAAATAGTGGAATACGCCAGCAAAGCTTTGATGTCGTGCTGAAACAACGCAAAATAAGCCCCCACCAGCAATGTTGCCAAACCGGTCAGGGTCACAGTTAAAAACCACAAGTCAGTACCTGACAATAACGGATATAAACGCGCTAACAGAAAAATACCGGCTTTGACCATAGTGGCCGAATGCAGGTAAGCACTGACCGGAGTAGGTGCTGCCATGGCATTTGGCAACCAGAAATGAAACGGAAACTGGGCAGACTTGGTAAAAGCGCCTAACAATACCAGCAACAACACCACAGGATAAGCAGCATGCTGTTGTAACTGTTCCGTTTTGCTAAGTACCACTGTCAGTTCATAACTGCCGGTGATTTGTCCAAGCAAAACAATGCCTGCCAGCAGTGCCAGACCGCCGGCAGCAGTGACAGTTAACGCCATTCGTGCCCCTTTACGGGCGTCGGATTGAGAGGACCAAAAACTAATCAGCAAAAAGGAACTGATACTGGTGAGTTCCCAGAAGAACCACATCTGCAATAAATTACCGGAAAGCACGACCCCCAGCATGGCAAACATAAACAACATTAAAAATGCATAAAACCTGGCCATCGAGTCTTGTGCTGACAGGTAATAACGCGCGTACAGAATGACCAATAAACCGATACAAAGAATGAGCAGACTGAATAAAAAGGACAAACCATCCAGATGCAGGCTGACATTCAGCCCTATCAGCGGCAACCACTGAGCCTGAAAACGCAAAACTTCACCGGAGAAAATCGCCGGACCACAAGGTAATAACAGCAACAAAGCAAGGGCCGGAAAAGCAGCAACAGCGAACGCCAGCTTACTGCGTTGCCAATGTCGTGCTGTTGTGGCAAACAAGCTGGCCAGCAGCGGCAATACAACTATCCATAATAAGGTGCTCACCAGTATCGGTTCCTCGTTTGATATGCCGGTCTAAAGACCATCCCTTGCTACAGTTTCAAGCTGAACTGGCGACAGGGTTTATGACTCCTGAACATGCAAATGATGTCATGACATTGTTGGGTGTTATCTGAAGGCAGGCCATACAGATTTAAAGTAAACTCCAGATAAACGGGGTTTTATTTGCGATAAAACCCCGTCATTTGCAGACTTAGTGAGCCGGAACAGCAGTGGCGCCCGGCACATAATGATGTATCCAGCCAATGTCATAAAACCAATGCGTAACCTCAGGCAAAATCAGCACTGTGCTGACCAGACCGACAACGGTTAAAACGATAGTATAAGGAATGGCCATCCAAACCATTTTGGCGTAAGACAAACGAATCAGCGGTGCTAAAGCACTGGTCAGCAAGAATAAAAATGCTGCCTGACCGTTTGGTGTTGCCACGCTTGGCAGGTTAGTACCGGTATTAATGGCAATGGCCAACAACTCGAACTGCTCGCGGCTGATGCGCCCGGCTTCCCAGGCCGCTTTCACTTCATTGATATACACAGTGCCGACAAACACATTGTCACTCACCATAGACAAAGCACCGTTCGCCAGGAACAACATCGCCAATTGCAGCTGACCATCAAAGGTCAGCACCCAGGCAATCACAGGCGCAAATAAATGCTGATCAATAATCACCGCCACTATGGCAAAAAACACCACCAACAACGCAGTAAAAGGCAAGGCTTCTTTAAAAGCATGACCAATGGCATGTTCATCCGTCACACCACAGAAAGTGGTTGCCAGAATAATCACCATCAGACCAATTAAACCAACAGAAGCAATATGCAGGCTCAGGCAAAGGATCAGCAGCACGGCAATAATGCCTTGTACCCATAACTTTGCAATGTCAGAAGAAGTAATTTTGGCGGTCTGATATTTATCATAAGCAAGCAGTACTTCCTGCACAGCAACAGGTAAACGCACACCAAAATCAAAAATCCGGAATTTTTCAACCACCACAGTGGTCAATAAACCAAATACCAGCACTGGCGCCGAAACAGCACACATCCGCAAAGCAAATTCGGCAAAATCCCAACCCACTGCAGCGGCAATAATCAGGTTTTGTGGTTCACCTACCATAGTAGACACGCCGCCCATTGCAGTACCCACACCGGCATGCATCAACAAGTTACGCAAAAATCCACGAAACGCATCCAGATCGGCTCGCGAGAGTTCGGCAACTTCGGTATCCACACTATGATCATGGGGGTCGATAAAACCTTTACCCGACGAGATTTTATGGTAAATGGCATAAAAGCCAACGCCTACCGCAATCACCACTGCCACTACTGTTAAGGCATCAAGGAAAGCGGATAAAAAAGCGGCCATAAAAGTAAAAGCCAAAGAGATACCAATTTTTGAGCGAACCCGGATCAACAGTTTAGTGAACACAAAAAGCAGCAGGTCTTTGACAAAGTGAATGCCTGCCACCATAAACACCAGCAACAAAATAACCTCAATATTCATCGTCACTTCGTGCATCACTTTGTTGGTACTGGTCATGCCCATGGCAATGGCCTGAATCGCCAACAAACCACCTGGCAATAATGGATAACACTTCAGTGCCATCGCCAGCGTGAAGATAAATTCAATCACCAGCATCCAACCGGCCAGATAAGGATGGTTGATAAACACCAGTGGGTTGATAAACAAAAATGCAATGATGGTTAGTTTGTACCAGTTGGGAGACTGACCGAGGAAATTGTTATAGATGGCGAGCGCTGTGCCAGATGCTTTCATACCTTGTACCCATAGTTTTTATTATGAATATCAGCGAAACAGAATGATGTTCTGTCCGTTCAAAGATAGCGCACCTTAGCAACACTGCCTTGGTCTGAGCGGGTAAAAATGGGCTAAATGCTCAAAAATGCTATCTATGTCAGATTCTTATACCGAGTTCACTCCAGAATGTCCATGACAGCCAGATGAACAAAGCATAGAAATAAGATAAACGCCGGAAAATTTAACCTCAATTCCAAGCCTGAAATTTACCGCTAAAACAACGCTAACATTTGTCCCGCTCCAGACCTCTTGTCCGGCACAATGGCGATCGCGGCCAAAAACAAAAACGCCTGCAGGATGCAGGCGTTATAAAAAGCTTGTTCAGCCGCGCTGATTAAGGCGTTGCCAACAGCGACAAGACAAAAGCATATTCATCGGCTATTTCGGTCAGACGGGAAAAACGCCCCGACTTACCACCGTGACCCGCTTCCATATTGGTACGGAACAACAGCGGGTTTTTATCGGTTTTATGGGTGCGTAATTTGGCTACCCATTTAGCGGGCTCAAAATATTGCACCTGAGAGTCATGTAAACCTGTGGTCACCAAAATGGCCGGATATGCCTGCTTTTTCACCTGATCATAAGGTGAATAAGACAACATATAGTCATAAAATGCTTTTTGTTTTGGATTGCCCCACTCGTCAAACTCATTGGTGGTCAATGGGATAGACTCATCCAGCATAGTGGTTACCACATCAACAAAAGGCACATGAGCCAGAATGCCACGGTATTTTTCCGGCGCCATATTGGCTATTGCGCCCATTAATAAACCACCGGCACTGCCGCCCATCGCAAACACTTTATCTTTAGCGGCATATTTTTCTGCCACCAGATAATCGGTTACATCTATAAAATCGGTGAAAGTATTGATTTTTTTCAGCAGTTTACCGTTTTCATACCAATGCCGACCCATCTCTTGACCGCCCCTGATATGGGCAATGGCATAAACAAAACCCCGGTCAACCAATGACAATACCGGCGCCCTGAAGCTTGGACTGCTGGAGCTGCCGTAAGAGCCGTAGGCATATTGATACAAAGGTGCAGTGCCGTCTTTTTTCAGGCCTTTTTTATACAACAGGCTGACCGGAATTTTGGTACCGTCTTTTGCAGTGGCCCAAACCCGCTCGGTCTGGTAATTGTTTTTATCAAAACCGCCCAGCACTTCCTGCTCTTTTAACAGCCGTTTTTCGCCGGTGCGCATATTCATTTCATAAATTGATGCCGGCGTGGTTAAAGAGGTATAGCTGTAACGCAACCATTCTGTATCCTGCTGATAATTTACATTGGTATAAGCCACATAAGCAGGTTCACCAGAGTCGATATAACGGGCTTTTGCCAGATCAGCCCAAGGCATGATACGGACTTTATTTAAACCGTCATTGCGTTCATTAACGGCAATATAATCTTTAAACAGTTGAAAAGACTCGATAAACACTTTTGAGTCATGCGCAAGTAAAGGCTGCCAGCGACTGCGATCTCCGATCTGATCTTCTGCCACTGTCATCAAACGATAATTAGGAGCGTCCCAGTCGGTCTTAATCACCCAGCGGTTGCCAATATGCTCAACTTCATATTTAAAATCGCGCTGACGCGGCGCTATACTGCGGAATTTGCCTGAAGCGTCATCACTTTTCAGCACCAGCATTTCATTGGACACTGTGCTACCAAGCGCAATGACCACAAACTGATCATCAGCACTGTTGCCAACACCCATATAAAAACTGCTGTCTTTTTCTTCATACAACAGTTCATCTTTGCTGTTGTCCTGACCAAGCTGATGGCGTTTTACTTTGTTGCCAAGTAAAGTTTGCTTGTCTTTTTCAATGTAAAACAGAGCCTTACTGTCGGCAGACCAGGCAAGAGATGCATCCATGCCGGTCAGCAAATCAGGCAAATCTTTCCCTGTGCGTAAATCACGAATTTTCAGATTGTAATTACGACGGCCTGAGGTATCTTCGGCATAAGCAATCAGCTGCTGGTCGGGACTGACCTGATAATTGCTGATTTGATAAAAGTCTTTGCCTTCGGCCATTTTATTGACGTCGAGCATAATTTGTTCAGCGCCACCGGCTTTAGGTTTACGGGCAAAAATAGGATATTGTTTGCCACTTTCAAAACGGCTGTAATATGAATAGTCGCCTTTAACCGCAGGTACCGCACTGTCATCCTGCTTCACGCGGCCGATAATTTCGTCCGCCAGCTGTTTGTTCAACTCCGCATATTTGGCAGCATGCTGTTGATAATATTGGTTTTCTGCGTTGAGATACGACAACACCTCAGGCGCCTGACGTTTATCGTCACGTAACCAATAATAAGGATCGGTTCTGTCACCATGAGGTGATTTCACCTGGTAAGGTTTTTGTGCAGCAACAGGGGCTGCGGTATCAGCCCACGCCATTTGCATCACCCCAAACACCATCATGCCAGAGCATAAGGCCGGTATTAGTTTTAGCATAGTTAGTTCTCTTGTTAGTGTGCTTCATACAGTTACTGCTTTTAAGACACCAAAAGTTAACACAGTGCATACAAATGCTCTAGCCTTTGCGCCCAATTGACAAAAAGCTGCGGAAACGATCAACATCCAATAGCATCAGACAGTTATAAGCTATTCACAAATACCAAATTTTAGGCTTATATTATAAAGCTCAATAACGTAGAGACATGATCATGGCATTAATGACAGTAGCTGAAGTTGCCGCTTTTCTGGCAATTCAGGAAATTCGGGTAGAACGACTGGCACGGGAAAATTTACTGGTCGCAGCAGGTAAAGACGCAAACGGCAAACCTCTGTTTGAACAGGATGATGTAAAAAGGTACAAAACTCTTGCTGAACGTCTTGGCGGGATCTGAACACTCAGCGCTGCGGCAGCAACAACTGCCGCAGTTTGTTCAGCGCCTGCTCCGCTTTACCTCTGCTATCGGGCAGGGTCAGATACCATAACCAACAAAATCCGCTATATAAACTTTTTGCCAGCCTTAACCTTTCAGTTAAACCCGTGTTCGCCTGTGGCCTGTACTGCAGATAAAATTCCAGCATAGCCAACTCTTCAGCGCTATTCATTTGCAAATTCAGCGACAAAGCCGCCAAATCAAAACTGCTGTCAGCACGCTGGCAATATTCAAAGTCAATCAACCAGATACGTTGTTGTTGCAATAAAATATTGCCGCTGTGTAAATCCATATGACAAAGCACTATATCTGCCGGCAAGTTGGTAAAATCGCCGGCTGTCTGCAACAACAAGGCAAAAATCTGTGGGTCCAGCAAATGCTGACTATCAAAGGGCACCGCGTCATACAATTGCTGCAGATAAGGCAGCGGCTGTAGCTCAGGCGTTTGTACTGTGAGCCGGTGTAAACGCACCAGTTTTTCCACCAGCTGCATCAGCTCACCATGATGCAGCTGCCAGTCAAAATGGCGGCTACGGGTTAAAAACTCACTGACCAGCATCCGCTGATGGTTGTTCAGGCACAGTGGCGCAGGCGCTACCCCAACAGCAGCTGCTGCATGTTGACAACGCAATTCCTGCTGCCGGCAAACCCCTTCCACAAAAGGGGCGTAATGCCTAAGTAAATAATGACCACGCTGGGTGTGGATATAATAGTTATCGTTGGTACTGCTGGTGGCGAGCTTTTGCAACGCCAATGGCAGATGATTGGCAAAAAACTCTAACCGCTGACACAGATGCCAGATTTGTTGTTCTGTTGAACTTGATAGCTGCTGCGCCATGCCAGGTACCCTACCGCTGCGATGACGGTATAAATAACAAAAAGTGCACTGAAAAAATACAAATCTTTTTGCAGATAGATATAAATAGACACTGCATCAATCACTACCCAGTACAACCAGTTCGACACCACTTTTTTTGCCACCAGCCAGGTGCTGACCACGGCAAAACAACTGACCTGAGCACCAAGATAGGCAAAGTCAGTGCTGGTGTAGTTAGCCATTAAAAAACCAAGCAACAGACCGGTGCTGAAGGTAGCGCCTATCAGCAATAGGTGTTGCGACAGCCGCCATTCCACCACAGTTTGCGGCACGCCATGGCTGTGCCGGCGCATTTTCTGCCAGTTCCACCAGCCATACAAGGCCATAGCGGCATAATACAGCTGCAACAAAGCGTCGGTAAACAGTTGAGATTGCAGCATAATTTGCAATGTCAGCAAGGTGCTGATCAAAGCAGCAGGCCAACACCATAAACTGTGACGAATGGCCAGCACTGTATAAGCCAGCGCCAGCACAGTTGCCAGCAATTCAATGCTGGTTTGCAGTTGCCAGCCAGCAAGAATGCCGCTTACCAGCTCATTCATGGCCTTAAATCACCATGAATAAACTTCACCACAAACACTACTTTGCCATAGTGTTCAAACGACCATTTAATACAACGTTGCAGCGCCGCCATCACAGTGTCGTATTCACCAAACACCTGGGTGCTCATAGTATTGGTCACCACAATAAGCCCTGGTTCACGGTTGAGCTCAGCAATAAAACCAACAATAGGTTCGATATATTCAGCGGTCAGCGGGTATTTACTGATTTCAATAGAAAGTTGCATGGCGCTTATTCCTTAAAATTGGTAACTGGCACTGATGCCCACACGGCGTGGTTCACCAAACTGTTCATACACATGGTCTGCATAACCATCCCGCGGATCGTTGCCAAAATAAAAACCACGTACAGTATATTCTTCATCCAGCGCATTGCGGCTCCACAGCGCCAGCTCCAGCGCATCCAGCTGATAACTCAGTTTCAGATTCAGCAACGTCATATTGTCTGCCTTGGCAGTGTGGGAATCTGAATAAAAATACCCGGCTTTATGTTGCAAGCCAGTGTTCAGCTGCAGGTTATCCAGCAGGGCCCATTCCAGTGCCAGACTGTATTGAAAATCCGGCGCATGCGCTTGTTCACGGCCAGTCTGATCTACACCCTGCTCTGTGACAAAATCACGGATTTCGCTTTGCAGTACACTGGCGTTGGCAAAAAGCACCAGCTCTGGCAGCAGCTGCAAGCGGTTTTCCATTTCAATACCATAGTTACGGCCACTACCGGCATTGCTTAAATAACCAATAAACTTAGTGCCACGATTCACCCAGCCATTGACCTGCATATCGTCACGCCACATATAAAAAGCAGCAACACGGCTTACCAACTGTTGTTCGGCTGTAGCGGCTTTTACGCCAAACTCAGCATTCCACAAAGTTTCAGGGGCAAAGGTTGGATAGCGTTTTAAAAAATCTGCAATGCTGCTGTTTTTTGGATCCTGAGCTTTGGCCAGAGCTTCACCGTTAATACCCCCTACTTTATAACCACGGGAACCCAGCAGATACAGCATACTTTGTGGTGTCAGCTGATAATCCAGACTTAACTTGCCACCCCACATCCAGTCATCACCATCCTGCACTATCAGGTTAGAGTCCTGATAATCATCCTGATAACGTTCAGCTCTGAGCCCGCCCGTTAGTTTCACTTGTGTAGCCAGCTGATGCTGGCTTTCCAGATACCAGGCGACGTTCTGCCGTTTCAGCTCACTGAAAAATGGATACATTTCACCGGCAAATGAGTCGCCATAGTTGCGGTTTAAATCGGTTTGTTGTGTGCTGAGATAAAAGCCGCTGACCCAGCTTTGATCCAGCGCGACAAAACGATGGTCCAGGCTGTAATTTTGCCGCTCGCGCAGGTATTGATCTGTGGTGGCATAACCATCAGGGTGAATGCCCTGAAAACTCCAGTCTTCGTCATAACCATAGTCGCTGTCAGCATGCAGTACACTGAACTGGGTGACAGACTCAGCAAACTGCCAGCCGGTATAACGGGCTTTAAGCATACCGGCGGCGATATCCTGTTTATCCTGCCCCGGTTCGTCCGACAACGTGGTTCTGTTTCTATCCAGTGAAAAAGCATCATAACCATTGTTGATATCGTGCATATTCAGCACAGCGTCCAGCGTTAAATCTGCTGACACTAAATAACGAAACTTAGTATGCAACTGATTTTCATCAATATTGTTGGTGTCATCCCGGTTTAAAAAGGCATTGTTAATAAAACCATCAGAAGATTGATGTTCTGCCGCCAGACGAAAAGCAAATTTGTCGGATAAAAAATTGTTGTGCACCAGACTCAGCTGGCTGCTGTGGTAGTTGGCAAGACTTGCCGCCAGGCTGGTGCTTTGTTCAAACAGCGGTTCGCCGCTGACAAAATTCACTATACCTGCCATAGCATTGGCGCCAAAACGGGTGGCTTCAGGACCGCGGAAAATTTCCAGCTGCTGCACATCCAGCAAAGACGACAAACCCAAGGCTGAATAATCGATACCGTCGACCAAGACGCCGACTGAAGGGTTAATGCTATCAACAAACTCACTACGTTCGCCAATACCACGCATTTGCAGGTAACGGCCACGGGAGGCGCCGGCGGCAAAATTTACATTGCCCAGTTGTTGCAGTACATCGTCCAGATGTTGGGCGTGTTGACGTTTAATGTCCTGCTCGGAAATCAGTGCCACACTGCCAGGTAACTGCTGTACCGACGACTGGCGAAAATCGCCGTGCACGCTCAGGCGTTCAATGCTTTGTTCAGCCTCGTTGGCATAAGAAAAAGGCGCCAGCAGCGCAGAAGAAATGGCAAAAGAAAGCAAAGATACAGCAGATTTCAGACGCATCAGCAGACGACTCCAAAGAGAAAAATGGATCATCTGCGTATAAGGAAGTCAAAGACACCATCCCTCCGCCGGCATGATCCGGATCAGGTTCTTAGGGTTTGCCTTGCGGCATCTCAGCTTTCGCACCCCTTGGTTTTGCGGCGGCAGTGTATCGGCTTTTCAGCACAGGTGCAATAACAGCACCACAAAGGGGCTTAAACTGCGCGGCTGGCACTTGGCTGAAACTCAGCTAGCTTTAAAACAACGCCGCTCAGGCGTGAATGACTAAGCAGAGGAAAAACATGAAAAAAAGTCTGTATCTTTGGGTGATGACAGTATTACTGACCACAACTTCGGTGGTCGCACAAGATAATGAAGAAGTGGTGTATTCCACTGAAGGTTATTGTTTATTGGCCAATGAAGGGGTCACAAACGAATATTTACAAGCTTATGCCAAAAAACTGGGCGACAAACCGTCGGTCAAAGTATGTAACAGCTTTAAAGAAGTTGTGGCCGAATCGAGGCCAAAAGACTGGGACTATCCTGCCGGTCAGGCGTATCCGGGTAGTGTGATCCGGCTCAGCCCTTCTCAGGTGGCCTTGCTAAAGTCGTTAAAAAAAGCCGAACAATAAAATCTGCTGCTTTGCTCTGCTAAACTCTTAGCAGAGCTCTTCCCACCACTTTGATATTTCTTGCTTTTTTTATAAGAAAAACCACAAGATAAACTAAGCGCTGATATGATGGACTAACCTCTGATGCAGTTTGTGAGGATAAACAAGAATGATCAGACGAATCACTGCATTGCTGCTACTCAGCTGTTGCCAAAGTCAGGCGGCTGACTGTATTGCAGTCAGTACAACACAACCTCTGCCGGCAGAAGCTAAAAATTGGGTTATCGCTGCTATTGAACTGCAGCGTAACGATATTTTTGATCTCAAAAAACGTCATGTGGTCTGGTTTCATCATCTGGCCAACGAATACCATGTCATCACCAGCGACCAGACAATTCGTGACGATTTATTGTTTCAGGCCGGCCAGCGGCTCGATCCTGCTTTGCTGGATGAAACCGAAAGGTTATTACGCAGCCGCCGTTATCTGCGCCATGCTGAAGTAAAAGTCAGCCAATATTGCCCTGACACTGGCACTGTGGTGGTTAATGTCAGCAGTTGGGATAACTGGTCCTTATTACCCAAACTGTCCCTAGGCCATGAAGGTGGCGAAACCAAAACTAATCTGGGTTTTGCTGAAGATAATTTATGGGGTACCGGCAATCAACTGATGGTGGAGTATTTCAGCGACAGTGAACGAAATGGTTACAAAACCCGGTTTTTATCCCCCAATATCTTTGGCAGCTACTGGCAAACTGCCCTGCAATATGCAGACAACTCTGATGGCGAAACTTATCAGTTCCGGCTCAACAAACCTTTTTATCAGCTCAGCACCGACTGGACTTTTGGTTTTGAAGTTTTTAAAGACATCAAAGATATCAGTGAGTATCAGCGTGGCGACGTTTACAACGAATACCAAAGTAAAGTGCAATATCTGGCACTGGACAGTGGCTGGAAAATCAGCCAACAAGACAACAGAGTGCAACGGTTTAGCGTCGGCGTCAAACTGGATGACCGCCACTTTAACGCCAATGAATATTCCACACTGCCACCACCAGCAGACAGGGACTTATCCCAAATTTGGCTTGGTTTTGAGTGGTTTGAATCCGACTACCAGAAACTACATAACTTTTATCTGTTTAATAAAGTGGAGGATATTAATTTTGGTTGGCAATTCAGCGCCAGAGTCGCGGCGCTGAGCACCAGCCTTGGCGCTTACAGTTCCGGTTGGCAATATCAGCTTTCCCTCAACAAAACCTGGTCTGTCGATCAACACAGCTGGCTGGTGCTGGACAGCAACTTTCATCAGTTACACGCAAATGAACTGCCCAAACAACAATTGTGGGACAGTCAGCTCAGGTATATAAGACATCTGAGTGATAATCAGGTTTGGCTGAGTCAGTTAAGGGTAGCTCTGGGTAAAAATCTGTTTCGGGATGAGCGTATTGCCATTGGCGGTGACGAAGGTATGCGTGCTTTCCCGCTGTATTATCAAACAGGAGATAAAGCCATTATCGCCAGCACTGAATACCGTTACATTACGCCCTGGCATGTGTATCAGTTATTTGATGTGGCCATTGCCGCTTTTGTCGATGCCGGCCGCGCCTGGGACAATCCGGATCAGCAGGTTGAACTGGATAATGGTCGTTTATACGGTTATGGCATTGGGTTAAGGTTGCTGCCAAGCCATGCCAGTCGTGGCAGCATTATTAGTATAGATTTATCAAAACCCGTCACAGACAACCCGGAATTGTCAGGCTGGCGCTGGCGTTTTATTGCTAAAAAAGAGTTTTAAAGCAGTCGGCTAACTTTTAACAGGTCACAATCAACAGATAACTTGAATGGTTAACTATCAGAAAATCGTAAACACTGTGACTGGTTAACGCTGGCAATCAGGGCAATACACTGTGCTGCGTTGCCCAAGCCTTATTTCGCGCAGTTCAGTGTCACAGCGCAGGCACTCTTCGCCGCCCCGTCCGTACACCAACAGTTCCTGCTTAAAATAACCGGGTTTGCCATCCACCTGACTGAAGTCTTTTAACGTAGTGCCGCCCTGGGTAATAGCAAACTGCAGCGTTTGTTTTACCACTTCGGTGAGGACCGCACATTCTGCCAGAGTCAGGCTATTGGCAGATCTTGTTGGTAAAATACCGGCTTTAAACAAAGCTTCGTTGGCGTAAATATTGCCTACCCCAACTACCACATGGTTATCCATTAACACCAGTTTGATAGCGCTGCCGCGTTTTAGGCAACACAAGTGTAAATGCTCTGCCGTAAAAGCATCGGTCAGAGGTTCAGGGCCAAGGGCTGACAACATCGGATGTAGCTCACCTTTGGCTTGCCATAACACAGCACCAAAACGGCGGGTATCATTCAGTCGTAATAAAGTCTGGTTATCCAGCACCCAGTCAACATGGTCATGTTTGCCCGGGGGCGTTGCTGATGGCAACATTTTTAAATTGCCGGACATGCCCAGATGAATAAGGATATCGCCTTGTTTTAAATGCATAAGCAGATACTTGGCACGGCGCGACACGCCCAAAATCGGCTCGTTTTGCAAGGCTACCACTTCATCCGGCACTAACCAGCGTAACTGACGCTGACGCACCAACACCTGCTTTAACACCCGGCCTTGCAAATGTGGGCTGATGCCTAAGCGGGAGACTTCAACTTCTGGTAATTCTGGCATTTATCTGACTCACTGTGGCTTAGCGACAGGCTGCACAAACAGCTGCTGATACTGGCTATCTGTTAAAGGGTAGAAAGTGGCCTGCCCCTGACGCTGCAAATAATATTGCTGCTGATATTGAAATAACCACCAATGCTGGGCACTGTCGGCACCAGCCAATAATACCACCACCCGTTCTATCGGTTGACTGTCGATTTGTGGTGGATTTACTTCAGCTTGCAGTTCCAGCTGTTGCCAGGCGCTGGCTATTTCCGCCGCGCTGTTGCTACTTTGCAGCTGCGGCTGAAAATGCCACACCACACCGGCTTGTTGCACATTGGTCTGAGTAAACTGCAACTGCACCAAGGGAACACCTGCAGGAACCACTTTTTCACTCAGAGGCTGCTGCTGTTTTAATAAAGCCAATTGCTGCGGCACTATATAAAACAGCAACATCAGCGCCAGCACGGCAAAAATAATAATATTGTTCCAGTCACGTCGGCTAAGTGCCATCAAATATCCCTTCAACCGGCAAAAAACGCAGTGTAATGCATTGTGTTAAGCCCGCCTAGTTAGCAACTCAGCGGAAAACATTTGCGTGCTGATACAAAAGATAAAAACAACAGCAGGTTATGAAGCTATAGCGACACAATACAACAACAGATAACAGCCCGCATCACCGCTATAAAAGCGGGTTGAAGTTTTGAAGTTTTGAAGTTTTGAAGTTTTGAAGTTTTGAAGTTTACAGATTGAATCCTGGCAATTCGCAGGCGCCAGAAACACAAAACCCGGCAATTGCCGGGTTTCGCTTATTCGATTATTTGATTTTCGCTTCTTTGAAAATCACGTGCTTGCGCACTTTAGGATCGAATTTTTTGATTTCCATTTTTTCTGGCATGGTGCGCTTGTTTTTATCAGTTGTATAAAAAAAGCCGGTACCAGCAGTAGAAACTAAACGAATTTTATCGCGCATTTTCTATTCCTTAAACCTTTTGACCTTGCTTACGCAGATCAGCTAAAACTGCATCGATACCATTTTTATCGATGATACGCATAGCGCGCGTTGAAAGGCGCAGCGATACGAAACGGTTTTCGCTTTCAACCCAGAAACGGTGAGTTTGCAGGTTAGGCAGGAAACGGCGCTTAGTTGCGTTGTTGGCGTGTGAACGACGGTTACCTACCATCGGACCTTTACCAGTGATTTGGCACACTCTAGACATGTCAATGTTTCTCCAAAATTACTTCAGCTCGAGCTATCGTCATCCTTCTGGCCTGGAAGAATGCCCCGGATTTCTGAAAGGGCGCAATTTATACAGGATCCCAGCCAAAAACTCAAGGTAATTCTGCCCTGAATTTAACCGATCTTGTATGCGATCCAATCAGATCTTAAAGCCAGCCGCGTTCTGCAAAGGAAATAACCTCTGCGTCGCCGACCACAAAGTGATCCAATAACTTAATGTCGACCAAAGCCATAGCTTGGGTCAGGCGCTCCGTTATTGCTCTGTCAGCACGACTCGGCTCAGCAACTCCGGATGGATGATTGTGAGCCAAAATAACGGCGGCGGCATTATGCGCTAAAGCGCTTTGAACTACAATACGCGGATACACAGGACTCGCATCTATTGTGCCGTAAAACAGTGGTTCTGCTTTGATCAGCCGGTGTTGGCTGTCTAAATACAACAACATAAATACTTCCCGTTGTTCCATACCCAAACTGTACTGCAAATAATTTTTTACCAGTGCAGGTTCGGTAAACACCACATCACGTTTTAAATCTTCAACTAAAGAACGGCGGCACAGCTCCAGCACAGCCTGGGTTTTGACATAACGCGCCAGCCCAAGCCCACGGTTTTTACAGAATTTTTGCTGACTGGCACCAAACAGCTGCTTCAGACTGCCAAATTCCCCCAGCAGTTCACGGGCCAACGCCAAAGCATCCACCCCAACTACCCCATTGCCCAGAAATACCGCTAACAGCTCAGCATCTGTTAAAGACGCGGCACCATGCGCCAGTAATTTTTCTCTGGGTCTTTCGGCCAAAGGCCATTCTTTGATACTCATCAGCTCTCGTCCTTGAGTTGAAGTTCGTGTTATCTTAGCGGCCTGTTGTTTGACGTCCGGGCCTGTATTGCATGAGCACAGCTGCCAATTCCTTGCCGCTTTATGGCAAAAACATTCTGCTTGGTATCAGCGGCGGTATTGCCGCTTATAAAAGTGCTGATTTAGTCAGGCGTTTAAAAGAACGTGGCGCCGAAGTGCGTGTCATCCTGACACCGGCCGCCAGCGAATTTATCACGCCACTGACGTTACAAGCGCTCTCCGGCCACCCTGTTGGTCAATCTTTGTTAGACCCGGCCGCTGAAGCCGCCATGGGCCATATTGAACTGGCACGCTGGGCCGACTTTATTCTGGTGGCGCCTGCCTCGGCCGATGTCATTGCCCGCATCACGCATGGCATGGCCAACGATTTGCTCACTACCTGCATTCTGGCCGCCAATGCACCTTTGGCGATAGCGCCGGCGATGAACCAGCAGATGTATAAAAACATAGCTACCCAGACTAATTTAGCAACTTTAAATTCACGAGAAGTTCACATTTATGGGCCTGCAGCCGGTGAACAAGCTTGTGGTGATGTGGGTATGGGCCGCATGCTGGAACCGCTGCAACTGGCTGAATTGGTCGTGGCGTTTTTTAATGAAACGCCTAAACCATTCAAAGGTTTAAAAATTGCCATTACCGCAGGCCCAACCCGTGAAGCGATAGACCCGGTGCGTTACATCAGTAACCACAGCTCCGGCAAAATGGGTTTTGCGCTGGCAGACGCTGCCGCCAAACTTGGCGCTGAAGTCACTTTGATCAGCGGCCCGGTGCAACTGACAACACCAACAGCTGTGAACCGTATTGATGTGGTGAGCGCAGAGCAGATGTGTCAGGCAGCACTTGCGCAGGCACCGGAGCACGATATTTTTATTGGCTGCGCCGCAGTGGCCGATTACCGCATGGCTGAAGTTTCCGGCCAAAAACTGAAAAAAACCGCAGATAAAAACGAACTGACACTGCAACTGGTGAAAAACCCCGACATTATTGCGCAGGTTTCAGCTTTAACGCACCAGCGCCCTTTTACCGTGGGTTTTGCCGCCGAAACTGAAAACATCCAGGCTTATGCCCTGCAAAAACTGCAAAACAAAAAGCTGGACCTTATTTGTGCCAATGACGTTTCAGTGGCAGGTCAGGGTTTTAACAGCGAACAAAATGCTGTCACAGTGTTCGGCCATCATATGCAGCAATCCCTTGCCTTGCAGGACAAAACCACACTGGCAACTGCCCTTATTCAATTAATTGTTGAGCAATATAAAAAATGAAAAAAAACATTGAACTGAAAATTCTGGACCCACGCATCGGTACTGAATACCCATTGCCTGCTTATGCCACGCCAGGCTCAGCCGGGCTGGATTTACGCGCGCTGTTAGATGCGCCACTGGAACTTAAACCAGGTGAAACCTTTTTAATTCCAACAGGTATTGCCATTCATATTGGCGACGCTAATTTATGCGCCACTATTTTGCCACGCTCTGGTTTAGGCCATAAACACGGTATTGTGCTGGGTAATCTGGTGGGTTTAATTGACTCGGATTATCAGGGCCAGCTGATGGTTTCCACCTGGAACCGGGGTTCAGACACTTTTACTATCATGCCCGGCGACCGTATTGCGCAGCTGGTGTTTATGCCGGTGGTGCAGGCAGATTTCAGTCTGGTGCTGGATTTTGACCAAAGTGAAAGGGGTGAAGGTGGTTTTGGTCACTCAGGCAAACACTAAAGTTTTGATAGCAGATACAACATCTGATGAATAAGAGCGCAGTATGAGCACGGTGCGAAGTAGCAACCGCAAAGATGAAATTCTGCAGGCGCTGGCCGCTATGCTGGAGAACAACCCGGGCCAGCGTATTACCACAGCGGCGCTGGCCGCTGAAGTTGGTGTGTCAGAAGCCGCTTTGTACCGGCACTTTCCCAGCAAAGCCCGGATGTTCGAAGGTTTAATCGAGTTTATTGAAGCAACACTGCTCAGCACTATCAGCAAAATTTTGCAGGAACATAAACAAACCGAACAAAGGGTTGAGCTGATTCTGCAGATGTTGTTGGTGTTTGCTGACCGCAACCCAGGCATGTGCCGCATTCTGACTGGCGATGCGCTGCAAGGCGAACAAGAAAGGCTCAGAGAAAGAGTGGCGCTGTTGTTCGACAAACTGGAACTACAACTGCGCCAATGCCTGCGCGAACGTAAGTTACGGGAAGGCAAAGGTTTTATGCAGGATGAAGGCGAACTGGCTAATTTATTGCTGGCACTATGTGAAGGAAAAATTCACCAGTTTGTCCGTTCTGGGTTTAGTCGTTTACCCAGCCAGCATTTTTCAGTTCAATGGGCCTTGTTACGGCAAAGTCTGTTTCAGTAAAACCAAAACAGCCAGAGCTACCACGGCTTTAGCCAAATTTTTGCCAGAGCGCCACTCCCCAGACCACGGCCACCACAGTCAGACTTAAAGTCACTGCAGCAGAGCCCAGATCTTTCGCCCGGCCAGATAATTCATGCCGCTCTAAACTCACCCTGTCGGTCAGGGTTTCAATGGCAGAATTGAGCAATTCCACTATTAACACCAGCAATAACACCGACACCAACAAAGCCCAGTGCTGCGCCGATTGTGCCAACCAAAAAGACAAAGGCAATAGCAGCATAGCTAGCACTGCTTCCTGCCGGAAGGCTGCCTCAAAACGCCAGGCGGCTACAAAACCTTTGCGTGAACATTCAGTAGCTTTAAGCACGCGGCCCAAGCCGCTGCCATTAGGTTTATTAATCACTGTAGTTACCGTCTGCTTGATCCTGAAAATTCCGGCATGCCGCGCTGCTGAATGCCTGCTGCGCTATTCCATGCCGTCAACTGCCGCTACGGGCAGCAGAGCCTGATGTTGCTCTGCCCCCTGCCATGCTGTTATCGCAATATTCTCTGAAGAAAAGCTTAACAGCGTTAAATATTTACACCGTATTGTGCTCTGTAAGCGGTAACAGCATCCAGATGCTGTGCCAGCTCAGGTTTACCCTGCAGGTAGTTAATCAGGTCGTTCAGGCCAATAATGGACACCACTTTGGTGCCAAAATCGCGTTCAACTTCCTGGATGGCCGACAATTCGCCCTGACCACGTTCCTGCCGGTCCAGCGCAATCAGCACACCGGCAAGCTGTGCACCCTGCGCCTGAATGATCTGCATCGATTCACGAATGGCAGTACCTGCTGTGATCACATCGTCCACCAGCAAAATACGGCCATTGAGCGGCGAACCCACTAAATTGCCACCTTCACCATGGGTTTTGGCTTCTTTGCGGTTAAAACAATAAGGCACGTCGCGCTGATGATGATCAAACAGCGCTACTGCCGTAGTAGTGGCAATAGGAATACCTTTATAAGCCGGGCCAAACAGCACGTCGAATTCAATACCGGAATCCTGCACTGCCGCAGCATAAAAACGGCCTAATTTTGCTAAGTCGCCGCCGGTATTAAATAAACCGGCATTAAAAAAATACGGGCTGGTACGGCCTGATTTCAAAGTGAAAGAGCCAAATTTCAGCACCTGACGGCTCAGGGCAAACTCAATAAATTCAATCTGAAAAGCTTTCATTCCCACCTCAGGCTAAAACACGTTTTTGTTCGTCAATAATTTCGCGGATAGCAGTTTTGGCCAGCGCCATCATGTCCTGCATTTCTTCAAAACTAAAAGGCTCAGCTTCAGCAGTGCCCTGAATTTCAATCAGTTTGCCGGTTTCGGTCATCACCACGTTCATATCGGTGTCGGCAGCAGAGTCTTCGGTGTATTCAAGGTCGGCTACTGCTTCGCCTTTATAAATACCAACAGAAACCGCGGCTACCATATATTTCAGTGGGTTGGTTTTAATGCTGCCTTTGGCGCGTAAAAAACTTAAGGCGTCACATAAAGCCACACAAGCACCGGAAATAGCTGCGGTGCGGGTGCCCCCGTCGGCCTGAATCACGTCACAGTCAAAAGTGATAGTGTTTTCGCCCAGCAAAGATAAATCCACAGCTGCGCGCAGGGCACGGCCAATCAGGCGCTGAATTTCCATAGTGCGGCCACTTTGTTTACCACGGGCAGCTTCGCGATCGTTACGAGTGTGGGTGGCACGTGGCAACATGCCGTATTCGGCGGTGATCCAGCCTTTGCCTTGTCCTTTCATAAAACGTGGCACACCTTCTTCAATAGAAGCGGTACAAAGTACTTTGGTATTGCCAAACTCAACCAACACCGAACCTTCGGCATGCGCGGTAAAGTTGCGGGTGAAACTGATAGGACGAATTTGACTGGCTGTTCTGCCGCTTGGACGCATGAAGGACCTCTGTATGCTGGGTTGGCTGAAATTTCAATCGCACATTATAGGGGCTTGCGCGCGGCAAAGCCATCAGCAATCAAGCGGCATTTAGTGCCGGCTTTGACACTACACAAGCCGCCAACAACACAAATTTCGCTATTACGCCGCTTCTGGGTATACTCAGTTTTTTGTAGTTTTTTAAAGGACACTTGCATGATCCATAGCATGACCGCATTCGCCCGCCACGAAATTAAAGCCAGCTGGGGCAACGCAGTATGGGAAATCCGCTCAGTTAACCAAAGATATCTCGAGAGTTATTTTCGGTTACCTGAGCAGTTCCGTGGCATAGAAACGCTGTTACGCGACAAACTGCGGCAAAACCTCAACCGCGGCAAACTGGAAATTAACCTGCGTTACAACGCCGCCAACGCCACCGGCGAGCTGAAAATTAACGACGCTTTTGCCGCACAACTGCTGCAATCGGCGCAGCAACTGCTGGATAAATGCCCGCAAGCCCAACTGAATGTGGCTGATATTCTGCGCTGGCCAGGTGTGATGGAAACCCAGGAAGCCGACATGGACAGCCTGCAAGCTGAGTTACTGGCCGGTTTTGATATCGCACTCAAAGACTTTCAGGCCGGCCGTGGCCGCGAAGGCGCTGCTATAGAACAAATGCTGCGCGACCGCCTCGACCAGATTGCCGGCCACGTCGCCACCCTGCGCACTCATCTGCCACAAGCGCTGCAATGGCAACGCGACAAAATGCACACACGTTTGCAGGAAATCAAAGCAGATATCGACAATAACCGCCTGGAACAAGAAATGGCTTTCCTGGCACAAAAATCTGACGTGGCCGAAGAGCTCGACCGCCTCGACGCTCATATCAAAGAAACCCGCCACAGCTTAAAACAAGGCGGCGCCGTCGGCCGCAGGCTCGATTTTATGATGCAGGAATTTAACCGCGAAGCGAATACGCTATCTTCCAAGGCAATTTCTACTGAGATCACCAATACGGCGGTAGAGCTGAAGGTTTTGATTGAGCAGATGCGGGAGCAGATCCAGAACGTTGAATGATTATGACGGAGGTAATTCGCTAAAAGAATTACCTCCGCGCAACCAAGCGCTTATAAGTTCAAGCAATTGTTCAGTGTTATATCTGGCTTTGCCTTTTAATGCACACTCCCACACCAGTAACACCCGCCAGCCCAACTCACGCAACTTGTCCTGCACAGCTTCGTCGTGAACCCTGTTTGCGCTGATTTTCCGGCGCCACCATTCGGTGCGGCTTTTAGGCCAGTGGAACATGGCACATTGATGCTGATGCCAGAAACATCCCTGAATAAAGATAACGGCTTTATATTTAGGAAAAACCAGATCCGGTTTGCCGGGCAAGTCTGCTGCATGCAACCGGTAACGGAAACCGGCCTGATGCAGGCTGCGGCGCACCAGCATTTCAGGCCTGGAATTTTTCCCCTTAATTGCCGCCATATTCCGGCTGCGGGTAGCGGTATTATGCACATCAGTCATAACGCATGATCACCCGTGATAACGATAGTTCGGCATCACCTCTGAATATACAGACTCAATCTCATTAAATTGACTGACAGTTGCAAGTTTTTGCCTTGTGGTGAGGCGTAACTGGTGCTTAAGGTTATCAAAACCAGCGAGAGGTTTATCTAGCAAAAAAGCCGGTCCAAATTCAAACAACCAGTATAACTTTTGATTGCGGGCATCAGCTGAACTGAGCTCCAAACCTGTGTGCTGCTTAGTTAACTCTGTACGTTTTACCAGTTTCACTTTTTTCACCGGCCAGATATAGCGCGCAATGCGCTCCGGCTGACTTGTATCTTCAGTGGCAATTACGCAATAACGCACTTCGTTAATTACATTTTGCTCCAGATTTTCCCGCTCTGTAGCTTCCAGCCTGGTGTGATAACAAGTGGCTGTTCCCTGCTTAAAGCTATTGATATAAACGGCGTCTCTGCCAGTCTCCGGGGCGGCGGTAATAACCAAAGTCAGGTCAGGATAAAATACCTGCTGCATACCATGGTGCGGAATACGTGCAGAGTCCTCCATCAGATATCTGTCAACGGATTCAGCCATGGTAAAAGCAGGATTGTGTGCAAACTGCTTTTGTAAAAAAGCTTTAAGCCATAAACAACCATTGTCACCGTTTGCTGAGGGCAGCAGTGGGAAAGCACCTATACCTATTGAATCTATTGCTTCGGCGTATGTGCTGACGGCAGGAGGTTGCTGCTGGTTATTTGCCCCAGGGTAAAGTGCGTAAGCCCCATACACAGAACGACTTTTATGTTTTTGCTCACCGTTTTTTTCAACATGAATCAATGCATCCCGGTATCTGTGCATCTGATAAATGGCATCAGCAGGTACAAGATCCTGTTCCGCATCGTCTGATTTATTGTCAATCCGGTATTTCGCATCAAACAACCACATCAGCCTCAACTCACCGGCAAAGGTGGCCTCCAGCACTATATCGGGTTTGTGGTCGTACAACCAGGAGCGGACCGGCTTTGTCTTTTCACCAAATTTAGGTTCATGCGCCAGTCGTATCGTTAAACCATCTTCGCGGGTAAAAATGTAGGAGTCAGCCAGCACATCATCAAACTTATTCGATGCCCCGGTATGCGCAACACGAAATGGTTTTTGCGGTTTTTCTGTAAAACCTAAATCTGTAGTTAAAATCCGCCGGATTTCAAGGAAACACCACACTTCATACAATTCATCTATGGTCTTCATCGAAACCGAACTTTGGCTGCCCATCACGTCCAGATAGCGTTTTAACTCGTGCCATGCCTGATATACACCGCTGTAGCCGGTTTTTTGCTGCAAGACCAGCGACTCTTTGCTCATGCCTTTAAATGAGCCGACTTCTTTAAACATCGGATGATACAGGTATTTTTCCAGTGTTTTTTGCCAGTCGTTGAGTTGGCCGGAAAACGTTTCAGAAAAAACCTGGGCATCCGGCCTTTTGTTGGCTTCATTAACCAGACTTATAAATCTGCCAAGCTGGAAATGCGCATATTGCACTACCATTTTGATAAAGCGGTTCTCGGGCGTATCCAGGCTCAGAATTTTGCGTTTAGTCACATAGCTGTTGTGATAATTCTGAACGCTAAAGTCCTGCGACAGCTTTTCCTGTAAAGTTACCGATTGCTTACCTTTCAGCCGCTCAGCTTTTACCCTGCGCTCTACCTGAACCAAACGACTGTGGGGAGCATTTGAAAGAATACGGATATTTTTCTCAAATTTGTTTCGCAAACCAGTAAAGCGGGCAAGCCACAACAACGGAAAATTATGATTGGATTGTCTTGTTGCATCGGCTGTTGATTCGGTGCTGTTACCAAAAGCAAAACGCCATAATGGATAGTCACTATCAAGTCGCCGGTAAATTGCCTGTAAATCGGAATCCAGATCCATTTTGGTTGGCAACACAACAAATTTGACCGCAATGTATTGGGGTTTGCCGTTGCTGCTGTAACTAAATGGCAATGAAAACCAGCCTACATTGTTGCCAAAATTCAGGGTGCCACTGAGCAATAACTGATTACCCAGTTTTTTAGTGCGGAATGAACTCTGGATTGCTGAAAGTTTATGCGTGATCTGAGGCTGAGGTTCAGCATCTGAATAATGTTTAAACACCAGCTCAAACATATAATCGGTATTTTCAAACAGCAGGGCTTTAGGGCTAATCAGTGCGCCAACCTCAGCATTAAGAGGAGTAGATACTTGCTCTACTCCAAAAGCGCCGACATGCAATAGCTGGTCAAAGGCAACCACACCTAAAGGTGCAACTTTGCCCCGACTGGCCATAGTTTTAGCCAGTACGCGTTGTTTACCCGTGACATCGGGGCCATAAAGCGCCAGTTGCCAATCGCTGGTATCTATCAGAAGAAGTTCGCGCATCCCTGAACTCAAACCTTAAGGCCAGAAACTGGTAAAGCTGTTGCGCTCCAGCCGGTTCTTCATCCATTCCAGTTTAGCTTTACTGCGGCATGGAACCGTTAAAGGTGTAGTTGCTGAAGCACTTACCCTCATCAGATCCGGACGTTCTTTCTCCCACACTACAAGCAATTGGACGGAAAGTACTCTTTGCAGCTCGTCCAAAATCGTCTGAGTACTTTGAGCGCCACCGGAAAAACTGGCCAGTTTTTCATCATCACCTTCTATACGCGGTAATACTTTACACATCAGAAAGTCATCCCAAACGGCCTGCAATTCTTCGTCATTCTGCGGATTTTGACATATCACTGCCAGCAACAACTCGTTTAACGCCCTGTAAGCCAGTTCAAACGGCGTATCAGTTAATACCTGATTGACGGCCTTCAGAAATCCAATCGTTTTTTGTCCGTCAGGGTCAGAGACACAACCTCCCATCATATCTGAGGAGGCATTAGACAACCGCGGGAACTGCAATTTTACCGGCTGAGGCTGATTCTCAGGGGACAAAAGCTGATCAAAATTATTTGGGAAAAAACGGCCAAAATCAAAAGTAAGGGCACGATCTATCACTTTTCTGGAAAAACCGTGTGTGGTTTCATCCATATTCACAGTACCCGCAACCACCAGATTAAAAGGCACCGGAATACCGTGTTGCAGAAAAGCCCCCCAGAGTTGCAGATCCGCGGCACTGTTTTTAATATCCAGCCCCAAATCTGTCGCCAAAGCAGTTCTGTGCTGTTCTTCAACTGCATTTAGCGTTGAGGCAGTCAGTAAAGGTAAGCAGGAGTAGGCATACTCTTTTCCTGTAGATGACAATTCAGAAGCATTTAACCAGTGACGGCTTTCAATCACCGACAAATAGTCAGCAAAATATTGTTCTACCGGTGCCAGATTCATTTCATCCAGACACAACCAATAAGTTTTAATATCATCCAGTGCTTTCGCAGACCACCACCCTGTTTTTCCGCCAGCCAGAGTAATTATCTGAGCGCCTGTGGCTTTCCACGCCCTGACCATAAATTTGAGGGCATCAGTAACAATAAACTTCGGAGCGCCACCAATCCTGGAAACGTAACCCAATAAGTCTGACGGCTCATGCCAGTCTGGTCTTACCGGAACCATCTGGAAGAACTCCTGAACACTGCCCTGCGCTTCAGCTTGTTTGCGCACGAATCTGGACTTACCGGTACCTGAGATACCGGCCAGGAGGAGGAATGGTTTTGATAAACGGGTCATACCCTTGGTCTCCATCGCTGGTTCTGCCCGGTGATTTAAGTAATTAAGTAATAATTGCTCAATATCGAGGTCTGCTATCTTTTGATACATCAAAAGTAGTGCTTCGAGGTCTGCTTTGAGTACTTCATCCGATGGTATCTGCGATGCATCGTAATATTTGGCGGCTATATTGGGTTTTTCATAAGACTTGCCGAGTGTGGTTTTTGCTTTTAAGTCGATGTAAGGAAGACCCCACTGAGACAACTCAGGGATTGAGTTTAATAAAATACTTTTTATTTTTTCTGCTCGCGTTCCTGCTTCCTTTTTCCCTAAGTTACTCGTCGGAGCGGTTGTTCCTTGGTTTAAAGACAAATAAAACCCAGATCCGTCAGCACTGAACAAATAGACTGGATATATTCCATCTTGTGTAGTTGATGTAATTTCAGGATTTAGAATGGATACCCATGGCACATCAGCCCATCGTCCGTTTCCAACACTCGCTTTAACTAAAAAGGAAGGTGCGCAACTTTCTACAAATGCAGCGATCTCATCGTTAATGTCCTGCCGCAGAAATGTCGCTAAAACATGTCCGGTAAACTGTTCAGTTTTAGCCTGTAACCAGCCATTTAAAAATTCACTAAATTTCTCACTTAAACTCATGCCTAATCCTTTATTCAGACAAGAAATAAAACACGCTTAGCATTTCCACGCAGTATTTTTTATTTGTAAAACGTCAATGCGACAAAACTAAGCATTTATAGGCTTTAAACCTTTTGCAGGATCGTGGTTCAAACCTATTGGTCAATCAAGCACTACCACACCCCGATCTGCAACCGCTGTTGAATGCCAGCAGACTGAAATTGCAATGCCTCAAACACCACTTCAAAATCTGTGCAGTTGTATGCGACATTCGGTAAAGACATGGCAGCTTCGACAAAAAAACGTTGTCGCTCGCTTTGGCTTTGCCAGGCTTGTTGCCACCAGTCGGTAATTTGCTCGCGGCTTGTGTGCAGCCTGGTTTTACTTGGCAACCGGTCGCTTTTGACGCGATTTTCCTCGCGACTAGACGGCAACAGGTTCCATAAATCGTTATTGGGCCAGTAACTAAATGGCAGGCAATGGTCAATGTCGTAGCTATACAACGGCTTGCCACTCCAGACACTTCGCACGTCATGCCCCTGGCTGCGCAGTGTTTCGACTTTTTTCCTGACGAGGCCGGTATCGTGTTGCCTGTCTAGCCAGCGCAAGTGATGGTGGTAAGTATCCAGTGTCAGACCCTGCTGCCGGTTAAATTCATACTTCTGCATTTCACTAACCCACTGCTGCACCAACAAAGGTTCAATCCAGCAACCGTATAACCGGAAACAATCCCACATCGACTCGCTAAGTTCAAACCGGCCATAACTTTCCAGAAAAGCTCTGTCCAGTAATACCATTTCCCGTTTTGTGGTTTTATCACGCTGCATTTGAAACAGACGATTATCTTTTTGCCTTTGCCAGATGTAGGTGACAGGGCCTTCTTTTATGGTTTTTAGTGTATCGCTGAACAGCTGCTGTAAGGCTGCTGCATCAGTACCAGTGAACAGCATTCCCACCGCAAAATCGTCAGCGGTCAGATGTTTTAATGCCAACCAGCCCCGCTCGGTCACAAAACCAAGGCCTTTGGCCGGATCTGAATTTTGTTGAATGTTGTTATCAACCAGACGTTTAAAAAGACGGATCCAATAAAGCGCGACCAGACCAAGTGAAATGACTACTTTACCGTCTTGCCGATCGAGCACTGCGCCCGGATGTGCGTCAGCAATTCGCACCAGTGTGCGCAGCAGCGCCAGTTTGTAAGTCGACGACTTGCTATCGTTCAGCACAATATGGCGGATTTTACTTAAGCTAGCGCTGCCATCGTCGGGCAGCACTAGCACTAGGGTTTGCCATTGCACGTCTGTGCGGCCCGCGCTGTCGGCGGTCAGTGCACTAACATGACTCAGCACCAAACCAAACTGTTTGGCCAAGGTTGCAATTTCATCGACGCTGACCGGATAAGACACCCGGCCATCGGTGAATTCGCCAAAGCGCAGACTCAATACAAAACGTCCACCGGGGGCGAGTAAATTGGCGATTTTGCGAAACGCCCGTTCCCGCTCAGAAAGTGCAAGATGCATCCAAACGGCGCTGAGCAAGATGGTATTAAATTGCAGATTCAGCTGATAGCAGGCTTTAAGTTCAGGCAGGCTGTCGTTAAGCCATTGCACTGTTGCTAAAGAGTTTTCTGTGGTGTTTGCTGCAGCGCCAGTTTTTAATTGGCCGATGTGCCTGAGATCAGCTGCAGGTTCCACGGCAATGACCTGACAACCGCGCTCAGCCAACCAGAGTGCATCGCGGCCACTGCCTGCGCCAATATCCAGCACCATGCCGTTGTCAGGCCAATAGGGTTGCCAACTGGTATGAACCCGATCAAAACTCAGCGCATCATACTGCCGAGCAAATAACGCAGCACCCTGATGGTAAATATCCAGCGTTTTGCTCATTCAGGTTCCAAACACACTCACGACTATTCCTATAAGCCTTGTACCAATAATCAACAACTTAGGCAATAAACTCGCGACAATCGCAAGTGGAAAAACCAGGCCAGTGATGCTCAAAATATTTCGGGCGAACTTCAGCTCGCTGTCATCTATCAATGAACTCAATCACTGGTCGCTCTGGTTATGTTGGCCATTCACTTATCTGTGTTACTACGGCATTTGGCGAAAAAACATTCCAGCGACCGCCTTCGCCAACATACATAGCTTTGGTTACTGCGGCGAACAACAAGATTATTAATTTCATCGATTGCTGATTTGAGATATAGAGCCGACTCCCTATTTACTTGATATATCAAACCACTTAACGCCATAACAAAACTTTTCTACACAACCCCACCAATGTCACTTTGCTGCAATCTGATTCATTTAGGCTACGGCTTTTTTACATCAGCCGTAATTTTGATGTGCAAGGGGTGTACAAGGTGAATACGAAGTCGACAAATGCCACAAGCCTCAATGCTGCGATTGCCAGATTGGTGCAGCATTGCCAGGTGCAGTTTCAGATCCAACTTTCAGAAAGCCAGTTGCAGCAGAATGTAGAGTACCGTAATTCGGTGCTGGCCGAATTGGCTGAGCTGGAAGATGCGCAATTACAACAACTTATTACTGAAATAATACAACTGAGCCTGGCGCCGGAACCTTTGGTGACCGCAGCGCGCGATGGCGCTCATGCTCAGGTGAAACAAAGTGCACAACCGCAGGAAAAAAAGGCTTTATTTAAGTGGTGGCCAGTCGCTACAGCTTTACTAAGCTTCGCTGCGGTTGGGCTTTGGTTTGTATTCCCTCAATTCGCCGCGCCCGGCCTGCCAAACACACCACCGCTGGCTGCCATGGCTTCAACACAAGCGCCCGCTGAACCTCATAGCAGCAACGCCAGCCAACCCACTGAACAACAAACTGCTTTGCGTTTACATGGTTCTAATACAGTGGGCGAAAAGCTGGCGCCCGCGCTATTGCAGGCTTTTTTAACCCAACAAGGCGGCTCTGCCTTTAGCTGGCAAAAGCAAAATAACGAAGTGGAGCGGTTGTTAACATATCAGCTGGGTGGCCAAAAAAAACTGGCCCAATTGCATGCGCACGGCTCCAGCACTGCATTTAAAGACTTACTCAGCGGCAAAGCTGATATTGGCATGTCGTCGCGCCGGGTGACCAGCGATGAAGTGACTAAAAGCCTGCAACAGCTGGGTGATTTAAGCAAAATTGGCAACGAACATATTATTGCGCTGGATGGTTTGGCGGTTATTGTTAATCAGAACAACACGTTAAAAAGCATTTCTACCGAAGTGCTGGCCAAAGTGTTTGCCGGCGAAATTAAATCCTGGAAGGAGCTGGGTGGTGCAGATAAACCCATCGTTATTCTGGCGCGGGATGACAACTCAGGCACCTTCGACACTTTTAACAGCCTGGTGTTAAAAAAATTTGAAAAAAGCCTCACCAGCAAAGCACGGCGTTTTGAATCCAGCACCGAACTTTCGGTGGCGGTGTCGCAGGACGAAACTGCCATTGGTTTTATTGGTTTAGATTTTATTTCTTACAACAAAGCGCTGGCCATTTCCGAAGGCGCCAATACCACGCCCATTTACCCTACCCGCTTTACCATCAGCACTGAAGATTATGCGTTGTCGCGCCGCTTGTATTTGTACACCCCAACCTCGGCCTCACAAAGCGCCAAAGATTTTGCCCAGTTTGCTATTTCCGACCAGGGCCAGGCTTTGGTGGAACAAGCCGGACTTATTTCACAAAACATTAAAGTGGAAAAAGTATTTGCCATTGAAAACGCGCCGGCTTCTTACAACCGTTATGCCGATTCAGGCCAAAGGTTGTCGCTGAACTTTCGTTTTAACCAGGGCGAAAACGATTTAGATAACAAAGGTAAACGTGATTTAGAGCGGCTGATTCGTTTTATGGAGCAACACAATGGCCGCCGTTTGGTGTTAATGGGGTTTTCTGACGCTGTAGGCGCCGAAGACACCAACACAGATTTGGCCATGCGCCGCGCCAAAGTGATAGAACGCGAGCTGGTGGCGCGTGGAATTGCGGTGATGGCGGTTGAGTCTTATGGCGAGTTATTGCCAATTGCCAATAACGATCAGGAGCTTGGCCGCGAGCGCAACCGCCGTGTTGAAGTTTGGGTTATCTGAAGCACCATAACAGCGAGAAGGATGGGATTATGTACAAGTTATTTTCGAACGCAACGAACTTAAAGTCGGTTTTTGGCAGCTACAACACCCTCGATGCGCTTAAAGTAAAATACAACATTCAGCAGGTGGTACAACGTCTGCAAATCCCATCCCGCGCTTTGCTGGAGCATATGGAGCAGGAAGGCATTGCCTTAAAGGACATCGATCAGCAGGTAAACAGCGAAACTGACTGGTCTTTAATGTCTGAAACAGTGCTGAAAAGCCATCTGCGGGCGGCTTTTCTTGATGAAACAAAACTTTATGATGCACTTTCTGCTTTAAGTTTGTCGCAACAGGTGGATATCAGAGATTTGCTTCAGGTGGTGATGGGTTATTTGCCTGTACCATCCGACACTTTGTTACGTCGCATGGAAGCTGAAGGCCTGACGCTGGCAAAACTTGGTGTGGAAAAACCACGTAGCAAAGTGGACGAAATCCGGGAAAAACTCGGGGCGCTGACACAGCAACAACCAAAGCCTGCAGATGCGTCTACATCCGATAATAACGATGCCCTTGCCGGGCTAAAACAGCGTATTGCCCAATTAAAACAACAATCTGCCGGCGCGCAACAAGCAAAGCAAGAACTGCCTGCAACCGATGAACAGGAGAACATACCACACAACGTGGTACCTCTTGCTCTGGTGCAGGAAAAGCTCAAAGCCTGAGTAGCGCCTGATTTAATAAACACAAAGCCTGAAAAAGAAGGTTGTAAAAAAGCTGCTAAAAGGTAGCAAAAACCGCTCTTAATGCAGGCGGTGATTAAAACAACAAACACCGGGAACAGGCATTATTGGCGCCAGAAGATACTGATGTAAAAGGTGCTGAAGTAAAAGCTGCTGATGCAAACGGTACTGCTGCACAAGGTGCTGAAGTCATCAATACGGATAAAAACCAAAAGGTTATTCAAGACGGCGCAAACAAAAAAGCCCCGTTAAGGGCTTTTAGAGGCAAATAAATTACTGAGGTTTCTGAAGCGGGGTTTTAAACACAACAAAGGGAACAAAATTTTATTGCGCCAGCGCAAATTCAACCAGACCGCGGGTGACGTTGCCTTGCGCCATAATGGCGGACATCGATGAGGCAGCCCCCATTTGCATTTGTTGTTTTAGTTCCTGACTGACCACATAAGCGTCGTCTTCAGTCTGGCGGGCTCCGGCAAGACGCAGACTATTTAATTTAGCAATCAACATTTGTCGTTCTGCCTGCACCTGACGCAACACCTGTTGTAGTTTTTGCTGGGCAATCTTAATTTCGCTTTGATAAATCTGTTGATTTTCAACTTGTTGAGAAATTTGTGACAGAGTACTTAAAGTGCCAGCCGGTTCCTGCAGTTTAACTGTCACCGGATTACCGGCCGCAATACGTATGCCTTCGCCTTGCAACTGCCATGGCTGGTTTAATTTGCCACTTTGGTTTGCAGCAGTACTAAAAACCAGTTGGTTATTTTGCTGACGCACGTCAATTTGCAAAGGTGCAAAGGCTGTTTTTAACATGTCCAGATTCTCGGCCTGACTTTGATTGGCCGGGAAATTCAGCTGCACCTTGCTGCCATCAGCAAGACTTATTTGTAAATGCTCCGCTTGTTTGCGCGGGCTTAATAAATCGATTTTATTGTTCAGCTGCCGGCTTACCTTTAACTCGGGTTGATGCACCAATTCAAGATTAATATTGATGGTGCTGTCTTTGTGTTTCAGCTGCGCTTCCATCTGCTCCATCTGAGCAGTAATTTGTAACCTTTGTTCTGCAGACTGCGCCTGGTGCAGTTGTTTTTTCAGCTGCTCAAGTTGTTGGTACAGTTGCCGCAGCTGTTGTTCAGCCTGCTGATTTTTTGCCAGCTGCCTGGAAACGTCGGCATTGACACTCCATTGACTTAAAGTATTAAGCTGCTGCTGGAGCTTGTGATTTTGCGGCGGGGCAGTCTGAGAGCGTTCAGTAGTGGAGGCAGCAGTTTTTGCAGCAGCGTTTGTACTGCTGCTGACCAGGGCTCCACTTTGTTTCAGACTATCAATTAACATAAACCCCCTGCCTTAAAGCTGGCGGAACAAACTTAACTGCGACACTGAACTATAGACTTTCAGCGTTGACTCATAAGCCGCCAG
>NZ_JAVBXS010000032.1 GCF_030824435.1 Rheinheimera sp.
TGGCAGGGGCAGAGGGATTCGAACCCCCAACCATCGGTTTTGGAGACCGCTGTTCTACCAATTGGAACTATGCCCCTAGCGTTGGAGCGGCCATTATACAAAAGGAAAATCAAAGGTAAAGCGAAAATCTCGCTGTAATCAATCAACTGCACACAAAACGTCCATTTAGCCTGCCATTTGCTCAGGACTTCACCATAACGCAGCATCGTCGGCTGGTAAAGTGCAGCTAAAAACAACAGTGGCTATACCTGAACGGGCAAAATTTGATAGCATACGGCAGTTTTCAGTTACAAAACTTTACAAAACGCAAAGAACTGAATTTATTCAGCTTGCCAGTCTGGCCCACGCCAGCTACAACTTAACAAAACATGGATCTCAGACATTTAAGGAAGAATGATGAAAGTCTCCGATTGTTCAGTGCTGATTATCGACGATGTAACTTCTGTGCGGGAATATCTGCGCCAAACCTTGATGTTGCTTGGTATCAGCCATGTCAGTGAAGCTTCTGACGGCAGCCACGGTATTAGCAGCTATAGCAAAATGAAACAAGATGTAGTGTTTTTAGATATTGAGTTGCCGGACTGCGACGGTAAAACCTTATTAAAACAACTAAAAGAAATTAACCCGGACGCCAATGTGGTGATCATGACAGCCCACAGTACTGTTGAAAACGTACAACAAAGTATTCTGGCCGGTGCCTGCGGTTTTATCGCCAAGCCTTTTTCTGCCAAAAAAATCGAGTCAGTGCTCGCTAAATGCAACAGGTTGCAAACTGAACGCTGCTAAAGCACCAGCCCCGATATGGCGCTAAATGGACGCTTTGGCCCTAAGTGCCTGACCACTAAAACTCACACCATCCCAACCGGTACGCATAAAATTACGGATATTCGCATGGTTGTTGCCTTTTAAATCCGGCAACACCTCCAGCCGGTAATAATCACCAAACAGCTGTAATGTCTGAGGTTCAGATAACTTATGCATAGCAGCAAAAGCTAAAATTTTGCATGAGCCATTATTTTCACCTGCCGCATTTGTCAGCGCACCATTTTGAAAAGCCGTAGGGGTAAATTGATACAAAGTGTCAATTAACGCGATGCTCTGACTAAAACTGATGGTTTCGGGTTCAGTGCTTAACTGACGAAAAAAAGTTTCTAACATAACCTCACCTGCTTAAAGTTTAACCAACTGCTGCCGATAGCCGTATTGCATCACTGTCAATCTACGGAGCTTATGATGAATATCGTCACAGCTACTCAACAATTTGCAGTACAGGAACACAGCATATTTCAGCATAGCCGGCTGGAAATCCCCAATAAAGCCGCACCAACTCAGCGTCCGGTATTACCTGTGATTGAACAGCCGGTTAGTCCGGCTCAGGTCGCTGAAAAAACCAGCACCGAGTCTACGGGATCCGCAGAACAAAATGAAGATGCTTTACCTTTTAATGCTTTGCAGAGCATAGGTGTGGTGAAACGTATTCTGGAACAACTGACTTCAGGTAAATTGTTGTCCTGGATTGAAGGCAGTTCTGCTGACAAAATAGCAGCCCAACAACAACAGAATACGACTTCTGCTGACACTGCAGCTGTTACAGATACCGCTGACCATGGCAGCACAGTGCTGGAATGGAATTATCGTTATCAGGCGCTAAGCGCCAGTTTTAGCGGTGAAGCTCAATTGCAGGATGGCAGCAATATCAGCTGGTCTTTTGAATTTTCGCTGCAGGAAGAATATTTTTCCTTTCAGAGTTATCAGCAAGCTGCATTAAAAGACCCGCTGATCCTGAGTCTGGAAGGCACAGCTGTGGCATTACAAAACACCGGCACTGTTTTTGATTTTAGTGGTAAGGGCAATAATGCCGTGCTGCCAGGGCTTGGCAGTGGCCAGTATTATCTGGTGCATGATCAAAACAACAACGGCACAGCAGACCATGGCTCTGAGCTGTTTGGCCCGGCTTCAGGTCAGGGTTTTGCTGAACTTGCCAGCTTAGACGACAACAACAATGGTTTTATTGAAAACTCAGATACAGGCTGGCAACAGCTTGGACTTTGGGACGGAAAATCCGGCTTAAAATCTTTGGCCGAGATGGGCATTGCCGCTGTTTCAACACAATCTGTTGCCACAGCTTTTGGTTTATATGAAGGCAATCATTTGCTTGGCCGTATTGCCCGCAGTGGTATTTTTCTGTCGGAGCAAGGCAGTGCCGGTTTAGTACAACAAGTTGATTTAAATATCTGACAATTTTGTGATTGAGTGCCGGATCTGGCTGATCCGGCCCGGACGACAAGATACACTAACCGGTAATTTAATACCGGAATAACCTGTATGCTCAGCGTTCAGCAATGCCAACAAGCACGTTTAAGCCGTGATAAAAGGTTTGATGGTCTGTTTTATATTGCAGTGTTAAGCACTGGTATTTATTGCCGGCCTGTGTGCCCGGCGCGTTTACCTGCCGAAGCCGGAGTCAGATATTATGCCAGCCAAAGTGCCGCTGCTGCTGCCGGTTACCGCCCTTGCCTGCGTTGCCGCCCTGACAGTGCGCCAGGCTCACCCGCCTGGCAAGGCAGCAATGCCAGCTTTGTGCGTGCGCTGCGACTGATTGCCGAAGGTGCTTTAATCGACGCTGATCAAGCTGCACTTGCCAGCCGTCTTGGGATCAGTGAACGTTATTTACGTAAACTTTTTGCCCGCGAGCTTGGTGTTTCTCCAAAACAATATGCCTTGTATCAACAGTTGTTATTTGCCAAAACGCTGCTGCATCAAACCGCTTTGCCGGTGGCTGATGTCGCTTTGCAGGCTGGTTTTCACAGTGTCAGACGTTTTAACGACGCTTTTGTCAAACAACTCAAACTCACTCCAAGCCAAATCCGCCGCCAACCTGAATTAAAGAGTAGCCCTATGCTGAGCTTAAACCTGCCCTACCGTCCGCCACTCAACTGGGCTTTATTATTGCAATTCTGGCAACTCCGTAGTCTGGACGGCATGGAATGGCTGACTGCACAAAGTTATGGCCGCACTTTTTGCTGGCCGCTGGATAACAACGAGCGTAGCGGCTGGTTTAGCGTACAGCCTGCTTCTGAAAACAGCCTGCAACTCAGCCTTTATTGGCCTTATCCGGACGGGCTCTCTGCTGTGGTGGCGCACATTCGCCGTCTGCTGGATTTAGACGCTGATTTGCTGACCATAGAGCAGCAGCTAAAGCCACTTTTTGGCGACAAACTGCAATCCGGTATCCGTATTCCGGGTTTATGGTCGGTGTGGGAAGCCGCGGTCCGGGCTGTACTTGGTCAACAAGTCAGTGTTGCAGGCGCCCGTACTCAGCTGAACCGGTTGGTGCAGGCGCTTGGCAGCGAAGTGCCGGGTGATGCCACTAAAAAGCTGTTTCCAACCCCAAAACAACTGCTGGATAGCGACTTACAAATGATTAAAGTGCCAGAGGCGCGGCGCAACACCTTATGGGCTTTGGCCAAAGCCGTTGCAGATAACCCGGCTGCCGACCCCGACAGCTGGCTGGCGCTTAAAGGTATAGGCCCGTGGACAGTGGCTTACAGCAAAATGCGTGGTTTATCTGACACTGACATCTGGCTGGCCGGTGATTTAGGCATTCAAAAAGCACTGGCTGAACGAGATGAGCCTGTTGATCCGGCCACTTTAAGCCCCTGGCGCAGTTATGCCACTTTGCAGTTATGGTTTGGCCTGGCGCCAGCAACAAAACCGGCCAAAGCCAGCGAAACAACTTCTATTGCAGGCAGCAAGGTGGCAAAACGCACAACAACAAGGAATAAATCATGACAAACCAGCAAAACAATGTGCAGCTTCGGGCGCAACTTCAAACACAACTTCAAACAACAATGGCAACGCCTGTGGGTGAACTTTGTGTTGTAGCAACAGAACAGGGTATCAGTCAGATCCAGTTTAGCGACGAACTACCGGCGCATCTTGTTGATATCACAGCAAAACAACTGGCACCCATCCGGGATGGTGCTCTTGCCGAAATGCCCATTCAGCAGGCTATGGTTGCTGAGGGAACTTTAAACCCTGAGCAGCGGGCAGAGCTCTATTTGCAGCAGGCAGTCAGCGAATTGCAGCAATATTTTGCTGGCACCAGATCGAGTTTCAGCGTGCCGCTGGCGGCAACTGGCACCCTATTTCAGCAGCAGGTATGGCAGGCGCTGCAACATATTCCTTACGCGCAAAGTTGCAGTTATGGTGCTATTGCCAGCTTTATTCACAAACCCAAAGCTGTGCGCGCTGTGGGTGCCGCTAATGGCCGTAACCCGCTGGCCATAGTGGTGCCATGCCACAGAGTGATTGGCAATAATGGCAGCCTGACCGGTTATGCCGGTGGTTTAGGCCGCAAAGTCTGGCTATTGCAACATGAACAGCAGATGCAACAGCAAATCACAGCAGCCCATCAATAATTCTATTTTTTAGGATATAAAGCGCATTTATATGCGCTTTTCATTCGACTTAAAACGGCGTTTACTAAGCTTATTCCATTACCAGATAGCAGGTACAGAACATGAGCGAACGTCAAATTAAACAACTTATTCCGGCGCAACTGGTGTCAGATGGCGCTGGCGTAAAAATCCGCCGTAGCCTTGGCTTACAACAACAGCTCAGGCTCGACCCTTTTTTAATGCTGGATTGTTTTGGCTCAGACCAGGCGGCCGACTATATTGCCGGTTTTCCGCCCCACCCACACCGCGGTTTTGAAACTGTCACTTATATGCTGGATGGCCATATGTTGCATCAGGATCACCTGGGCAACGAAGGCCATTTAATGTCAGGCGGTGTGCAGTGGATGACGGCGGGCAGCGGTATTATCCATTCGGAAATGCCACAGCAGGAATCCGGCCTGATGCGCGGTTTTCAGCTGTGGTTAAATTTGCCGGCCGCTGAAAAAATGAAAGACCCCGCTTATGTTGATTTAAAACCAGCGCAACTGGGCCGCACAACACTGCCAAACGGCAGCAGTGCAGTGGTGATCGCCGGTGAACTGAAAGTGACTGGGCAAAATCACAGCACCAAAGGCCCTATTCAGGGTTTAAGCACTGAGCCGCAGTATTTTGATATCAGCTTAGCCCCAGACACTGAAATCAGCTTACAACTGCCCCAAGCGCACAATGCGTTGGTGTACCCTTTTGAAGGTGAAGTGTTGGTGGTATCTGGTGCAGCAACCAGCCTGGTGAAAACCCACCACGCCGCTGTGTTAACCCAGGGCAATTCGCTGGTGCTTCAGAGCAAAACACCGGTGCGGCTATTGGTACTGGCGGCTAAAGCCATCAATGAACCAGTGGTGCAATATGGTCCTTTTGTGATGAACACTGCAGCAGAAATTGAACAGGCCATTCGTGATTATCAGGCCGGAAAACTGACCAAAGGCGCAGCAGGTAAGCTGCAAGTCTCAGCAGTGTGAAAAAGTTCGGCAAGCCAAAGCCACAGTTCGTATAATGTGGCTTTTTGTCTTAGCGAGAAACTTATGCAGCTTGTTGGAATTATCGGTGCCATGGAGCAGGAAATTGCCCTGCTGAAACAACAACTCAGCAACCCAGAAACTGTGCAGATCGCCAGTTTTGAATTTCATCTGGGTCAGCTTAATGGTGTGAATGTGGTGCTGGTGCAATCCGGCATTGGTAAAGTCACAGCAGCCGTTGCCACTACTTTGCTTATCAGCCAGTTTAAACCTGATTGTGTCATTAACACAGGTTCAGCCGGTGGTTTTGATGCCGAGCTGGAAGTCGGTGATATTGTGATTTCTTCTGAGCTGCGCCACCACGATGTGGATGTCACGGCTTTTGGTTATGAGCCGGGTCAGGTACCACGTTTACCGGCCGCTTTTGCCGCCCACCCTTTGCTTATCCAGGCCGCTGAACAAAGTATTGCAGCCCTTGGTTTTTGCAAAACCAAAAAAGGTCTTATCACCACGGGTGACGTTTTTATGTGTGACCCTGAACGCATCGCCAAAACCCGCGCCACTTTCCCAACCATGTTGGCAGTTGAAATGGAAGGCGCCGCTATAGCCCAGGTTTGTCATCAGCTGAACACACCTTTTGTGGTGATCCGCAGTTTAAGTGATATTGCCGGTAAAGAATCACCCACCTCTTTTGATGCTTATCTGGAAGTTGCATCACGTAACAGCAGCGCTATGGTGATGGCGTTGTTGCCAAAACTGCAGTCAGTTAACCTCTGAGCAACCCATTGGACTGGTCTGCACTGCCACTGAATGATTTTTTGCAAATGCTGCAACAACCTGTGTTGCAGCAGCCTTTATTGGCGCTGTTGATGATAGCGCTCAGCGCCGTTTTTCCGCTGCCGCCCAGTTATCAGCCTTTGCAGGTGGTGCGTCAGGCCGCTATTGGCCTTGCCAAAAGGGTGAATAAACCCGGTTATGGCAAACAACAGTTATTTATTTCCGGCTCTTTGGCCATGCTGGTGTTGCTATTGCCACTGCTGGCATTAGCAGCGGCTTTTGCCAGTTTGTCGGAGTGGCCTGAGTTCTGGCATGCCTTGTTATTGTATTGTTGCCTGGACTGGCAAAATCAGCGCAATCAGGCATTTTTGCTGGCACAGAGTATTGAAAAACAGCAGCTCAGTCTGGCCAGAGATTTAATCAAACCTTTGGTGCTGCGGCAAAGTCAGCAGTTGTCTGAAGTTGGCCTTTGCAAAGCAAGTATTGAAAGCCTGACATTACGTCTTGCCAAACAATGGGTTGGCGTGTTGTTCTGGTTTTTAGTGGGTGGTGGTCTGGCTGCTTTTGCTTATCGATTGCTGTTGGAATTACAACAAAGCTGGAACCCAAAACAACCGGGTTTTACCGAGTTTGGCCAGCCGGTCAGCCGTTTTATGGTCTTATTAGCCTGGTTACCCCAACTGCTCACCGGTGCGCTTTTGGCATTATTAAAAAACTGGCGGGGCAGTCGTTATTACCGCGACCTTGCCAAAAACAGCGATTATGCCTTGCCACAACGCTGGTTGCTTGCGGCCAGCAGTGCCGCGCTGCAATGTAATCTGGCCGGTCCCCGTTATTATGACCACCACAAACAAAGGCGCATCAGGTTTGGTCCCAAAGCAGAACCGACGGCACAGGATATCCGGCATTTTTTACAGATAAGCCGGCAACTACAACATGCGGTGGTGTTATTGATCGCCAGCGGCTGGTTAGTGTTGATGGTCGCCTTGTCCCCACTTTAGTTCAGGGCTCAAAGTGGCAATGTAACGCAAAAAGAGTGTGATTTTCTGGACTTTAGCCGGTCAATTGCGATATTTTCAGTTTTATTGACATTCTGACAACAGACAATGCCGTTATGTTTATTCTGCCAACGAGATCTGATGCGTAATATCCTGCTGTTGCTGGCATTTTGTTGGCTATTGACCACCCCGCTGTATGCACAGAGTGTAAAGCCTTTGTTATTGCCTCTGACGGTAGATGAAGGGTTGTCGCGTGGCAGTGTGCAACGCCTGTATCTCGACCGTGAAGGTTTTTTATGGATAGCCACCAGTAACGGTTTAAACCGCTTTGACGCCACCCGCAATGTGCTGGTGCGCTCTGACCAACAAAACATCACAGACTTAAGTTTTGTGCAGCTATTTGAAGATAAACAACAAAGACTTTGGGCAGCTTCGGCCAATGTTGGTTTGTTTTTGCTGGATAAAAACAACGGCAACATCACACTGGAGCTGGATCTGGCGGCGCAAGAGCAGCTGGAAATGCCATTGTTAAACGATGCTCTGGAAGAATCAGCCGACCAGTTGTTGTTGGCTATCAGTGATTCGGTATATCGCTACCATCTGAGCACTGGCAAATTACAACGTATTTTTACCATGCCACAAGCGCTCGACGGTGAAGACAACAGCAGAGTCCGCCAGCTGTGGTTAAACGAACAACAGCTGTTAATAGCCACCAATAAAGGTTTGTTCCAGCTGGATACCGCCAGTCTCAACAGCAATGTTGTACTGTTGCCTGATACCACCAATCCCCGCCCTTTTATCCGCCATCTTTACGCTTATCAGCAGCAACTTTATATTGCCGCCGGCAGCAGCCTGTATCAAATGCCGTTGGCAGCGTTAAAGAAGGCGGATTCTGCCGCTATCCATTTGATGTTATCCGATTTGGTGGTGATGCGGATGCTGGCGCATCAGAACCGTTTGTTATTGGCCAGCAATAAAGGCTTGTTTGAATTTGATGAACGTCACCGTCAGGCCAGTTTGTTATGGCGTTTTCGCGACAGCAGTCATCAGATTGGTAACGACGCTATTGTCGATTTAGTGGCAAGCAGTGACGGTGGTTTATGGCTTGCCAGCCGTGAAGACGGTGCCTTTTATTGGCATCCACGCAGCACCAGTTTTAGCAATATAGAGCTCAGTGCTCACAACCAGCCTGTAGAAAATAATACTGCTTTTGGCCGTGGAGCCTTCACTCTGGCAGAAGGTATCAACCAACAGCTATGGGTCGCGAATCAGCAAGGGTTATATCAACTGAACCTGCAAACGGGTGAACAACAACTGTTGCCTTATCCTGAAGGCCTGCCAGATAACTTTGCAATTCAGGTGCGGCGTATTTATCCGGACGCTGACGGCAAACTCTGGCTTAGAACCGGGGATGGACTCAGTTATTTTGACCCGCAACAACGCAGCTTTTTGCCACCGCCATTACAACAACAATCACAACAGCATTTGTTGCAAAATAACGCCCTTGGCCACTGGCGCGCTGACGATGGTGCATTTTGGTTTTACAGTAAAGAAGGTTATTACCATTACCAGAGTAAAACCGGTGAATTAACCGAATTAGCGGGTATCAAAGAGCTGGTGCCGCCCAGATACGCCGGTCGTTTTTTAGGTTTGTTACCTGGCCAACCGGACAAAATGTTGTTAAGTGCCGCCGATCAGCTGTGGTTATACAGCCGCAGCGAAGCCAAACTGAAAAAAATTTATCAGGCCGCTGATTACCAGCCGGGTCGCGACCGTTTTGCTGACAAGTTCAGTGTGGACCCACAAAATATATTGTGGGTTACTTTTCAGGGCATAGGTTTATTGGGTTTTGACTTGAGCAGCCTGACGCTGAAACACCATTTCCACACCGAAAACCAACTGATAAGTAACAGCGTTTATTCCAATGAGCTGGACGAAGCGGGCAATCTCTGGTTTGCCGGCAATTATGGTTTATCCAGACTTGATACCAAAACGCTGCGGCTGGAGCACTTCAGCAAAAAAGACGGTCTGGCCAGCCATGCTTTTGTGTATGGTGCCAGTACCAGACTCAGTAACGGTGATTTGGCTTATGGCACCAGCAGAGGCATCACCGTATTTGACCCACGCCGGCTGATGGAAGCGCCTATGCCCCCTGAAGTGGTGATCACCTCCATTTCGGCGCTGAATCAACCAATAGGCAACAGCCTCGGTGATTTAAGCGGCCAACTGTTCAATTTCGCCCATGATGCTTTGGGCATTGAAGTGCAGTTTTCGGCGCTGAACTTTCGCGACAGCGGCAAAATCAGCTACAAATTCTGGCTGGATGGCGAACAAAAGTTAATTTATCCGGAGCAAGCCGTACCTGCGGTCGTATTCCCGCAGTTGAAACCGGGCCATTATCGTTTTAGCGTGGTGGCCATCTCGCCGATGACCGGCATGCAAAGCGCGCCGGCCCATATCTCTTTAACCATAGGCGCAGCGCCGTGGCGTTCCCAAACCGCTTTAACAGCTTATGCTTCAGTACTGCTGTTATTGTTGTTGTTGTGGTGGCAAACCAGACGCAAACAACGGCGTTTGCTGGCCAATGCCCACCAAAAATTACTGGCAAGTGAACAACGCTTAAAACAGGCGCTGGAAGCGGTCGATAGTGGTGCCTGGGAATGGCATGCCCACAAAAACAGTATTTACGCCCAGCGTATTCATCAGATGCTGGGGTATAACGAAGATTTAAATCCGCTGACGATGCAACAACATTTGTCGCTGATCCATCCGGATGATCGTGATGCCTATCAGCAGGCATGGCAGAGATTTATCAGCGCTCCGGATAAAAATTTTGACCACAGCTACCGCATGCAACATAAATCCGGCCGCTGGTTGTGGTTCCGTGACATTGGCAAAGTTACTGAATTATCAGCACAAAATAAAATAGAACGGGTCATAGGTACTTACAGCAATATTACCGAAACCCGCGCTACCAAAGAAAAAGCCCGATTATTTGGCGAAGCTTTCCAGCAAACCCGGGATTGGGTAGTGCTGCTGGATTTAGAACAAAGGGTCATCGCAGCCAATCAGTCTTTTACCGACGTTTTTGGCAATATGGACGAGTATCTGAATAATCCGCGCACCCACGATTTAGGCATTAGTTTAAACCGGCGCCGTTTTTACACCCGTTTGTTGTCGGGTATGACAGTCAACCAGCACTGGCAAGGCGAAGAGACTGTGTTATGCCCGGACGGCACTGAACGCCCTACCCTGATTAATGTCACTGCTGTAGGTGATGATTTGCAGGTCGAATTTTTTGTATTGGTGTTTACCGATATCACAGCGCAAAAACAGGCCGAAGAAGAGCTCAGATACCTTGCCAGCTACGATATTCTGACCGGTCTGCCCAACCGCGCCTTGCTGATGGACAGGATTTATCATGGTATTGAAGCGGCCAAACGCGAACGCAGATCGCTGGCTTTATGTTTTATTGATCTTGATAAATTTAAACAAATTAACGACAGCCTCGGCCACGATATCGGCGACTTGTTACTGAAAAAAGTAGCCAAACGGCTGACCGACACTTTAAGGGAATCGGACTCTGTGGCACGCCTTGGTGGTGATGAGTTTGTGGTGCTGCTGGAAGGTTATAAAAACGACGACAATATTAGCCATGTCGCCCGCAAAATGATTAAAACCATTGGCGAGCCAATGCAGCTCGGCGCCCATACCGTCAGCATTTCTCCCAGTATTGGTATTGCCGTGTACCCCGAAGATGCCAGTGATGCCAAAGAGCTGCTGAAACATGCCGACGTTGCCATGTACCATGCAAAAGACAGTGGCCGTAATAACTTCCAGTTTTTTATCAACGAGATGAATGAAAAAGCCTATATGCAGCTGGCCAAAGAAACCATGCTTCGCAGCGCTTATCAACAAAGTGAATTTATTAATTATTACCAGCCGATTTACGACAGTCGCAGCCAGAAGATGGTGGGTGTTGAAGTGTTGATGCGCTGGCAATCGGCCACTGGCCTGGTGCCACCCTCAGAGTTTATTCCGTTGGCAGAAGATTTACGTTTAATAGTGCCGATGACCTTAGATTTACTGGAGCGCGCTTTAGCCGATTTACAAGCCTGGCATCAGGCTGGTTTCCCGGTTTATATGTCGGTGAATTTATCGACTCACCATCTGGCACAAGAAGACTTAAGCCGTCAAACCGCCTTACTGCTGAAAAAGTATCAGATCCCGGCCCGTTGCCTGCGTTTTGAGGTGACTGAAAGTGCTTTGATGCAGGATCAGGAAATTGCCATTGCCACTATGCTGGCGCTCAGTGAACAAGGCATAGTGCTGGCGCTGGATGACTTCGGTACAGGTTATTCGTCGCTGAAATACCTCAAAGAGCTGCCGATAGACGCGATAAAAATTGACCGCAGTTTTGTCAAAGATATCGGCATCGACAGCAACGATGAAACCATTATTGACGCCATGCTGAGCATGGCTAACAGCCTTGGCATGTATTGTATTGCTGAAGGGGTTGAAACCGAACAGCAACTGGCGTTCTTTACCCAGCGCCAGTGTTATTTTATTCAGGGATATTTATTTGCCAAACCTATGCCGGCCGCTGAATTATTAACCCTGTTGGTGCAGGAGCATCAGCTGGGTTAGTACGCCGCGGAGATCTTTGGCCCGTTAAAACGCAGACTGCACAATTTACGCCCGGCATCTGCAACAGATCGCTTGCTTATCGCTGTATATCGGATCTGTCTAGAGTGATTCAGACAATAAGCAGCCCTTCTGCTACACTCGCGCCACCGCAAGGCCACGAAGTCCGGAGTCGGGTGTGCCGCTTAAACCTCTTTATGTTGCTGCGTTGTTGTTATTGCTGGCCGAAGCTTGTTTTGCCGGCATTGGCGCGCTGGTGAAACTGACCAGCGACAGCGCCAGTCAGGCGCAGGTGGTGTTTTTCCGTAACTTTTTTGCACTTTTGGTGATGTTGCCCTGGATCATCAGTCAGGGCAGTCAAATTCTGAAAACCAAAAGATGGTATTTGCATGCCAGCCGCGCCACCACCGGCATTATTTCGATGTATTGTTTTTTTTATGTGATAAGCCAACTGCCGTTGGCGCAGGCCATGCTGGTGCTGTTGTTGTCGCCTTTTGTGGTGCCTTTAATAGCCCGCATCTGGCTGAACGAAAGGCCAAGCCGCTTAACGCTGTTTGCCATTGCCCTTGGTTTTGTTGGGGTCTTTATGGCAATACCACTGCAAGGTGAAGCGGGTAATATGCTGATTTTAATGCTGGGTTTGTTATCGGCCGTACTGGTTGCTGTGACTAAAACCACCATTCGTTATATGTCCGACACCGAACCCGCCGCCCGTATTGTGTTTTATTTTTCACTATTAACCGCAGTGATTTCTTTTATTCCGGTGCCTTTTGCCTGGCAGCCTTTACCTGCCATCGCCTGGTGGGCTTTTGCCGGCATGGGAATATTGGCCGCTATTGGCCAGATGGCGATGACCAAAGCTTATGCCTTAGCCCCTGCCAGCGATATTGGCATGTGGACTTACAGCAGTGTGGTATTTGCCGGTTTATTTGGTTATTTGTTCTGGCAGGAGCCCGTCACTATGGGCTGGTTTGCCGGGGTATTAGTGATTTTTTATGCCGGTTATATCAGCACCAGACAAAGATTGTTTTAGTCACTTTGATATGCCGCTATTTGCTCCTGCAATAGCGGCATACCGTACCTCCTGTACATAAAAGCGCTGTCGCCGGTAAAGGCGACAGCAGAAGATCACAAAGCTCAGACGTCAAAGTTCAGACACTGCGGGTGGCCGTTGCCGGAGCTATCGCAGCAGCTTTGCGCGCCGGATATAACACCGCCAGCTGCCCCACCAGATAAAGCGCCACAACACCTGCCAATAACAACTGCGGCTCCAGTGGTTTAAGCTCAAATTTACTCACCAGCCAGATATTCAGCCCTATGGCAGCGCCAACCCCAATAGCTACACCCAGGCTACTGATGATCAGGTTTTCCAGCATAAAATAACGCATCACCTGTAGCTGAGTTGCACCAAGGGCGCGGCGGGTACCAATCTGACGTCTTCTGCGGTTAATGCTGAACATGGCCAGGCCAACAATACCAAAGGCGGTGATCAGGGTCAGCACCACAATCACCAGCATCAGTATTTTGTTCAGCGCATTGTGGCCACGGTAACTTTCGTTGCGGGTTTCTTCCAGGCTGGTGACACTGCGGATAATGCGGTTTTTGTCCGATTCCGCCAGCGCTTTTTCAATAATGGGCATCAACTCATCACGGCGGCCGGGTTCGGTTCTGATCAGATATCTGTTATTACGACCTTCCAGCTGATAAGGCACCAGCATACTGCGCTCTACCCCATCCCAGCCATTCCAGGGTGCCTGTAAGGTTTTGATAATACCGGTTATTTGCATAGGTTCATTGTTGTTGATATAGACAGTCTGACCAAGGGCAGACTCCCATTTCCCCGGGAATAAAGATTCAGCCATGGCCTGACTGATCATAGTGCGGGCTGGCCAGTCCACCGCTGACGCGGCACGCCATTCAATGTCGGTGCTTTGGAAGTTTTCGCCTTTAATCAGCTCAACACCCAAAGTATTAATGCCATGCTCGTCCACCATATACACAGCAACACCAATGCCGTTTTCACCTTCACCGGCTTTGTTTTGCAGACTCATCGACCAGCCGCCACCACTGAGCGGAATAGCGTTGATCTGAGTGGCATCCAGCACACCTGGAATACCACGGATAAGCCGCAGATCGTCATCCAGCGCCGCTTTATGGTTATAGTTTTCACCAAAAACGGTATTGCTCAGGTAAAACAAATTCGCTTCGTCCAGGCCACTGGGCCTTGCCATTTGTTCACTGCGTTGTTGCATCATAAAAATGGCGTTCACCATAATGCTCAGCGTGAGCGCAATTTGCAGGGCAATCAGCACAGCACCAACCTTCTGGCGCAACAAAGCTCGAAAAATAGGTCCAAGTTCTAACATCACAGACTCCTTATTGGCTTTTTAGCTGTTGTGACGGCTGTACAGTACAGGCACGCCAGGTTGGATATAAACCGGCCAGTAAACTGGATACCAGCGCCAGCAACATCGCCAGTGCCACCATGGCAACATCAAGCTGTGCCAGTCCTTTCATTTCATCACCGTACAACAGCGAAATGCCTTGCAAACCAAGCCAGGCAAGCAGCAGCCCAAGCAAACCACCGGCAATACCAATACAACCGGCTTCGGTCAGATATTGCGCAAACAAATGTTGCCTGCTGGCACCAAGCGCCTGACGCAGACCAATCTGGGGTGCTTTGCTTAAAAATTTGGCCAGTAACAAACCTATAGTGTTCAGCAAACACACCAATAAAAACATCAGCGACAACACCATCATCAGATTGGCGTCTTCTGCCACCACCTGCTGATTTTGCATCCACTGCATCACGTCGCTGAGTCTGTTATTGATTGGCCGCTCAAAACGGCCGAGTTTTTTCTGCTCGCTGACATAAGCATTTAAAAAATCGAGATATTGTTGTTTTTCACTGTCATTTCGAAGTTCAACCCACATCTGAGTCCAGATACATTCCGACTCTAAAAAGGCCTGATAACCTTCACCACTGGGTTTCCAGCAGTTGGTATTGCCGTTGCGGCTGATTTTTTGGGTGCTGATATGGCTAAAAGGCAGGAAAAACTCTTCCACTTCGTTAAAAGCACCGGTAGTGACATCATAAAAACGTGGCCTGGGTTGCCAGTTGGCCATGACCCCAACCACCTGATAATAATCACCGGCCAGTTTTACTTTTTGCCCGACCGAATCTTTACCACCAAACAGCCGTTCATTTAAGCCCTGACTCAGCACTATCACTTGTTGCATCTCTGCATCAGCGTTTTCACTCCAGCCGCCGCCGTATAAAAAAGGCACGTCAAACATGGCAAAAAAGTCGGCCGAATTGGCGCGGCCCGACACCTGAAACGGCAGGCTGTCTTTATTATCAGGTTCCACCACTGCGCCTATTTGCGCTTGAATAACCTGACGATAAGCTTTTTTTGCCGCCAAAAGAGCGGTAGCGTCGCGGTAAGTCAGCTGATCCGGTGGGTCGCCGTTCTCATTGGCAGGTTGATGTGGATCCCAGCTGTCGAGCTGCACATAAAACAGCTGTTCACTTTTATGCGGTATAGGATTGGCCGACATCAGGTAATTGACAGTGACTGTGGTCATGGCAGCGCCAATACCCAAACCAATAGCGAGCACCATTAAAAAACTCAGGCCAGGGCTTTGCCGGATACTGATCCAGGCTAAACGTAAATAATAAGCCAGCATAATTACACTCCCGCAACGCGCGGCGCGTCTGCTGTTTGGCCATGCAGTGGCAATGGCGCGACGCTATGCAGACTGGCGCTGTGCAGCCCATCCACTGCGGTCAGCTCAGAAACCCGGCCATCTTTAATAAAAATCTGTCTTTTGGCACGCTGCGCCAGACCATGGTCGTGTGTCACCATAATAATGGTGGTGCCCTGACGGTTAATCTCTTCCAAAAGCGCCATCACACTTTGCGCCATCTGGCTGTCGAGGTTGCCTGTAGGTTCATCGGCTAATAAAAAACGTGGACTGGTGGCAAGGGCACGGGCAATAGCCACCCGCTGCTGCTGACCACCGGACAACTGACTGGGCAAATGTTTCATTCTGGACGCCAGCCCCACCAGCTCCAGCTGCTGTTCAATACGGCGTTTACGCTCTTTGGCATCAAAACCGCGATAACGCAAAGGCACATCAACATTGTCAAATAAATTCAGCTCGGGAATTAAGTTAAAACCCTGAAAGATAAAACCAATTTTCTGGTTACGCATTTTTGAGCGCTGCGAGTCAGACAATAAATTCACATTGTCACCATCGAGTAAAAACTCACCACAGCTCGCCACTTCCAACAAACCGGCAATATTTAAAAAAGTGGTTTTGCCCGAGCCTGAAGGTCCGGTGACACTAACAAAATCCCCTTCTTTCACATGCAAGTCCACTTCACGCAGCGCATGGGTAGACACTTCGCCTGTATGAAAAACCTTGCCTAACTGTTTCATTTTTAACATAAATAGTTCCCGTGGCTGATATGGCCTGTTATTGGTTCAGTTGAATTTGATTGGCACCCTGGAACATATCGGTGCCGGAAATAATAATTTGGTCGCCTTCACTCAGGCCGCTTAACACCTCAACAGCAGATAAACTGCGGGCACCAAGCGCTATAGGGGTTTTAATGGCTACACCGTTTTGTACCTTATAGGCAAACTGGCCATTGGAGCTTTCTAAAAACTGGCCACGCGCCACTTGCAGTACAGCGTCACGCTGTTCCAGCAAAATACGGCTGGCTAAACGCTGATTCTGCCGAAGCCCAGGTGGCGATTTATCACCAAAACGCACCCGGCCTGTGACCTGATTTTCAACAATTTCCGGAGAGATGCTGACAAGTACAGCCGGATATAACTGCTGATCTAAAGTCACTTCCACCGGCATGCCCAAAGTTAAATCGTCGGCATAACTTTCAGGAATAGCAATTTCCACTTCAAACTGGCTTAAATCGACCACAGAAAGTAATAACTGGTTTTTACTCAGGTAGGTTTTATTGTCGGCGGCGAGGTTACCAATAATGCCGTCCACCGGTGACTGCACCTGTAAAGCCGACACCTGACGTTGTAAATTGGCCACTAAAAAGCTTTGCCGCTCCAGCTCCATACCAAGGGCTGTGGATTCAAACTCCAGGCTTTCTTTATTCAGTTTTGCGTCTTTTACCGCATGCTCAAACTGCAGTTGGGCATTATTTAAATCATCCCCGGCTTTTTCATAATCAATCTGACTGATGGCTTTCACGCTATAGCCTTGTTCGGCACGGCGTTTTTCCCGCTCGGCCGTGGTTAACGCCACCTGAGCTAAATCCACCGCTTTTTGGTCGATCAGCTGCTGTTTACGCGACTGAATTTTTTGCCGGTCAAGGCCTGTTGCCAGACTGTTGAGTGTGGCTTGTTCCTGTTTGAGTTTGCTATCGAGCTCCGGGCTTTCGATGGCAGCAATCACATCACCTTTTTTGACTGTGGTGCCGGCTTCAGCAAAAAAGCTGACGGTGCCATCAGCCGGTGCATACAATTTGGGGCTCACCGCCGCTACTACTTTGCCCTGCACTGACACATCACGGATAAAAGGCGCTGTTTTGACAGCGTCCAGCCGGATGCGATCTATTGAAACCGACAGCTCTGATTGTTGCCAGCGTTTGACCACCGGTCCCAGTTGCCATACCAGCACAACCAGCACCAGGGCAGCAGCACCAACAATCAACATGGTTTTTTGGGGCAAAGCGCGCACAACACGGATTTCATCCTGGGCACTTGGTTCTGAAATTTTCATAAAAACTCCTGTTCTTTGATGTAACTAGAGTCGTGACACAGCCGAAAAAGGTTTAGCAAAAACGAAGATATTTAAAAAATAAAAATAATATCCATTTAAAACAAAGGAGTAGGACTTAGTGGGCAAAATGAAAATGGCGGCTGTGTTGCTGGTTTTGCCATCAAGGTAAAAGTGAAAACACAGAACAAGGGGGCTCGCTGATAAAAAACGGGGCTTAAATGAAAAAATCCCCAATCGCAACAAAACACGATCAGGGATTGGGAAGGCGGGCGACTTTTATCGCAGTGGCGGCACCAGGCAGATGGGCTGTTGCTGTTTCCAGTGTAGTTGAGGAAATCCGCCTTGCTGAAAATCAGCAGGCAAAAAACAAAACTAAAGCTTCTGTTTGTCGCCTGCATAACCGGGATACAACACTGCTTTGCTGAAAAAGCAGCAGATGCTGGCACTCAGCAGCCGGCTCGGGTAAAATGCCAGCCCTTTTGTAGTTGACGACTTTTTTACAGGCAAGAATTTACCATGAGCAAAAAGCTGCACATTAAAACCTGGGGCTGCCAGATGAACGAATACGATTCATCCAAAATGGCCGACTTGTTGGATGCCACTCATGGCTATACGCTGACCGAAAACGCCGAAGATGCCGACGTTATTCTGCTGAACACTTGTTCTATCCGCGAAAAAGCACAGGAAAAAGTGTTCCACCAACTGGGCCGCTGGCGTCCGCTGAAAAAGAAAAACCCAAATTTAATCATTGGTGTAGGTGGTTGTGTTGCCTCACAAGAAGGTGCTTCTATTCGTGAACGTGCACCTTATGTTGATATTATTTTTGGGCCACAAACTTTGCACCGTTTACCGGAAATGATTAATTCAGTGAAGGGTGACCGCTCTCCTGTAGTTGACGTATCTTTCCCTGAAATTGAAAAATTTGACCGCCTGCCAGAGCCAAAAGCTGAAGGCCCAACGGCTTTTGTGTCCATTATGGAAGGCTGTTCTAAATATTGTACTTTCTGTGTGGTGCCATACACCCGCGGTGAAGAAGTCAGCCGGCCACTGGATGACGTGCTGCTGGAAATTGCCCAGCTGGCCGAACAAGGTGTGCGCGAAGTCAATTTATTAGGCCAGAACGTCAATGCCTACCGTGGTGAAACTCACGACGGTCAGATTTGCCATTTTTCTGAGTTATTACGTTTGGTTGCTGCTATTGACGGTATTGACCGCATTCGTTATACAACTTCGCATCCTGTTGAATTTACAGACGATATTATTGAAGTGTACCGTGACGTGCCAGAGCTGGTGGATCACCTGCATTTACCAGTGCAGTCGGGTTCAGACCGCATTCTGACGCTGATGAAACGTAACCACACTGCACTTGAATACAAAGCACAAATCCGCAAACTGAAAAAAATCAGGCCGAATTTAAGTATGTCGTCTGATTTTATTATTGGTTTCCCTGGTGAAACGGCAGAAGATTTTGCCCAAACCATGGACTTAATTGCCAGTATCGGTTTTGATATGAGCTTCAGCTTTATTTACAGCGCCCGCCCTGGTACTCCGGCTGCCGATTTGCCGGACGATGTCAGTGAAGACGAGAAAAAGCAACGTTTGTATATTCTGCAAGACCGCATTAATCAGCAGTCTTTGCAAATTGCCCGTGGCATGTTAGGCACTGAACAACGTATTCTGGTCGAAGGCCCGTCGAAAAAAGATTTGATGGAACTGACCGGACGTACTGAAAATAACAGGGTCGTTAATTTTGAAGGCACACCAGATATGATTGGTGGTTTTGTTGATGTAAAGATCACTGATGTATTTACCAATTCTTTAAAGGGTGTGGTTATCCGCACTGAAAAAGAAATGGATTTACGCCGCGAAGTGTCACCACAACAAATTTTGGCACGCCAGCCAAAAGCCGATCCACTTGGGGTCCAGACGTACCAACCCTGAGTCATCACATGTTTTACAGAGGCCGCACCGGCATCAGCCGCGGCCTCGTTAACCACAGAGAACAGGACCTTTGGATAATCCAGTCAGCAGTATTGAATTTACAGTAGAACCTACCGATCATCAGCGTTTGTCGTTATTGTGCGGCCCTTTTGATGACCATATCCGCCAGATTGAACGCCACTTCCGGGTTCAGCTCAGTTTCCGTGATGATAAATTCCGTTTGCTTGGGTTAACAGCGCAGCTGCCATTAGTGCAGCAGCTGGTGCAAAACCTGTACAGCGAAACCATCAATGCCGCCGGTAAATTAGTGCCTTTAACCGCTGAACAAGTGCATCTGGCGATGAATGGTGTGGATCATCCATCAACACTGGTTCAGGTGGATGAGCAGGCGCAGGAAGTCAGCATCAAAACCAAAAAAGGTTTGATTAAAGGCCGTAATCCGAATCAAAGCCGTTATGTCGCTAATATTCTGCGCCACGATGTCACTTTTGGTATTGGCCCAGCCGGCACAGGTAAAACTTATTTAGCTGTTGCCTGCGCTGTGGACGCTTTGGAAAAAAACCAGGTGCGCCGCATAGTTCTCACCCGCCCAGCGGTGGAAGCCGGTGAAAAACTTGGTTTTTTACCAGGCGATTTAGCGCAAAAAGTAGACCCTTATCTGCGGCCTTTGTACGACGCTTTGTTTGATATGCTGGGTTTTGAAAAAGTCGAAAAATACTTAGAACGGGGCACCATCGAAATTGCGCCTTTGGCGTATATGCGCGGCCGCACTTTAAGTGACGCTTTTATTATTCTGGATGAAAGCCAGAACACCACTGTTGAACAGATGAAAATGTTTTTAACCCGGATAGGGTTTAACTCTAAAGCTGTGATCACAGGTGATGTCACGCAAGTAGATTTACCGCGCGGCACTTATTCGGGTTTAAAACACGCTATTGATGTGTTGTCGGCGGTTGATGCACTGAGTTTTAACTATTTTGTTGCCAAAGACGTGGTACGCCACCCTGTGGTACAAAAAATTGTGATTGCTTATGAAGCCTTTGAAGCGGCAGCAGCAGCGAAAAAACAAGCCAAACGCGAAGCAGAACAAGCGGCAAGACTGGCAACAAGCGCCGTGACAACACCAACTGTTGTTGCAGAGCAGGTTGCTACCCCTGCGCCAGCAAAAACCCGCAGCCGTACAAAAAAGGTCGTCATCAGCCCGGATACTGAAGCATCATGAGTATTATTTTAGATTTACAACTGGCCACTGAAGCCAAAGATTTACCCACTGAAAACCAAATTCAGCAATGGCTGGAAGCCGCTATTTTGCCTTTTCAGGCGGAAGCTGAAGTGACAGTGCGTATTGTTGATGAAGCCGAAAGCCAACAGCTGAACTTTGATTATCGCGAAAAAAATAAACCCACCAATGTGCTGAGTTTTCCTTTTGAATGCCCGCCAGGCATTGAACTGCCGTTATTGGGTGATTTAGTGATTTGTGCCCAGGTGGTCGCCAAAGAAGCGGCGGAACAAAACAAAACACTACATGCACATTGGGCCCATATGGTGGTGCATGGTAGCTTGCATTTACTTGGCTTTGACCATATAAATGAAGAAGATGCGACCGAAATGGAAGCAGAAGAGATTCAAATTCTGGCAGAGCTTGGTTTTGCCGACCCTTACGTTATTCACGAATAACAGAGTTCAACCTAACACGGAGCTGGTTTTTATATTATGAGTGACGACAATCCACACTCGAGAAGCGGTTCTGCCGCTAAGTCATGGCTTGAGCGTATCGCCGCCATTTTTACCGCAGAACCCCAGGACCTATCTGATTTAGAAGATGTAATTGCCGAAGCCAATTCGCGCAACCTGATAGACACCGACACCAAAGGCATGCTGCAAGGGGTGCTGGACGTTTCCAAAATGCGCGCCCGCGATATTATGGTGCCACGTTCACAAATGGCCACCATCGACATCGACCAGCCGCTCAGCGAATTTCTGCCTATTCTGCTGGAAAACAATCACAGCCGTTATCCGGTGGTCAACGAAGACAAAGACCATATCGAAGGCATTTTGATTGTCAAAGACATACTGCAGTATGCGCTGACACCCGATGTAGAGTGGCAGTTAAAAGATTTATTGCGCCCTGCCGTGATTATTCCGGAAAGCAAAAGAGTCGATGCGCTGCTGAAAGAATTCCGCCAGAAAAGGTACCATATGGCGATAGTGGTCGATGAATATGGTGGTGTTTCCGGCCTTATTACCATTGAAGATATCCTCGAGCAGATTGTCGGTGACATTGAAGATGAACACGACAACGAAGAAGGTTCCGATATCCGTCAGCTCGGCAGCCATGTGTATCTGGTCAGCGCCCTGACACCACTGGACGAATTTAACGAAAGTTTTGCCACCAGTTTTGATGAAGAAGAAGCCGGCACCATAGGCGGCATAGTGCTGCACGCTTTTGGTCATATGCCAACCAAAGGTGAAGTGATTGAACTGGGTGGCCTGACTTTTAAAGTGTATAAAGCCAACAGCCGCCGTTTAGTGCAGCTGCAGGTGATTAAACCTAAAACCGAAACTACCGAGGCTGAATAAGCCTTTTTAGGGTGCAGGTAACCAAACCTTTGTTGATATTCAGCAAGCATGATTGTAAAAGTGGTAACAGATACAGTGTTGAATTTTTTAACTTTTTTCCGTAAACATCCGTTGTTGTTCAGCCTGTTGCTGTTTGTCGCAGGTCTTGCCAATACCCTGGCTTTTGCACCTTATCAGCTGCATTTTTTACCTTTGCTGACGTTGGCGTTGCTGGCGCTGGCACTTTCGCACGCAAGCACAGCCCGTCAGGCCGCTTTTTTTGGTTTTGCTTATGGTTTGGGTTGGTTTGGCCTTGGGGTCAGCTGGGTGCATGTCAGTATCGCCACTTTTGGGGGTATGCCACTTATAGCCAGCCTTGGCATTATGGCTTTGCTGGTGGCTTATTTAAGCCTGTTCCCAGCTCTCGCCAGTTATGCGGTGTTTAGGTTAAGCAACAACAATAAACTGTTGTTTCCACTGCTATTTGCCTGTTGCTGGGTGCTCAGCGAAAACCTGCGTTCCTGGCTTTTTAGCGGATTTCCCTGGTTGTCGCTTGGTTATAGCCAGACTGAAGGCTGGATGGCGCCCTGGGCGCCGCTTGTTGGCGAAACCGGTATTAGCTTTTTAATGGTGTTTGCCGCTGCTGCTGTGGTGCCTTTATCGGCTGGCGCTGCTGGTTCTGCTGAGCCTGGTGCAACCGCCAATAAACAGCGTTTTATCCCGCTGGCCCTTGCCGCAACGCTGCTGCTGATAAGCCCTTTGTTAGCTGTATTGAAAGGCTGGCAACTGACGGATGAAAAAGTCAGTGTGGCTTTAGTGCAAGGCAATATTAAACAAGAATTGCGCTGGATACCGGAGCAAGAGCTGCCAACGATGAAAAAGTATATGCAGCTCAGTAAACCCCATTTAAAACAACAAATTATTGTTTGGCCTGAAGCTGCAATTCCGCAGCTGGAACCTTTGGCACAAGCCTATTTATTAAATCTGGATATCCAGGCGGCTGAACAACAAAGTAGCGTTATCACCGGTATTCTTGACTATAAAAACAATGGTGATGCCTATAACGGCATGATAGTGCTGGGGAAAAGTGGCACAGCTGCCAGCGGCGGTGATTACCTGTACGAAGGCAAAAACCGTTACCAGAAACATCATTTATTGCCTATTGGTGAATTTGTGCCGCTGGAGCGTTGGCTGCGAGACGTAGCGCCCTTTTTTGATTTACCCAACAGCTCTTTTGCCCGCGGCGACTGGTTACAACCTAACCTCAACGCCAATGGTTATCAGCTGCTGGCAGCCCTTTGTTTTGAAATTGCTTTTCCAAGGCAAATTCAGGCCAACTTTACCAACAACACCGACTTTTTATTAACGGTCAGCAATGACGCCTGGTTTGGCGCTTCTATTGGCCCCTTGCAGCATATGCAAATTGCCCAGATGCGTGCACTGGAGTTTGGCAGGCCCTTGTTACGCGCCACCAATAATGGGGTCACCGGCATAGTTCAGCCTGACGGCAAGCTGCAGGCAGTATTGCCACAATTTGCGGAAGGGGTGTTAACTGCTGAAGTACAGCTGGCGCAAGGCCGCACTTTATATAGCCGCACCGGCGACACGCTGCTGCTGTGGTTTGTCTCTTTTGTCTTGATATTCAACCTGTTGTGGCGTCGCTTTTTTAGCCAGACAACAGCAGTATCCCGCTCAAACTAAGCTGTTGTTATAGCACCTGTGTTGTGAACATCAGACGGAAGAAAAAAACGCAGCTTAAATGCTGCGTTTTTTATCTTCCACTTGAGCAACAGCGCGGCCTTGCAAAAGCAATCAGCCGGCGATAACCGGAGCTCAGTTGTTATTACTCAGCCGAAGCACTTTGTGCCGCACTGTGCATCCATTGTTGCACAGCCGACACCAGTTCATCCGGATGAAACTTGGCAATAAACTGATCTGCCCCTACTTTGCTGACCATGGCATTATTAAACACACCACTTAACGACGAATGCAAAATCACATGGATATTTTTTAAATGTTCATTGGCTTTAATTTCTGCCGTTAAGGTGTAGCCATCCATTTCCGGCATTTCAATATCGGAAATCAACAATGGCACTTTGGCTGACACATCACCACCGAGCTCCTGCGCTTTGGCCAGCAGCCAGTCCAGCGCCAACCGGCCATCATTGACAGTTTGAATTTCGACACCAATAGCACCTAAAGCACGCTTCACCTGATTACGCGCCACCGCAGAATCGTCGGCCACCAGCACCACCAGATTTTTAAAATCCAGTTCTTTGCTTTTTTCTTTGACCGATTCGCTGACGGTTTCATCAACAGGTGATATTTCAGCAAAAACTTTTTCTACATCCAGAATTTGCACTAACTTGTTGTCTACTTTAGTGACTGCCGTTACATAATGCGCTTTGCCTGCACCTTGCGGCGCCGGCATAATTTGTTCCCAATTACTGCTGATAATACGGTCAACACCTGCCACCAAAAAACCCTGAGTGTGACGGTTATATTCGGTCACCAGCACATAAGCCGTGGTTAAATCAGTGATTGGCTTACCACCTGTTGCCATACTTAAATCGATGACGGTAACAGGTTCACCGCGCAAATGGGCGATGCCGCGCACATTAGGATGCGCCCCCGGTAATGCACTGAGCTCAGGACATTGCAATACTTCCCGCACTTTAAACACATTAATGCCAAAGGGTTGTTGGCTGTTTAGCCGGAACAACAACAACTCCAGCCGGTTCTGGCCAACGATGTTGGTTTTTTGATCAATATTCGAAAGTAAGCTGCTCATGATGATCCCCGGGAAAACAATCAATACTAAAGAATGATAAACACTGAACCCTATAAAGAAGATAGGCACAAAAGCGCTGCTGTGCGCTGTCGTTTTGCTGAAAATCTCAGTCGTAGCAACAAGATCCAAAGCTCAGCATTTTTTACCGTCCAAGGTTAGCACCAACAAAAAGAAACATCAGCGTTTTTGTATATTTCATTCAGCTTAAATACAGCAACAGCCCCTTATAGTCACTGCCATTAAGAAAGTTGACGTATACAAGGACACACAAAATGAATAACTCCATGCTTATCGGCTCAATCGTTGGTGCTATCGCAGTGACAGCTTTAGGTTCTGTTGCAGGTTACAGCTATCTGGACAAAGGCCCTCAATACGCCGAAGTCGTCAGCAGTAAAGCCGTGACTGAAACTTTTAAAGAGCCGGTTGAACAATGTAAAGACGTGATTGTTCAGCAGAAAAAAGCCGTCAAAGACGACAACCAAATCGCCGGCACTGTGATTGGCGCTGTGGTTGGTGGTGTACTGGGCAACCAGATTGGTGGTGGTTCAGGTAAAAAAGTAGCCACTGTTGCTGCAGCTGCTGCCGGTGGTTATGCCGGTAAACAAGTGCAGGAAGATATGCAGAACAAAGACGTTGAAAGTTACAGCCAGCGTGTTTGCAAAACTGTGGAAAAAACGCAGGAAAAAGTCATTGGTTATGACGTGCGTTATTTACTGAACGGTGAATTAAAAACGGTGCGGATGGACAATGCACCGGGCGAAAAAATCCTGATCCAGGATGGCCAGGTAGTGGCTGGTGTTGCCCCTCAGACTGCTGGCAACTAAGGCAGTCTGACGCAGTAGCTCCAACAAGATTGGTTGTAGCCTGCCAATTGGACACAGCGGCAACATCAACTTAGAACTATGCCCTGCCCGTCCGGAGTTTGCCACTGAATAAAAAGCCGGGTTTCCCGGCTTTTTCCTTTTATTTCAACATCATGCGTTTTACAGTATTATCTTTTAACACATAGTGATGAAATAACGCCGCCAGCGCATGGACAGCAATCAAGGCATAACCTGCTTTTGCTCCCAGCTCATGCAGCTCTTCAAAACGTTCTGCCCAGACTTCGTTCGGCGCCATTAAGGCCGGTAGCTGTAGCCCCAGATAACTCAGCTCTTTTCCTTCAGCCGACAGTAACAACCAGCCAATTAGCGGCATCAACAACATCAGCACATAAAGAGCCAGATGCACCCAGATTGCCAGTTTATGCTGCCAATGTGGTTGGGGTGGTTCAATCGCAGGGGTATGCTGACGAAAACGCGCCAACAATCTTGGCAACAACAACAATAAAATGCTCAGGCCAAACCAATAATGTGTGGTTTTCATCAACTCACGACCCGTTGTACCCCGTTCAAAAATATCGCGAAACTCCATACTGCAATACACTGCAATAAACAACAGCACAGTCACCCAGTGCAACAGAACCGTCAGCTGACTGAACCTTAAATTCCTGATTTCAGACGACATCACACTCTCCTTTCACGATGGACAAAACAACAAGCTAAGGTACTGAGCTTAAGACAAACTGAAATGCCAGAACCCGATCCAAAACAAAAAAATGTCAATCGAGCAGGCAACAGCAAGGAATACATAAAAAAGCGACATCAATACCGGCAAATTGAATGTGCCAGATGGTTTTACCAACGGCCAAAATACTGATCGATTAATAACGTCAGCTGCTCGTTCAGTTCCGCCTCAAGATCATCAGCATCTACCTGAAACAACGCAAAATAACGTTTGGCTTGATCGGGCGTTAAAGTGCGGCCAGCCAAAGTGCATTGCATTTCCGGCAGGGATTTATCAAAACGGGGCACTAAAATCCAGCGCATAAAACCTGCGGTATGGGCTGTCACCAAAGGTTGGGAAAAATTACAAAAATCTTCAATATAATCTTTGCCCTGAGGGCCAAGGCAACCGGGTTCGACCCGGTAAATCACTTCTAATACAGGTGCGGTGCTGCTCATGCTGGTTCCGGCGCTTTAGCTTTGACTTCAGTTAGTTACCTTAGCAGAAGCCGAGGAAGACTGAAAAGTGGAATAAAGGGCAGAGTACAGCAGAAATGCGCGGGTGATCACAGTTCAGAAACACAACAAGGCCGTGCCAGCCACAGCAAAAGCACGACCCGGTTTTTGTTAATTTTGGTTCATAGTGGCAATAAACTGGTTGGAATCGGCAATGGCTCTGTTCATTTCCGCCAGCAGATTATTCACATCCTGCTGCAACACACCAAATTCACCCTGAATAGCACCAACGGCTTTGGCATTTAAATTGTGTTTTAAATACAACACGTTGTCGTTGAGAACCCGCAGTACAGGCGGCATTTTGCTTTCAGCACGGCGCATCACTTTGACCAAAGCGTCAAACTGGCGTTTGGTATCCAGCAGCTTCTTTTTACTGTCTGTTTTCAGTTTTTTATTCTGATATTGCGACAGCTCAGCTTCCCATTCATCAAACAAATCAAAAGCCACCAGCTCCACTTTATTAATACGGGCTGTCACTTCTTCGGCGGCTTTTTTGCTGTCTTCATACTGCACATTCAGTGCTTCGTATCTGTCCTGCAAATTGCCACCGTGGAAATTAATCAGTTGGCTCAGCTGGTCCAGCGCGTCTTTAAACTCCTGCTGACTGACCGCCTGTGCATCACGGGCTTCTTCCACTCTGTCTATCAGAATATCGCGTTTATGCACGCCCACTTTTTCCATAGCGGCATAATAAGCAGTGCTGCAACCACTGAGCAACAAAGTGCCTGACAACACAACAAACTGCAGTGCATTTTTAAACTTCTTTAACATCATCAATCCTTATTCGTCGTCTGAGGAGCCGTTTACCAGCTCGGCAATAGCGGCCAGACGCGCCATCGTCAGCGCATTCAGTGATTTTTTCGGGTATTGGCCTTTGGCCGTTTTTATACCTGCTTCACAGCCAGTCAGCATTTCCAGCGCTTCATCAACGGTTTTTACCACGTAAATATGGAACTGGCCTGTGGCGACCGCATTCACCACTTCATCATTCAGCACCAGATTTAACTGATTGCTGGCCGGGATCACTACGCCCTGTGCACCTGTTAAACCACGCGACTGGCATAAGCGGAAATAACCTTCAATTTTTTCGTTGACGCCGCCTATAGCCTGTACCTGGCCATGTTGGTTAATGGACCCTGTCACTGCTAAATCCTGCCGGATAGGCACATTGGTAATGGCGGAAATCAAAGCACAAACTTCAGCCAGCGACGCACTGTCACCATCCACCAAACCATAAGATTGTTCCATCGCAAGATTGGCCGACAACGTCAGCGGAAAATTCTGCGCATATTTAGCACCAAGGTAACCGGTTAGCAGCATCACACCTTTGGAGTGAATGGCTTTGCCAAGCTCTACTTCCCGTTCAATATCAATAACGCCGTTTGAGCCAGGGTACACTGTTGCACTGATGCGGGCCGGGGTACCAAAGGCGGTGTCGCCAATTTCCAGCACTGTCAGACCATTCACTTTGCCAACTGCTACCCCGTCGGTATCAATCAGAATTTGGCCTTCCTGAATATCTTCCAGGAAAGACTCACTGATACGGCCGGTGCGGTATTGTTTACCCTGTAACGCCTGCTGAATATGCAAAGCGCTTAGTTCAGTGTCACCGGCCTGATTGGCGTAATAACAGGCTTCACGCACCAGCTCCAGCACATCGGCAAAACGCGCTGATAACTTACGTTGATGTTCGGCCTGACGGAAACTGAAAGTTAATAACTGTTTTAAACCACAAGCTGTTAAAGGCCCGGCCTCCAGCGCCTGAATTTGGTCCTGCAGCTGCAACGACATGTATTTGACCGTCAGCGGGTTAAACGGCAAGTAATATTCAAAATCGGCCAGCACCCGGAATAATTCGTTAAATTCATCATCCACATCCTGCACCAGGTAATACAAATCGCGCGAACCAAGTAGCACAATTTTCACATTCAGCGGTATGGCTTTGGGGGTGATAATGGTGGAATTGGTCACAGCGTGATCCGACAAAGTGTCGATGTTAATTTCGCCACTTTTCAGTGCCAGTTTTAACGCGTCCCACACCGCAGGTTGTGACAACAAACGGTCAGCGTCCAGAATCAGATAACCCCCATTGGCTTTGTGCAAGGCACCAGCGCGGATCATCCGGTAATTGGTATATAACGCACCTTGATCTGAGCTGTATTCCACCCGGCCAAACAAATTGCCATAACTTGGGTTGGCTTCAAATACGATAGGAGCGCCGGACATTAATTCGTGGTGCATTAGCACATTAGGCACAAAGTCCCCAATAAAGAGGCTGCGGATATCCAGCTCTTCCAGCTTGTCGGTTTCCAGCTCTTCCGGCAGCAGCTCCAGCACAGCTTTGACCAGCTCTGGGCGCATTTCCCGCAAATAACGTAACACGCCAAGCTCGTTGGAATAATCATGTTCCAGTGCTTTGTGCAAAGGTTTTAACGCAAGTTCGATAGTTTCGCGGCGTAAAGTACGCAGATTCTCCGACAGTTCACGTTTCCACTGTGGTAATTCCAGCAACTGCTCGTTCAGGATGGTTTCAAGTTCAGTCACTAAACCATAAAAAAATTGTCTTTTATCGTCGGGTAAATTGGCAAATTCGGCATCGTCCAACGGTTTACCGTCTATCACAGGTGAAAAACTGACAGCGCCATTGTCTTCGTACAATACCACTTGTTTTTCCAGTGCTTTACGTTCCACCAGCGCTATGGCTGCCTCATATTTGTTGTCAAAAGTGGCGTGAATAGCTTTTTTCTTACGTTGATAACCCGGGTTATCAAAAGCGGCCGGAAAGGTGTCGAGCAGCTCATCAATTAAAGCTTCAATTTTTTTCACCAGCACCCGGCCTTCGCCAGGCAGCAGCCTTAAGGTTTGTGGTACCCGCTCGTCTTCAAAATTATTGATATAACACCAATCGTCCGGTGTTTCTTTTTCGCTGGCGGCACTTTGCAGAATATCCTGTACCAAAGTGTAACGGCCAAGTGCGGGCTCCCCCATCACATAAAGGTTATAACCCGGCATATCCATGCCAATAGCAAAAGCCAAAGCCGCTTTGGCGCGCTCCTGACCAATAAAAGTGCTGCTAAAACCGGCCACATCCAGTGCGTCTGCAATAAGCTTGTCGTCAAGCTGTGGGCCAAGTTGGGAAACGGGCAAAGCCATGCTTTGCAAATGAGATAGAGCGGCTTTATGTACTGCCGGATGCGTCATGCAGAAAATTCCCGGATAAAAAACGAATGCCTATAGTAACAAAAACTGCCATCAGCGAAAGTGGCTAAATGGCACTATTGATCTGCATTCTTTAGACCGGCAAGCCCTGACGATGAAATAAAACACCGCCACAAGCCGGACATAAAGCCAGCACAGCCGGATGATAATAAGGCAAAGTTGCCTGACAAGCTTCACAGCAGTACAAGCCCATGCCCACTTCTTCGCCAGCCTGATAATGCCCCTGATGGGCAAAATCACTGGTGAGTTCCTGCCATTCCAGCTGGGTTTTGTCGGTCACCTGCGACAATTCATACCATAAGGCTTCAGGCCACAAAGACGGCATTTCGTTTTCTGTTGACTGACGTTTTAACGTTTCCAAAAACAACTGAGTTTCATAAGCGGTCAGATCAGAACCAGCTTTCAGATACGCTTTAATGGTTTCGCCAAATTCAAATAACTGCGTTATCTGCTGCTGTTTGGCGTTGTGCACTGCATCAGACAGTCTGGTCAACCATTGTTGATACCGGGTTGATAAATCCTGCATTTTTAATGTCCTGAACATAAGAAGCCGGTTTTCGAAGTATAGCCTGTTATATCAATAGTTTCTGAATTATTAAAAGTTAATATTCACAATAAAAAACCATAAAATGAACAAAAAGATACATAAAGCAAAACTTATATAAACATAAGTATACATTGTTAACTGTATGTTTTTAAAGATGTTTTTACGCATTTTGTCGCATTAAGTTTGTCTTGATGAAACCAAATTGTTAGCTTGCCTTTTGTACCAAATTCCAGACTTAGAAACAGCGTGGCTGTATAGCTGCAACGTTGTTTTTTGGCACTGGCGGCACAATTTTTATAACTACTCAAAGGAAATCCAGGATGCACACTAATAATAAACTGAACCAGGCAGTGCGTTTAGCACTCGCATTGGGCGTCACTACCACAGCCCTCGTCACAACATCGGTTTTTGCTCAGGAAAAGAAATCTGAAGATAAAGTTGAGCGCATTGAAGTTACCGGCTCAAAAATTAAACGTATCGGTGAGTTATCACCCACGCCTGTCACTGTGATCAGCGGTGACGGTCTGGTCGATGCTGGTGTGGTCAACGTTGCCGACTTACTGCATAAAATGCCAAACACTCTGGTCGGTCTGTCACCAGAAACCACCAACAACACTATTTTTGCCAGCGGTCTGAACAACACTGACTTACGGGGTCTGGGTTCAAACCGTACTCTGGTACTGGTAAACGGCCGTCGTTTTGTCTCTGGTGCACCAGGCAGCAGTGCTGTTGACTTAAACAATATTCCAACCGCGATGATTGAACGGGTTGAAATCACAACAGGTGGCGCTTCAGCCGTTTATGGTTCTGATGCTGTCGCCGGTGTGGTGAACATCATCACGAAAAAAACCTACGACGGCGTCACTATGGATGCATCAACCACCCGCCCAACACAAAGCGGTGGTGAAGAGGATTATGCATCTATCACTTTTGGTTCAGAAGTTGGTAAAGCTAACTTTGTCTCGAACCTGAGCTGGGCATCACAAAATCAGGTGTCTTATATGGATCGTGATTACCTTCGTGAAGGCCCGATTGCCATTCAAAACCCGAACTATAACGCTAAAGATCCAAATAGCCCGCTGCGCGTGATGTGGGGCCGTGGTCAGCAAGTGTTGGCAGCTTATGCACCAGCCGGCACCTTTGTATCTGGCGGCAAACGTTATACCTTCAGTGAAAATGGTCAGGTTCGTTTGATGAATCTGGGGCAGGCCTTGCCTCCACTGGTTGGTGGCCGTGTTGATTATATCGGTGGTGAGGGTTACAACTTCGCTGAAAACTCTTTTATGCGCACACCTTTAGATCGCGTCAGCTTTGTGTCAAACATGAACTACGCCATTAATGATGACCATAACATGAGCATGGAGATGAACCTGACCCGTTCTGAAGCTTATGGTGAAAGCTCGCCAGCCTTTATCAACTTCGGAGTCAGCGCCAATAACGGTTTATTATCACCGGAAGCATCAGCGCTGATCGCTGCCGCTAACGCAAACGGCCGTGTCACTATGGGTTATCTGGCATCAGACTTCGGTAACCGTAAGTACAGTCAGGAACGTACTTTAGCCCGTATTTCTCTGGGTTTTGAAGGTGCTTTATCTGACACCTGGTCATACGATGTGTATGCAACTACAGGTCATGTTCAGGCGGACACTGAATGGTACGGTGAGATGTTCTATAACCGTTTCCTGCAGGCCGTTGATGTCGAAAAAACCGCCAGCGGTGCGCTGCAATGCCGCGACGCTGTTGCCCGTGCTCAGGGCTGTCTGCCACTGAACGTGTTCGGCCGTGGCATATACAGCGAAGCGGCGTACAACTGGGTATCAACAGATGCGATGCGTCGTTCATCTATTGAACAGTCTGTAGTTTCAGGCACAGTCAGCGGCGACTTATATGAACTGCCAGCTGGTTTTATCACCACGGCTTTTAGTGCTGAATACCGCAAGGAAGGCGCCAAAACGCTGCCAGATCCAGCTATGCGCGCCGGCTTGTTGTTTAACAACAGCTCACAACCGCTGGATGGTGAATTTGACGTCAACGAAATTTCTGCGGAATTTTCGGTACCATTATTGGCTGAGCTGACGATGGTTGATTTATTAACTTTCGAATCTGCTTACCGCAAAATGGACTACTCAACCTCTGGTTCGGACGATGCCTGGAAAATTGGTCTGAACTGGGAAGTATCTGATGAGCTGCGTGTGCGTTTAAACAGAGCTAAATCTGTGCGTGCCCCTAACATTGGTGAGCTGTACAACCCACCGGGACAAACTTTCCGGACCATGACAGATCCATGTGCTGTCAGTCAGCGCGCCGGTCTGAACCCGAAATATCGTGATGCCATTCTGGCAAACTGTGCGGCGCAGGGAGTTCCGACTAATTTTGAACCTTCTACTGAATGGAAAGGCTCAACCCGCCCTGGTTTTATCATTGGTAACACTGATCTGACCAACGAAACCGCACATGACATCACAGCAGGCTTTATCTACACCCCAGCCTGGCTGGAAGGTGCGGGTCTGACAGTTGACTACTGGAAATTTGAACTGACCAACGTGATCAACAGCTTCACAGGTCCTGACGTAGTGAAATACTGCTACCAGTCTTCGTCGCTGGCCAACCCGTATTGCCCACTGTTGACCCGTGACGCAACCACTTACGAAATCACCAACTATTTCGAGAAGCCGGTCAACTCTGCTTCACGTGATGTTGAAGGTGTTGACCTGGAAGCCTCTTACCGCTTTGCCAGCAACTACGGTGATTTTAACTTCCGTCTGATCACCACTTATATGCAAACATACGAAACCAACCCAACTGGTTTTGCTGAAGATCTGATCGACGATTTGGGTGAAGTGAGATTACCGGAATGGAAACACCGTTTTACAACAGAATACAGCTACGGCGAAGCTTCTGCTGTGTTAACAGTGAACCACCGTGCGGCCACAGTTCAGGCAAACGACTGGACACCAAATCAGAACAACTACAACGATGTGCCTTCATACACCACATTCGATCTGACAACGCGTTACAACATTACGCAACAGTTCCAGGCTCGTCTGGGTGTACTGAACATGTTTGATCGGAACCCACCACTGCTGCCAGGTCAAAATACCAATGGTGAAGCATGGGATGTGATCGGTCGTCGTATTACTGCCGGTGTCAGCTACAGCTTCTGATGAAGCTTAATACAGCTGAGCTGGCGACAGCACTATCAGCTTGCCTTAACTGGTAACCAAGGCCCCAAAACTTAGGTTTTGGGGCCTTTTTTTACTTCAGCACAGCTTAAAAACTGCCGGCGTTCCAGCCTGTGATTAGTAACTGCAACAGGCATGCACCGTAGCTTATCCATCTTTTGTCTGCCGCTTTGCAGTTGTTGTCGCCCCCCCGCTTGCGGTATGCTAACGCCACTTTGCCGGATGCCCGGCCGCCTTTGATTGAACAGTTGGAATTTTCGATGTCAGAAACTCAAAACCCTACTCAGACTTACGATCCAAAAGCCATTGAAACCCGGATGCAGCAGCACTGGGAACAAAGCCAAGCCTTTAAAGTGGTTGAAGATAACAACAAAGAAAAATTCTACTGTCTGTCGATGTTCCCTTACCCAAGCGGCCGTTTGCATATGGGTCATGTGCGTAACTACACCATTGGTGATGTGATCAGCCGTTTCCAGCGTATGCAAGGCAAAAACGTGATGCAGCCTATGGGCTGGGATGCTTTTGGTTTACCGGCTGAAAACGCCGCTATTGCCAATAAAACAGCACCAGCCAAATGGACATATGCCAATATCGATTACATGAAAAACCAGCTGAAACGTTTAGGTTTTGGGTATGACTGGGACCGCGAACTGGCCACCTGTAAACCTGAATATTACAAATGGGAACAGTGGTTTTTTACCAAGCTGTTTGAAAAAGGCCTGGTTTATAAAAAAATGGCCACAGTGAACTGGGATCCGGTGGATCAATGTGTGCTTGCCAACGAACAGGTGATTGACGGTCGCGGCTGGCGTTCTGGCGCCTTGGTGGAACAACGTGAATTGGCGCAGTGGTTTATTAAAATTACCGATTACGCCGAAGAGCTGTTACAGGATTTAGATCAACTTGACGAATGGCCGGAGCAGGTTAAAACCATGCAACGTAACTGGATTGGCCGCTCTGAAGGGGTGGAAATTAAGTTCAGCGTGGCAGGCTCCAGTTATGATTTCAGCGTCTACACCACCCGCCCTGACACTTTCTACGGTGTGACTTATGTTGCCATTGCACCTCAGCACCCGCTGGCACAAAAAGCCGCAAAAATGGATGACAAGCTGGCGCAATTTATCGACGAGTGTAAAGGCGGCAAAATGGCCGAAGCCGATATGGCCACCATGGAGAAAAAAGGCGCACCAACCGGCTTTTTTGCTGTGCATCCGTTAACGGGTCAACAAGTGCCAATCTGGGTTGCCAACTTTGTATTGATGGATTACGGCTCAGGCGCCGTGATGGCAGTACCGGCACATGACCAACGTGATTATGAATTTGCCACTAAATATGGTCTGCCAATTAAACAGGTGATTGCTCCTGTTGCCGGCGCTGAAGACAGCATCGATTTAAGCAAAGCCGCTTTTACCGACAAAGGTGTACTGATTAACTCAGCTGAGTTTGACGGCCTGGATTTTGCCGCGGCTTTTCAAGGTATTGCCGACAAACTGGCCGCTATGGGTTTAGGTCAGGTGAAAGTGAATTACCGCCTGCGCGACTGGGGTGTATCCCGTCAGCGTTATTGGGGTTCACCAATCCCTATGTTAACGCTGGAAGATGGCACGCAAGTGCCGGTACCGGAAGAGATGCTACCGGTACGTTTACCGGAAGATGTGGTGATGGACGGTGTCACGTCCCCTATTAAAGCCGATGTGAACTGGGCCAAAACCACCTATAAGGGCCAGGCCGCTTTCCACGAAACAGATACTTTTGACACCTTTATGGAGTCAAGCTGGTATTACGCCCGTTATTGCAGCCCACAACATGACACCGGCATGCTGGACCCTGCCAAAGCCAACTACTGGCTGCCGGTGGATCAATACATCGGTGGTATTGAACATGCTATTTTGCATTTATTGTATTCACGCTTTTTCCACAAACTGCTGCGTGATGTTGGTTTAGTACAATCAGACGAGCCGTTTAAACGTTTGTTATGTCAGGGCATGGTATTGGCGGAAACTTTTTACCGTGAACACGAAGGTGGCAGCAAAACCTGGTATTCACCACAAGATGTGACGGTAGAACGTGATGACAAAGGCCGTATCAGCCAGGCTATTTTAGCAAGCGACGGTCAGCCAGTGCTGTCAGCCGGCATGAGCAAAATGTCAAAATCGAAAAATAACGGCATAGACCCACAAACTGTGATCGACTTATACGGTGCCGACACTGTGCGTTTATTTATGATGTTTACCGCGCCACCAGAGCAAACTTTGGAATGGCAGGACTCAGCTGTAGAAGGTGCCAATCGTTTCCTGCGCCGCGTCTGGACGCTGGTGAACGATTTTAAACAAAAAGGTGCTGTTGCGGCTCTGGATATCAGTGCACTCAACAGCGAGCAAAAAACGCTGCGCCGTGAAATTCACAAAACCATCGCCAAAGTGACAGATGATGTGGGCCGTCGTTACACCTTTAACACTGCCGTTGCTGCCATTATGGAGCTGATGAACCGGCTGCAAAAAGCCGCCACTGAAACTACGCAGGACTTAGCTGTGCTGAACGAAGGTATTCAGGCGGTCGTGAAGTTATTAAACCCAATCACCCCGCATTTATCCCAACATCTGTGGGCTGAACTTGGCCACAATACCGAGCTTGAACAAACCCCATGGCCTTTGGTTGATCAAAGTGCACTGGTCGAAGATGAAAAGCTGGTGGTGGTACAAATTAACGGCAAAGTACGCAGCAAAGTGACAGTGGCGATTGATGCCACGCAGGAACAAGTGATGGCGCTTGCCACTGCTGAAGAAAACGTGAAAAAGTACCTTGAAGGGGTTGAAGTACGTAAAGTTATTTACGTGCCTGGCAAGTTATTGAGTCTGGTGGTGGGCTAATGCTGAAGTTGTCACGCATCTGGCTGTTTATGCTGCTTGGCAGCTTGCTGCTCAGCGGCTGTGGTTTTCAGTTGCGTGGTGAACTGCCACTGGCCAAATATCCGGCGATTTACCTCGAAGGGGATCGCCACTCAGAACTTTTAAGCAAACTTGCCGAGCAACTGAAACGCAACAATGTGAAGCTGCTGGCGGCTGCCGACAACAAAACGCCGCATATTCAGCTACTCAGTGATGGTTTGCAGCGCCGCACTTTGTCATTGTTTCCCAATGGCCAGGTAGCGGAATATGAGCTGATTTACACTGTTGAATATCAGTTGCTGATGCCTGGTTTGGATGCCACTCCTTACAAAATTGAGTTATACCGTGATTATCAGGATGACCCGTCACGGGCTTTGGCTAAAGCGCGCGAGCTGGATTTATTGCTGGATGAACTGCGCACCCAGGCTGTAGCACGGATGATCCGCCAGTTGGGCCGGCTGTAAGCCATGCTGAAATTATTCAGCAACCAGCTACCGGCTCAGCTGAAAAAAGGCCTGGCACCGGTTTATCTGGTGTTTGGTGAAGAACCTTTGCAAAAAATGGAAGCGCTGGATGATATTCGCAGCGCCGCCAAAGCAGCAGGTTTTGACGACAGACAAAGTTTTATCAATGAAGCCCAGTTTGACTGGGCCGATTTTTTTAATGAAATAAACAGCATGTCGCTGTTTACTCCACGTCAGCTGCTGGAGCTGGATTTAGGCACAGCCAAACTCACGCCGGCAGCCCAGGATCAGCTAAAAAAACTGCCTGCCCTGCTCCATGCTGATTTAATTCTGGTGTTGCATGGCGCCAAAACCGCCACCGAATTTGCCAAACAAAGCTGGTTTAAAGCACTGGCAGAGATTGGTGTGCAGGTGCAGTTTTATGCACTGGACGATTACCAGTTTATGCGCTGGCTCAAAGAGCGCGCTGCCGCCCTTGGTGTCAAACTGCAAACCGACGCTTTGCAACTGCTACAACATCATGCTGCCGGTAACTTATTGGCTGCCAAACAAGAGCTGGAAAAACTGGCATTAACCCAACATGGTCAATGGCTGGACGCTGCTTTTTTGCAACAATATCTGGCCGACCAATCGCACTTTAGTGTGTTTCAGCTGATAGATGCTGTATTGGCTGGTCAGGGTGAAGAAGCATTACACCGGCTGGACCGTTTACTGGCGCAAGACAACGAACCTGTGATGATAGGCTGGCAATTACAAAAAGAAGCCATGTTATTGCTGCAGTTAAAAACGCTGGAACAACAAGGGGTGCCACCACAAGATTATTTTAAAAAATTCAGTATCTGGCCTAAACGCCAGTCTTTGTATCAACAGGCGTTGCTGCGCCTTTCCAATAACTGGCTGCAACATCTGCTGCAGGAACTGGCCTGTTTTGACCGTGGTTTAAAATCCGGCCGCCTGCCCCACCCCGAAGTAGCGCTGGCTCATCTGGTCACTTTGTTTATAAACCCAGTGCCGAAATTATTTTCGCTACAACAGCAGCTGGCCGATTAACATGGCGCTGCTTGGTTTTTACGGTGGCACTTTCGACCCTATTCATCAGGGGCATTTGCAGCTGGCGCTTTATGTGCAGCAGCATTGCCAACTGCAAGAACTGCAGTTATTGCCTTGCCATTTACCACCACACCGCGCTCACCCAGGTGTCAGTAGTCAGCACAGGGCAAAGATGGTTGAACTTGCCATCAGCCCTTATCCACAACTGAAACTCAATACTTTGGAACTTCAGAAAAACAGCGCTTCTTATACTGTGGAAACGCTGGAGCTACTGCATCAACAGTATCCTGATGACTTTTTATGTTTTGTCATTGGTATGGATTCACTTTGTGCTTTTCAAAGCTGGTTTCGTTATCAGCATATTCTGACTTTGTGTCATTTATTGGTCTGTCAACGCCCCGGTTATCAGTTAAATGCAGCAGCTCAGACGTTATTAAAAAGCCATGGCGCCGCTGATATTTCTGAACTAAAGCAACAAACTGCAGGCAAAATTCTGCTGCTGGATAACCCCTTGTTTGATATTTCTGCCAGCCAAATCCGCGCCGGTTTTAGCAGTCAAACCCCACAAGATAATCCGGACCCTTCGCTACAAATTCCAGAAGTACTGGCTTATATCCACCAGCATCAGCTGTATCAGGTATAACTGGCCGGAAAAAGCTGTTAAAATGCCGCGTTTATAGCGCACAGCAATGGGGTATACCAAGTGCAGACTCAGGAATTAATCGCTTTTGTTGTTGATAAAATTGACGACATGAAAGCCAAAGATATTGTTCAGCTCGACGTCAAAGGCAAATCAACCGAAACCGAATGTATGGTGGTGTGTTCAGGCACCTCAAACCGGCACACCCGCTCAGTGGCTGCTTACCTTATCCAGGAAGCCAAAAAAGCCGGTTTACATATTCTGGGTGTTGAAGGTGAAAAAAGTGGTGACTGGGTACTGGTTGATTTAGGCGAAGTGGTTGTTCACGTGATGCTTGATGAAAGCCGTGGTTTTTACCAGCTGGAAAAACTCTGGGCCGCTTAAATTCATGAAGTTAATGCTGATTGCAGTTGGGCAAAAAATGCCAGCCTGGGTCACCACCGCCTATGAAGAATATGCCCGCCGTTTCCCACGGGATTTACCGCTGGAGCTGGTTGAAATTCCGGCCGGTAAACGTGGCAAAAATGCCGATATCAAACGTATTCTGGAGCTTGAAGGTGAAAAAATGCTGGCTGCTGTGCCCAAAGGCAGCCGCATTATTACCCTTGAAGTAGAAGGCGGTAACTGGAGCAGCCCACAGCTTGCTCAAAAGCTGGAACAATGGCAAATGGATGGCCGGGATGTCTGTTTATTGGTTGGCGGACCCGAAGGTTTAGCGCCTGCCTGTATTGCCGCCAGTGAAGCCAAATGGTCTTTGTCTGCTTTAACCATGCCGCACCCGCTGGTGCGGGTGGTCTTGGCAGAAAGCCTGTACCGTGCCTGGAGTATCAGCACTAACCATCCTTATCATCGCGAGTAGTCATGCGCAAACGCCGTATTGCCATTGCAGACCATGTTGCAGAAGCCCTGCTGTTTAACCGGCGGGTGCTGTTTGCTTTTGTGGTGGTGGTGTTGTTGTTTGGGGTGCTGCTGCTGAATTTATACCAGTTGCAGGTGGTGAAATACGACGAGTACTCCACCCGTGCTGATGGCAACCGCATCAAGCTGGTCCCGCTATCCCCGAACAGAGGCATGATCTTCGACCGTAACGGCGTGTTACTGGCAGAAAACAGTCCTGTGCATTCATTAGAGCTGATTCCGGAGCAAGTTGAGGATTTACCGACCACAGTTGCTGAACTTGCCAAACTTATCTCTATTGACGAAGAGCGACAACAAGCCTTTTATAAAGAAGTAAAACAACAACGTCGTTTTAAAAGTATTGCGCTGAAAGAGCATCTGAGTGAAAAAGAAGTCGCCATTCTGGCCGTGCATCTGCACCAGTTCAGCGGTGTGACACTCGAAGCCCGCCTCACCCGCAATTATCCTTATGGTGACTTGTTTACCCATGCTCTTGGTTATATCGGCAAAATTAACGAAAAAGAATACAAACAACTGGAAGAAAACCAACAAAGTGCCAACTATGCCGCTAGCCGCGATATCGGCAAAGTCGGCCTGGAAAAGTTCTACGAAACCCAGCTACATGGCACTGTTGGTTATCAGGAAGTGGAAGTGAACAGCCGTGGCAGGGTGATTCGCACCTTGCGTGAACAACCTGCCATCTCAGGGGATGATTTATATTTGTCGCTGGATTTAGGTTTACAACTCAAAGCTCAGGAAGCTTTGGGTGAAAACCGGGGTTCAGTGGTGATGCTGGACCCAAGAGATGGTGCTGTGCTGGCTTTTTACAGCAACCCCAGCTACAACCCCAATTTATTTGTGCACGGTATCAGCGGCAAAAACTACCGCATGTTATTAAATTCGCCGGACAGACCGCTGGTGAACCGTATTACCCAGGGTTTATTCCCACCTGCCTCCACTATTAAACCTTTGTTAGGTGTAGCAGGCCTTGAAAATGGCACTGTGACTGAACAAACCAGAGTGCCAGACCCTGGTTTTTACCGTTTACCTAAGGTTAGCCGCCCCTGGCGTGATCATTTAAAGTGGGGCCATGGTTATGTTGATATTTACACCGGCATCATTAAAAGTTGTGACACCTATTTTTACGACCTGGCTTATAAACTGGGTATCGACAAAATTGCTGACTTTATGACTAAAGCCGGTTTTGGCCGGCCTAGTGGCATTGACGTGCATGAAGAAAACCAAGGCAATATGCCAACGCGCGAATGGAAAAAAATCAAACACAAACAAAACTGGGGCCCTGGCGACACCATTAATATCGGCATAGGTCAGGGCTATTGGCAGGCAACACCACTGCAAATGGCGCTCACCACTGCCACTTTAATTAATACCGGCGCCCGCATTACACCGAGGCTTGCGCGTAATTTTCATAATCAGCAACAAGACCAGAATTTATTAATACCGCTGGAGCAGACCATCGAAGTGGTCAACCCCAACAATTGGGCTATTTCGCGTGAAGCGATGCGCCGCACTGCCCAGCAGGAAGGCGGCACTGCAAGAGGCGCCTTTTTAGGCGCCAGCTACAACCCGGCTGGAAAAACCGGCACCCAGCAGGTTATTAACATGGCTGCCGGACGGGAATATAATGCCAAAGCTATTAATGAACGTCATCGCGACAACGCCATGTTTATTGGTTATGCCCCGCATGACAAACCGGAAGTTGTGGTGGCTGTTGTGGTCGAAAACGCCGGCGGTGGTGGCAGTAATGCCGCTCCTGTTGCCCGGCAAATGATGGACCATTATTTTACGCCTCAAGCAGACAAACCCGCTTTACCAACGCTGGCCGAAGTGGCGTTGATGCAGGAACAAAGGGCAGCCCGGATGTTAGAACGGGAACAAGGTTATGCCGCCGAAAAAGCCGCTGAAGCGCAGCGTAAACTAAAACAACAGCAGGGCCAAACAACACCTGCAACACCACAGGCGCCAGCCCCATCATCGTTGCCGGCAACTCCGGCAGTGGATCAACAGGTGCAAAACGAGCAGAATGCAGCACAAAACCGGAGTGCTCAAACCTCTGGTACAGCAGTAACGCAAAACAACAATGCAGTTGCGGTATCACCAACAACACAGCAACAAAAGCCGGCTGCCGAGTCTGCACCCCAGGCACAATCAGAGGAAAACAGCATCGATGAATGAGCAGGAACACCAGTCCCGCCTGATGCGCTGGCATGTTGACGGCCCGCTGCTGGCGGCTTTATTACTGCTGATAGTGGTTGGGTTATTTACCTTGTACAGTGCCGATGGCCATGATTTAGCCAAAGTTGAAGGCCAGGCGCTGAAGGTTGCTTTTGCCATGGGCATTATGTTGGTTCTGGCGCAAATTAACCCACAAAGTTACCGGCGCTGGTCTTTCCCTCTGTATGTTTGTGGTTTGTTTTTTTTATTAATTGTTGAGTTTTTTGGTTATACCGCCAAAGGTTCTACCCGCTGGATAGATTTAGGTTTTACCAAGTTTCAGCCCTCAGAAATGATGAAACTGGCAGTGCCTATGGCCGTTGCCTGGTATATGGCAAAACATGCCATGCCACCGCGCCATCGTGATGTATTTGTCGGTTTTTTAATTTGTGCAGCATCCACCTTATTAATTGCCAAACAACCTGACCTTGGCACCTCCATCTTAATTGCCATGTCCGGTGTGTTTGTGTTGTTTTTAAGTGGCATGAGCTGGCGCATTATCGGATTGGTCGGCGCTTTATTGGCGGCCTTCTTACCAATTTTGTGGCACTTTTTAATGTACGACTATCAAAAACGCCGGGTGTTAACCTTATTTGATCCTGAGCGTGACCCTTTAGGCGCGGGTTATCAGACCATTCAATCGATGATTGCTATCGGCTCTGGCGGTTTTGAGGGCAAAGGCTGGATGCAGGGCACTCAGTCACAACTGGAGTTTTTGCCTGAACGTCATACCGATTTTATTTTTGCTGTTTTTGCTGAAGAAATGGGCCTGATGGGCGTTTGTGGTTTGTTATTGTTGTACCTATTTATTATTGGCCGTGGCCTGGTCATTGCAAGCCGTGCCCAGGATAACTACAGCCGTTTTCTGGCAGGCAGCATTACCCTGACATTTTTTGTGTATGTTTTTGTTAACATCGGCATGGTATCTGGTATCCTGCCGGTCGTTGGTGTTCCGCTGCCGCTGGTCAGTTTTGGCGGAACTTCTTTCGTGACTTTGCTGGCCGGTTTTGGCATTCTGATGTCGGTCAGCACCCACAAACGGATGTTAGCGAAACAATAATGAAAACTTTTTCCCGTTTTTTGCGGCCTGTGCGCCAGAATTTGTTGTTGTGTTCTTTGTCTGCATTATTGCTTGCAGCCTGCTCCAGTGCTCCGGAACGCTCCGCTTCAGGCCAAACAACTGCAGGTGGTTATCCGGATCCAAATGCCGGCCGTTATTCCCAATCCAAAGACAGCATTCCACTTAGGTTGCCGACTGCAGAAGAAATGGTTGACCCCGAGCCTTTGGTAGAACCCTTAAGCCGCGGTGGTAACAAAGCCTACAATATTTATGGTGTGGATTATTATCCAAAAACCACCATCACCGAACATAGCGAAACCGGCACTGCCTCCTGGTATGGCAGTAAATTTCATGGTCATTTAACCTCAAACGGCGAAACCTACGATGTGTTTTCGATGACAGCGGCGCATAAAACTCTGCCGTTGCCTTCTTATGTGCGGGTCACCAACCTCGATAATTACCGCAGCGCCATAGTGCGGGTGAACGACCGAGGCCCATTCCATGATGGCCGTGTGATAGATTTATCTTATTCAGCGGCTTATAAACTGGGCATTTTCCAAACTGGTACCGGCCGGGTCAAAGTAGAACTGGTGGCCTCCCCTGGCATGGAAAATCAAAACAGTTTTGCCACACCAATAGCACAAGAGCCGATGATCCCTTATGAACCTGTGACGCCTGTTGATCGCAGTTCGTCGCAAAATACCGTCGATAAACCTGTACGGTTTGAAGAAACAAGGCCTGTTGCCAACAACAATATGGTTAGCACAGCTCAGGCGGCTGGCCAACATGGCTGTTTTATTCAGTTGATTGCCAGCAGTGACCCGGCAAAAGTGCAACGGCTTGGGAACGAATTACAACAACAATGGTCTGTACCCACAACCATTGAAAATGCCAACGGCATTTACAAGTTACTGGCGGGCCCGTTACAGGGTTCAGCTCAGGCAGCCGACTGGCTGGACAAGTTGCGTGCCGGCGCTTACCCGGACGCTTATGTCACTAATAAAAAATTATGTGGTTAACCTTTTAAGATTTGTTAACCGTGCAGTTGCAGTTCACTAATAAGAAAGAGCCTTATGAATCACCGCCTTAAAAACCAATATCGTCGAATTTTTTTAGCCACCAGTTTTAGCTGCCTTAGTTTTTTTGCTCAAAGCCAGACAGCTGCCGATATGCAGTTGACGCCACAGGCACCTGAAGTGAATGCCAAAGGTTATATTCTGATTGATTACCACACCGGCAAAGTGCTGGCTGAAGGCAATGCAGACGAATTATTAGCACCTGCCAGCCTGACCAAAATGATGACCAGTTATGTGGTTGGTACTGAGATTAAAAACGGCAATATTAAGCCTTCTGATCAGGTGACCATCAGCGAAAACGCCTGGGCCAAACAATACAGCGATTCGTCAAAAATGTTTATCGAAGTGGGCGCTACTATTTCGGTGGAAGAGCTGAACCGCGGCATTATTATTCAATCCGGTAACGACGCTTGTGTGGCTTTAGCTGAACACATTGCCGGCACCGAAGGCGCTTTTGCCGAGCTGATGAACGCCCATGCCAAACGTTTGGGCATGGACAGCACCACTTATGTCAACAGCCATGGTTTACCGGCAGAACAACAACGCACCACGGCACGCGATATGGCCAAACTTTCGGTTGCACTTATTCGTGATGTGCCGGAAGAATATAAAATTTATTCTGAAAAAGAATATGTGTTTAACGGCATCAAACAATACAACCGCAACGGTTTATTGTGGGATAAAAGCCTGAATGTCGACGGTATTAAAACCGGTCACACTTCAGAAGCCGGTTATAGCCTGATTACCTCAGCCACCAAAGATGGCATGCGGTTAATTTCTGTGGTGATGGGCACTGAAAGCGCCAAAATCCGCGAAGCAGAAAACAAAAAATTACTGACTTATGGTTTTCGTTTTTTCGAAACTTTTTCACCTTACAAAGCAGGTGAAGTTTTTGCTGAACAACGTGTTTGGCAAGGTGACAAAGAAAATATCAGTTTAGGTGTAATGAGCGAAACCCCTATTACACTGCAACGTGGTCAGCGTAAACACCTGAAAGCCGACTTTAAACTGTCACAGCAATTGGTAGCTCCTATCGCCAAAGGTCAGGTGGTCGGTACTGTTTACCTGAAACTGAATGATGCTGACATTGCTGAGTTCCCGCTGGTGGCGCTGGAAGATATTGCCGAAGGTGGTATTTTCGGCCGTCTGGTCGATTACGTCAAAATGCAGTTACAGTAACAACCAGCTTTACCACTAAAAGATGTTGAAGAAGTCCCGGCACAGTCCGGGACTTTTTGTTAGAATAGCCGCCACTTTGTGCACCCGCACAACCCAGTCAACAGTATCCAATGTGGTAAGTGAGGATCCGATGGCCGTTGAAGTAAAAGACACCAGATTTGATGAATTTCTTGAATTCCCCTGCGCTTTTAACTTTAAAGTTGTGGGTGTGGCCCATGATGATTTAGTGCCTGCGGTGATTGCCACTTTGCAGCGCCATGCAGAAGCCAACGACTATTCGCCCAGCATTAAACCCAGCAGCAAAGGCACTTATCATTCAGTGACAGTGGTCGTGACTGTCACCAGCAAAGCCCATATTGAGCTGCTTTACACAGAACTGGGTAAACTCGAACTGGTCCGTTATGTTATGTAACTTAAGCGCCGGGCTCGATTTTTCAGCCCTGCCCGTTATAATGCAGCCATTTTTTAAGCAGGAGCCGCGTAGTGCCTGTTGCTGATGCGCTTATCATACGTGACTTAGGTTTGGTCGATTACACCGACACCTGGCAGCGTATGCAACAATTTACCGATGAACGTGGTGACGACACGCCCGATGAAATCTGGTTGCTGGAACACCCGCCGGTTTTTACCCAGGGTCAGGCCGGTAAAGCTGAACATCTGCTGATGCCGGGTGATATTCCTGTGGTACAGGTAGACCGCGGCGGTCAGGTGACCTATCACGGCCCGGGCCAGCTGGTGGCTTATGTACTGCTGAATATTAAAAGACGCAATATTGGTGTCAGAGCACTGGTCACGCTGATTGAACAGGTGATAGTGCAAACACTGGCGCAAAGTGACGTAAAAGCTTATGCCAAAAGTGATGCGCCTGGTGTGTATGTCAATGAGCAAAAAGTGGCGTCTTTAGGTTTAAGAGTGCGTAAAGGTTGCACTTTTCATGGCCTTGCACTCAATGTTGATATGGATTTATCGCCTTTTGGCCGCATTAACCCTTGTGGTTATGCCGGCATGAAAATGGTGCAAAGTAAAGATTTAGGCGGCCCTCTGACCATGGCAGCGGCCAAAGCACAAATCAGTTCTCAGTTTGTCAGCCAGCTGGCAGTGACCGAGCTTATAACAAAGACAGGGTTTTATGACTAATATGCCAAAAACAGCCCGGATGGAGCCTGGCGTCAAGCTGCGTGATGCCGACAAAATGGCGCTTATTCCGGTGAAAGTGTTGCCCACAGAACCAGCCGAAATGTTACGCAAACCAGAATGGCTGAAAATCAAACTGCCAAAGAGCTCAGAGCGTATCGACGAAATTAAAGGCGCTTTGCGTAAACACGGTTTGCATTCAGTTTGTGAAGAAGCGTCCTGCCCTAACCTGACTGAATGTTTTAACCACGGCACCGCAACTTTTATGATTTTGGGTGCAATTTGTACCCGCCGTTGCCCGTTTTGTGATGTGGCGCACGGCCGCCCATTGCCACCCAGCGCTGAAGAGCCGGAAAAACTGGCGTTAACCATTAAAGATATGAAGCTGAAATATGTGGTGATCACTTCCGTTGACCGCGACGATCTGCGTGACGGTGGTGCTCAGCACTTCGCCGACTGTATCACTGCTATCCGCCGCGAAACACCAGCTATTAAAATTGAAGTTCTGGTACCGGATTTTCGTGGTCGTATGGATGCAGCGCTGGATATTCTGACGCAAACGCCACCCGATGTGTTTAACCACAATCTGGAAACAGCGCCACGTTTATACAAACTGGCGCGGCCTGGTGCAGACTACAAATGGTCACTGGAATTGCTGCGTCGTTATAAAGAAGCGCATCCACAAGTGTCGACGAAGTCAGGCCTGATGGTTGGTTTAGGTGAAACCACTGAAGAGATTATTGAAGTGATGCGCGACTTGCGGGCTCACAACGTGGATATGCTGACTGTTGGCCAGTATTTACAACCAAGCAAACACCATTTACCGGTAAAACGTTATATGTCACCGGCGGAGTTTGATGAAATCAAACGTGTTGGCTACGAGCTTGGTTTTAAACACGTCGCTTCAGGCCCCTTCGTGCGCTCCAGTTACCACGCCGACCGTCAGGCGGCTGGTGAAGATATCAGCTGATATACACTTTAAACAGGCTGCAATTGCAGCCTGTTTTTTTAATAAAAAAACGCTATGCTGTAATAACTTACGCAGGAGTCGATATGGATCACAGACGTTTTAGCCGTATTCTTTTCAGCAGCAACGCTAAGTTAATTTGCGCTGGCAGAGAATTTGCCACCGAAGTGCTGGATTTGTCATTACGTGGCGCTCTGGTGAAAAAACCAAACGACTGGGATCTGGCCGATGGCACTGAATTAATTTTACAATTTCAGCTGAATGATTCAGAACTGGTGCTGGAAATGGAAACCAAAGTTGCCCATAGCCATCAGGAGTCTTTGGGTCTGCGTTGTGAGCGTATTGATATAGAAAGTGCCAGCCATTTACGCCGTTTGCTTGAACTTAATATTGGTGATGCCGATTTATTAAGTCGTGAACTCAGCGAGTTGTCAAACTAAGTCCACGACTCTGCAAAGGCCAGCGGCGATGCAGCAATGTCCTCTCTGTTTTAAGCTCACCAACAGCTGAAAAAATCACTACCTCAGCATATAAAACCAGCTGCCAAAGCGACAAGTTCGGGCTTGTTGTGAATCGCCTGACAACCCTTTGTTTTTACCGTAGCGAAACAGCACAGAGCAGATAAGCATAACTGCGAGAGATTTAATGACTAGGGTGCTGCCGGGCTTAGATTGGTTTTATCGCTGTTTTGTAGTGCCTGTATTGCCGGGGGATAACCCAAAGCAGCGGCATGCTGCATCCAGTGCTGCCAGGCAGACCAGTCTTGTTGTTGCCTCGCAAGATAAGCAAAATAATAAGATGCAGGCATCAAAAGTTCAGGTTTTTGCAGCTGTTTGCGGATGAGTTGCAGATAAAGCGACGGCATCGGAAGCTCATAATGTTGCATATGAGTGTCGGTTGCGACCACTCTGTAAGCCTGCAGACCGGCATTATTGCAACTGGCTACCGGCGTTAACTGCAGTTCAGTGTTTTCCAGCTGCCAAAGCTGCTGATACCCTGCCAAATCGTCTTTACTAAACAACAGGTTTGGTGTGAGCCGGCCAGGCTGACACTCAGCTTTGGCAACCTGGGGCAATAAGGCATATTCATCCAGAAAACCAAAGGCATGGCTTAGCTCGTGCCGCAGCAGCGCCAGACTACTTTGCGCTGGCAGCTGCAACAGCCCATTGTTATAACTGGCCCCGCCCTTGCCGGCAAGCAGCAGCACCTGATGAAAATCAGCATCTTGAAGCTGTTGTTTTAATGCCGGTAAATGACACTGAATACGCTCTGTTTTTTGTTCAGAACAATTTAGTGCGGCGCTGTCAATAAACAGCGGCGGCAACAGACAAAATGGCAAAGACGAGAGTTGGCTGTCTTGTTGCCACTGCTGTAATAACAGTTGCCACTGCCTGGCACTGGTTAAATTGCTGAGCACTGGCTGCAACGACAACACACAAGATTTGGGTGAAAAATGGAGCTCAGAAAAAGGTTGCTGCAACTGGTGTTGCTGCGCTTTTGTTAATTGTTGCCACTGGCCAAGTTCAGCCCAATAAGGTGCAAGCTGGCTTTTACTGAATGGCTGCTTTGACAGCCAAAGTTGCAGCTCAGCTGTACTTGCGTCAGGTTGCAAACGTAACACCGCAGATATAGCTGAGGTTTCGCCCAACGCCACTGCTTGCTGATATAACGGCAAAGCCCGGCTAAATAAGCCCTGCTGCTCTGCTTTGATGGCCTGCTGCACTATGCGCTGCGAAGTCTGCTTCACAATACGCTGCGCAGCTGTTTGCTTATCTGTTTGCTTATCTGTTTGCTCAAATTGCTGCGGACTGCATGCCACCAGCAGCAATAAAAAAAAGCCAGCAAGCCGGCTTTTTTTACAGAATAAACCCAGATTAATGCACATGCTCAGCATCTTCAGCAGCGGCACCTTCAGCAACAACCTGATGGCGCAACCTGGCCATTTCAAGCCGTGCATAACGGTGCTCGACAAACTCGTACACATTAGTCGCCAGAGATTTTTTATAATACTCAATGGCTTGTGTAGGGTTTTGTTGCAATGCATGCCATTTAGCGAGATAAAAATACACTTCACACAGTTGTTCAGCCAGTTGTTTGGGTTCCAGCGCATTACTGCTGGCGATATTTAACAACTGTTGTTCGCTGATAGTGCCAAGGTAAAAAGCGGCAATCTGAGTTGCCCACTGTTTTTGATCCAGCTGTTTAAACTGCGCGGCAAGCGTTGTAGCGGCGGTTTCTTTTGACTGCTGCACCTGTGCCAGATACAACCACAAAGCGCGGTACGGATCTGAAGGCTGAATGTTCTGGAACTGTTTAAAGTCGCGCAGCGCCAGTTCAAACTTCTCATCATATTGCAATGCGATAGCACGGTTCAGATACACATACTGATAATCAGGATCCAGCTCGAGCGCTGAGTCAAAAGCTTCATAAGCCGAATCATAATCACCATTTAACGTATGATGAATACCGATAAAGTTATAAGCATCTGCCATATCAGGTTTAAGCCGCAGTGCACGCATAAAATCAAAACGGGCCAAAGCGGAAAGACCAACACTGTCATACATCACACCACGGTCGTAAAATAACCGGGCACGCTGTGGCTCAGTAAGGTCGGCCGATTGCAATATTTCGTTCAGACGGGCGATGGCAATTTCTGTACGGTAAGGAACCTGCATAGGCTCAGGGGTTAATGGCTGTTCAACCAATACACCAGCGGGTGCTGGTGCGGTGGTTACACAACCGGCAATGCCACTGCCAAGCAGCAGCGACAGCAGACCGGCGAGCGCCAGCCTGCTTTGCCTTAACGTTTTGAACTTAGTTTGTAGCTTCTGCATGAGCAGCTTCAGCAGATGATTTTTCACCCGCTTCTTTGATGCTCAGACGCACACGACCTTGTTTGTCAACTTCCAGTACTTTTACCTGTACTTTCTGGCCAACGGTCAGGTGATCAGCAACATTGCTGACGCGCTCGTCTGAGATTTGTGAAATGTGAACCAGACCATCTTTGCCTGGTAACACGTTTACAAAAGCACCAAAATCAACGATACGAACCACTTCACCTGAATACACTGCACCTACTTCAATTTCAGCGGTAATAGCTTCAATTTTAGCGATAGCAATGGCAGCAGCCTGAGAGTTGGTCGCGGCAATTTTAACCGTGCCGTCATCTTCAATTTCAATGGTTGTGCCTGATTCTTCAGTGATTTGACGGATCACAGCACCACCTTTACCAATCACATCACGGATTTTTTCCGGGTTGATTTTTAAGGTGTAAATACGAGGTGCGTGTTCAGACAGCTCTTCACGGTGCGTGCTGATCGCCTGGTCCATCACATTCAGAATGTGGATACGGGCAGCTTTGGCTTGTTTCAGCGCGATCTGCATGATTTCTTTAGTGATACCTTCAATTTTGATATCCATCTGCAGTGCAGTGATACCGGCAGTGGTACCAGCCACTTTAAAGTCCATATCACCTAAATGGTCTTCGTCACCCAGGATGTCTGACAGCACCACAAAGTCGTTGCCTTCTTTCACCAGACCCATAGCAATACCGGCAACAGAAGCTTTAATTGGCACACCGGCGTCCATCAGGGCTAATGAAGAACCACAAACTGAAGCCATTGAGCTTGAACCGTTTGATTCAGTGATTTCAGACACCATACGCACTGTGTAAGGGAAAGCGTCAAAGTCTGGCATCACAGCAGCAACACCACGTTTAGCTAAACGACCATGGCCAATTTCGCGACGTTTTGGTGAACCAACCATACCGGTTTCGCCCACTGAGAACGGAGGGAAGTTGTAGTGGAATAAGAAGTGGTCAGTTTTGTCTGACAGCAGGTCATCCACGGTTTGTGCATCACGGGCAGTACCTAAAGTACAGGTTACCAGCGCCTGAGTTTCACCACGGGTGAACAGCGCAGAGCCGTGCGTACGTGGCAACAGGCCAGTCATCACTGACAGAGCACGGATCATTTCGTTGTCGCGGCCATCAATACGTGGATCGCCTTTGATGATTCGGCTACGAACGATTTTTGATTCCAGATTATGGAAAATTTCGCCGGCTTCTGTTTCGTTAAAGCTTTCGCCTTCAGCCAGTTCAGCTTTGATTTGGGCAAATACTTCAGCTTTGATAGCACCAATACGCTCGTAACGTTTGGCTTTTTCAGTAATACGGTAAGCTTCGCCAACAGGGGCTGTGGATAAAGCTTCAATTTTGGCAATCAGAGGTTCGTTTTTCGCAGGTGCAACCCATTCCCAGGCTGGTTTGCCACCTTCGGCGGCAAATTCAGCAATGGCGTTGATGGCCGTTTGCATCTGGTCGTGGCCGTAAACAACAGCGCCTAACATCACTTCTTCTGACAATACACCGGCTTCAGATTCAACCATCAATACTGCATTGGCAGTACCGGCAACCACTAAATCTAACTTACTGGTTTTTAATTCTGTTTCTGATGGGTTTAATACGTATTGGCCGTCAATGTAACCAACACGGGCTGCGCCTAACGGGCCGCTGAACGGGATACCTGAAATGGCTAAAGCAGCTGAAGTACCTAACAGCGCAACGATATCAGGCTGAATTTCTGGTTGTACTGAAACAACAGTCGCAATCACCTGAACTTCGTTAGTGAAACCTTCAGGGAATAATGGACGGATTGGACGGTCAATCAGGCGTGACGTTAAAGTTTCGCCTTCTGAAGGACGGCCTTCACGTTTAAAAAAGCCACCAGGGATACGACCGGCAGCATACATTTTTTCCTGATAGTTCACTGTTAACGGGAAAAAATCCTGACCTGGTTTTGGTGCTCTTTTACCAACAACTGTCACTAAAACTGAGGTGTCGCCCATGCTGGCCAACACTGCACCGTCTGCCTGACGGGCAATAACGCCGGTTTCTAAAGTAACAGTGTGCTGGCCGAACTGGAATGATTTTACAATGGGATTCACGTGGTAATTTCCTTTCTGTGTACGCGTGGACTGGGGCCCTTCTGAGCCTTAAACGCGTTATATTTGGGGTCGATTTTTCGCCCGACAGTATAGCTTGTAAGCAGTCACAAAAGATAGCCACCAAAAGATGGGCGCAACAGAAAAATCAGTGCTTTGTTGTTTTCCCTAAGCCGTTTTCCAGCAGAAAACAACAAAAATAGCGACAGACTCAACAGCTGTGAGGTGCAGTGCTTTAAGTTGTGATTTTCAGGCAACAAAAAAGGAGCCGAAGCTCCTTTATTGTTCTTTACGAAATTTAAGTGGTCGATTAACGACGCAGACCTAAACGCTCGATCAGAGTTGCGTAACGAGTTGCATCTTTACGCTTTAAATAGTCCAGCAGTTTACGACGCTGAGAAACCATACGCAGCAGACCACGACGTGAGTGGAAGTCATGCTTGTGGTCAGCGAAGTGAGGTTGCAGCTTGCTGATAGAAGCAGTCAACAGAGCAACTTGTACTTCTGGTGAGCCAGTATCGTTAGCAACAACGCCGAAATCGGCCAGAATTTTTGCTTTTTCAGCGGTAGTTAGTGACATAAAATCCTCCAGGATCATTTAGGTACTGCTGTAGCCAGGCACTAATCCAGCATACAGCCCAAAAACAGCGCGCATTCTAGCACGCCGGTTATTGATTACAACCGATATTTCAGGATGACTGAAACTGACTGGTGTTCAGCAGTCGGCGCACCAATAGCACACCTTCAGCCACAGCACCAATACCAATAAACTGACCTGCTTCGGTATAAAGTTTAATGGCATCCAGCACCGGCGCTTCTTGCAGAGTTTCAAGCTCTGCATCATTAAGCAACACTGTCTGACCATGCACCAACCGCTGATGTTGCTGCGGGTTTATCACCAGCTCAGCCAAACCAAGCAGCGCCTGGTCCATCGGCAGCAACAAAGCATCCAGCGCCTGCCAGTCTTGCTTGTCGTTGAGCGGCACTAAATCGGCTTCAACACGCATCTGGCTGGCGTCAAAAGGCCCGACATGAATACGCCGAAGCGCCGTGACATAAGCTCCAGAGCCCAGAGTTTCACCCAAGTCATCAATTAAAGTACGGATATAAGTGCCTTTGCTGCAATGCACCACAAAACGAGCATCCTGACCATCAAAACCAAGCAACTCAAAACGGAAAATGGTAATAGGCCTGGCTTCACGTGGCACTGTAATGCCCTGACGGGCATATTTATACAGCGGCTGGCCCTGATATTTCAGCGCCGAATACATAGTGGGCACCTGCAACTGCGGACCACGGGCTTTCGCAACAGCGGCTTCAAGCTCTGCCTGGCTAAATGCAATTGGCCTTTGGCTGATGACTTCACCGGCGGCGTCGCTGGTGTCGGTGCGCAGGCCAAAACGCGCTGTCACTTCATAGGTTTTATCGGTATCCAGCAAAAACTGACAAAACTTAGTGGCTTCACCAAAACAAATGGGCAATAAACCTGAGGCTAACGGATCTAAAGCACCGGTGTGACCAGCTTTTTCGGCCTGATATAACCAGCGGATCCGTTGCAAAATGCCGTTGCTGGACACTTCGAGTGGCTTATCCAGCAACAAAATGCCATTGACCTGACGACGTGCCATTGGCTTATTCTTCTTCGTCTGCGGCTTTTGCAGCAGGCGTGTCTAATTCCTGACCGGCATCCAGACGTTTTTTCTCGTCTGACTTACGCACTGTTTCTACCAGATTCGCCATCCGGATCCCTTCATCCAGCGACTTATCAAAGTAAAAACGAATGGTTGGCACAATACGGGCCTGAATACGTTTAGCAATTAAACTGCGGATAAAACCCGAAGCGTCATTTAAAATATTCAGGTTTTCCTGCACTTTTTCCGGTGCCAGACCTAAAAAAGTGACGTGAATTTTACAGTGTGACAAGTCGCGTGACACATCAACATCTGACACTGTGATCATGCTGTGCAGGCGCGGGTCTTTAATTTCGCGTTGCAAAATTACTGCAATTTCCTGCTGCATTTGTTGGGATAACCGGTCAACCCGGCTGAATTCTTTAGCCATAAAAATTTCCTGCTTCAATAGAAACAAACAGGGGCACCCGGCCCCTGCTTGATTATATACAGTGTTAAATCAGGAGCTTGCGTTACAGAGTACGCACAACCTGAATCACTTCAAACACTTCAATCTGGTCGCCTTCGCGCACGTCGTTGTAGTTCTTCACGCCGATACCACATTCAAAACCGTTGCGAACTTCAGACACGTCATCTTTAATACGACGCAGTGATTCCAGTTCACCTTCGTAAATAACCACGTTGTCACGCAGTACACGAATTGGTGCGTTACGTTTCACTACACCTTCAGTAACCATACAACCTGCGATAGCGCCAAACTTCGGAGAACGGAACACAGCACGAACCTGCGCCAGACCAATGATTTGTTGCTTAAACTCAGGAGCCAGCATACCTGTCATGGCCGCCTTCACTTCGTCAATCAGCTCATAAATGATGCTGTAATAACGTAAGTCCAGACCTTCTTCGTCAACCAGTTTACGGGCAGTCGCGTCAGCACGGACGTTAAAGCCGATAACGATAGCCGATGAAGCAGCTGCCAGTGTTACGTCAGTTTCAGTGATACCACCAACGCCGCTACCAACAATCTTCACTTTCACTTCGTCGGTAGACAGTTTCATCAGTGATTCGCTGATGGCTTCCACTGAACCTTGTACGTCGCCTTTCAGAACGATGTTCAGTTCAGAAACGTCACCATCTGTCATGTTAGCAAACATGTTTTCCAGGTTGGCTTTTTGCTGACGGGCCAGTTTCACATCGCGGAACTTGCCTTGACGGTACAAAGCAACTTCACGGGCTTTACGCTCGTCTTTTACTACTGTTACTTCGTCACCGGCTTGTGGCACACCAGATAAACCTAAAATCTCGACCGGAATAGACGGACCTGCGGTTTTAACTTCTTTACCGTTTTCATCGCGCATTGCACGAACACGGCCGTATTCAAAACCACAAAGCACGATGTCACCCTGATGCAGCGTACCTTCCTGAACCAGGATTGACGCTACCGGGCCACGGCCTTTGTCCAGACGGGATTCAATGACCACACCACGGGCCAGGCCCTGAGTGACGGCTTTTAATTCCAGCAGTTCAGCCTGGTTCAGAATGGCTTCAAGTAAATCGTCGATGCCCATACCGGTTTTGGCAGAAATTGGCACAAACTGAGTATCACCACCCCATTCTTCCGAAATAACCTCAAACTGAGATAATTCGTTACGAACGCGGTCCGGATCTGCATCCGGTTTATCCATTTTGTTCACTGCAACAACTAAAGGCACACCAGCAGCTTTCGCATGCTGAATCGCTTCTTTAGTTTGTGGCATCACACCATCGTCTGCAGCAACGACCAGAATAACGATATCTGTTGCTTTAGCACCACGGGCACGCATTGAAGTAAAGGCGGCGTGACCTGGCGTGTCGAGGAATGTCACCATACCGCGTTCAGTTTCAACGTGGTAAGCACCGATATGCTGCGTAATACCACCGGCTTCGCCAGCTGCTACTTTTGCTTTACGGATATAATCCAGCGTTGAAGTTTTACCATGGTCAACGTGACCCATAACGGTAACAACAGGTGCACGAGGTTCTAACTCGCCCTGGCCTTCACGGTCAGACATCACCGCTTCTTCCAGCTCGTTTTCTTTGGTCAGGGTAAATTTGTGGCCCATTTCTTCACAGACAATGGCCGCAGTTTCCTGATCAATCACCTGGTTGATAGTCGCCATAGCGCCCATCTTCATCATCACTTTAATAACTTCTGACGCTTTCACTGCCATTTTGGCGGCAAGCTCAGCAACAGTGATGGTTTCACCAATCTTCACTTCACGCTCCACAGGCTGCGCCGGTTTATTAAAACCATGCTGCATACTGGTTGGGGTTTTCTTTTTCTTGTGGCGATTGGCGCGGTTAAAAGCGTCTTTATCGTCATCATCTTTTTTCTTGGTTTTGCCAACAGGGGCTTTTTTACCATGACGACGACCACCACGCTCATCGCGTGCGTCAACTTCGTCTTCGGCCTGTTTGGCATAAACGTTTGATGTAAGATGATAATCACCCACTTCAACCGGGGCTTTTTCTTCTTTTGCCCAACGTTCAGCGTTTTCTTCAGCCAGTTTACGGGCTTCTTCGGCCTGACGTTGTGCTTCTAATTCCAGCTTACGCAGACGCTCAGCATCTTGTTGCGCAATGATACGGTCAGCTTCGCGTTTGGCATCTTCTTTCGCCTGACGACGGGCTGCTTCTTCCGGATCATCTTTCAGCAGCTGTGCACGGGCTTCAGCCTGTTTTTTCGCTTCTAAAGCTTTACGTTCAGCTTCGGCCTTTTTATCGGCTTCTTCTTTTGCTTTGCGCTCAGCAGCAGCTTTTTCAGCAGCCTGACGTGCTTCTTCCGCTTTCACCGCTTCTTCGGCTAAACGGGCTTCTTCTGCGGCCTGAGCTGCAGCGTCATCCACCAAGGGGCGTTTGACATAAGTTTTTTGTTTTAACACCTGCACCTGAATTTCGCGGTTACGGCCTGCGCCGCCACTTACGCTCAGTGTGGTAGTTTCTTTGCGTTTTAATGTTAAACGCGATGGCTCAGTGCTGGCACCGCCATGTTGTTTGCTCAGATGATCCAATAAAGACTTTTTCTCGTCTTCTGAAACCATCTGACCGGCTTGCTTCGGGATGCCCGCATCAGCAAATTGTTGGACTAACCGATCAACAGTCGTTCCCACATCACTGGCTAGTTTTTCAATCGTTACTTCCGCCATGTCAATGTTACCTCCGTTGACCAATCAGTTTTCTTCACTAAACCAAACAATATTACGTGCAGCCATAATCAGCGCGGCAGCTTTTTCTTCGTTCATTTTTTCAATTTCGAGCAAATCATCGACACCTAATTCAGCCAGATCGTCGAGCGTCACAACACCTTTGCTTGCCAGCACGTAGGCAGTGTGCGTTTCTAAACCAGGCAGGTTCAACAGCGCTTCACTCGGCGTAGAACCTTCCAGTGATTCTTCACTGGCCAGTGCCCGAGTGGTCAATACAGCCTTGGCACGCTTACGCAGTTCTTCAACTGTGTCTTCGTCCAGACCATCAATAGCCAGTAACTCACTGACTGGTACATAAGCAATTTCTTCCAGTGAAGAGAAACCTTCATCCACCAGAATACCTGCGAAATCTTCATCAATTTCCAGCGCAGACATAAAAGCTTCCAGCGCTTTGGAATTTTCTTCCTGATGCTTTTTCTTCATATCAGACACTGACATCACGTTCAGCTCCCACGCCGTTAACTGGCTGGCTAAACGCACGTTCTGACCGGCACGGCCGATGGCCATTGGCAGGTTAGCGTCTTCAACTGCGATATCCATGGCATGACGTTCTTCATCAACGATGATAGAGGCCACTTCAGCCGGCGCCATAGCGTTAATCACAAACTGAGCCGGATTATCGTCGTACAGCACTATATCAACACGCTCACCGCCCAACTCACCGGAAACGGCCTGCACACGTGAACCACGCATACCCACACAAGCACCCACAGGGTCGATGCGACGGTCATTGGTTTTGACGGCAATTTTAGCGCGTGAACCCGGGTCGCGTGCTGCACCGCGGATTTCAATCATTTCTTCGCCAATTTCAGGCACTTCAATGCGGAACAGTTCAATCAGCATCTCAGGGCGGGTGCGGCTTAAAAACAGCTGGGCACCACGGGCTTCCGGATTTACCGCAAACAATAAAGCGCGGATACGGTCACCAGGACGGAAAGTTTCGCGTGGGATCATTTCTTCCCGTGCCAGCATGGCTTCGGCATTGTTGCCTAAATCCACAATCACGCTGTCACGGTTTACTTTTTTAACCACACCGGTCACAAGCTCGCCGACCTGGTCGATATAAGCTTCCACCACTTGTGAACGTTCAGCTTCACGTACTTTTTGTACGATAACCTGTTTCGCCATTTGGGTGGTGATACGGTCAAATACAACAGATTCAATCTGCTCTTCAACATAATCGCCAATCTGCAGATTAGGTTCGTCGTACTGTGCAGCTGACAATGTCATTTCACGGGTTGGATGCTCCATCACGTGATCATCAGCAACCACCTGCCAACGACGGAATGTTTCGTAAGAGCCGGTTTTGCGGTCGATAGAAACACGAACTTCGATGTCGCTTTCATTTTTCTTTTTGGTAGCGGCTGCCAGTGCATATTCTAACGCCTGGAAAATCTTTTCACGCGGCACAGACTTCTCGTTTGAGACCGCATCAACTACTAATAAAATTTCTTTTGCCATGTTTTCTGCCTCACTAAGAGCCGGTTAACTTAAAAAACCGGTACTACGTTTGCTTTATCTACGTTATCCATAAGCAAACGATAAGGTTTGCCATCCACTTCAATTACTAACATGTCATCGACGATTTCCAGCAACTGTCCTTTAAAACGACGGCGGCCGTCCTGCGGGATCGCCAGCTTTACTTCAACTTTCTGGCCAACAACTTTGGCAAAATGTTCAGCAGTAAATAACGGACGGTCCAGACCAGGAGAAGAAACTTCGAGGTTGTATTCGTTTGGGATCGGATCTTCAACATCAAGGATGGCGCCCACTTCACGACTCACAACGGCACAGTGGTCAACAGTGACTCCGTCCGGATGATCAATAAAAAGCCGCAATGTGGAATGACGCCCAGCAGGCACGAACTCACAACCCAACAATTCAAAGCCTGCGGCTTCTACAGTTGGCGTTAACAGCTCGGTTAAGCGCTGTTCTTGTTTAGTCAAAGAGACCTCCAGAAATAAAAAAAGGGCATATAGCCCAGAATTTTAGTACATCAATACTTCAGATATAAAAACGCCCCGAAGAACGGGGCGAAATTAAATCCGAAAAAACAAGATATCGCCAATCTTGTTTATAAATCTGGTCTGTTCACAAGAGTATTTACCGGACAATACGGCATTATCGAGGAACAAGATGCAAAGGTCAGTTCACCTTTGCACTAAAGTTAACCTGCCATTATCGCAATTTGCTTAAGGTCTGAAAGTTGAACTTTAGTTAAGTTGGTTGCGGGAGCCGGATTTGAACCGACGACCTTCGGGTTATGAGCCCGACGAGCTACCAGGCTGCTCCATCCCGCGTCCGTAACTGGCGTGCATTATATAGTGCTGAGCACTCTATCGCAAGATTTGTTTTAGCTGTCACTGAGTTAGTTTGTTTTACGGCAATGGTTTGCAGCAGACGAGGTTTCTTACAAACAACTTAACTCAGGATTAAAGAATGGTGCCGAGAGCGGGACTCGAACCCGCATGCCTAGGGCACTACCACCTCAAGGTAGCGTGTATACCAATTTCACCATCTCGGCTTAACTTTTACTGCTTGGCAGTTGTCAGTAACTTAGTTACCAACCGGAATATCTTTGGTTGTGTCTTTCTTTTCTTCAGCTGCAGGTGCTTTTTCAACCACTGGTGCCGACAGGTTTTCAAATTCTGAATTTTGTTCAATATGTTTGGTGTTGAAATTACCTAACACCAGACTTAACGCAAAAAATATCGTTGCTAACACTGTGGTTGAACGGGTCAGAAAGTTGCCTGTACCTGAAGAACCAAAAATTGTTGCAGACGCACCGGCACCGAATGAAGCGCCCATATCAGCGCCTTTACCATGCTGAATAAGCACAAGGCCGATAATCGCCAGTGAAACTATGACGTATAATGCAATTACGATTTCGTACATGGTTAATCCTGTGCACTCTGGCAAATAGCAGCAAATTCTGCTGGTTTTAAACTTGCACCACCGACCAGAGCACCGTCTATGTCAGGTTGTGCGAACAGTGCAGCGCAATTTTCTGCGTTAACGCTGCCGCCGTACAAAATTCTTACTTGTTCTGCAGCTTCTTTATCGTATTGACTCAAATGAGTTCTGATAAAAGAATGCACTTGTTGAGCTTGTTCTGGTGTGGCTGTTTCGCCTGTGCCTATCGCCCAAACCGGCTCATAAGCTATCACCGAATGCCTAAGCAATTCAGGGTGCGCAGCATACACTGCATCCAAATGCTGTGCAAGAACCTGCATAGTTTTTTCTTGCTGCCTTTCGGTTAAAGTTTCGCCAAAACAAACAATTGGCGTTAATTTAGCCGAAATTGCCTGCTTAGTTTTGGCTAAAACCACAGCGTCAGTTTCAGCAAATAGTGCACGGCGCTCTGAGTGACCAATAATCACATATTCTGCCCCTGCGGCGCGCAGCATATCAGCACTTATTTCACCTGTGAAGGCACCACTGCGCTCAGTGCTGACATTTTGACCACCCAACTTGTACTGGCTACTTTTTGGAAAGCCAGTTAGAAATATTACAGGTGGGCAGATCAGAATTTCAGCCTTACAGGCTGTTATGTGATTTAAAATTGCACTGGTCTGTTCTACCAGATCGACACTGCCATTCATCTTCCAATTAGCGGCAATTAATGGTCTGCGTTGTGTCATGGAAACTCCCAGTATTAAGCGGGCGAGATATTAACGAACAAGGCTGTGGCACACAAGTCATCACCTATAAAAAAAGCGCCATTGGCGCTTTTTTTATAGGTGATTGCCGGTTTCTGCTGCTTCATTCAGCTTATTAAAATTGCAGCAAACCGGCATTTTACCTAACTGGCAATTTTCACAGCAGCAGCGATTTTCTCTGCATATTCACGTACCTGATCCTGTTGCCTTCCTTCTACCATTACGCGAATTAAAGGTTCAGTACCGGATTTGCGGATAAGCACACGGCCCTGGCCGGCCAAATCCTGCTCAACTTGTGCAATAACCTCTTTTACATGCAGGTTTTCCAGCGGCGCAGTGCCCTTTTCAAACTTCACATTCACCAGCACCTGTGGCAGTTTGGTCATGCCATGGCTCAGGTCAGCCAGTGACAAATTGGTGTCTATCATCGAAGCCAGCACTTGCAAGGATGCAATAATGCCGTCGCCCGTGCCGGCATGGTCCAGATTCAACACATGACCAGAGTTCTCTCCACCAATACGCCAGCCTTTTTCCTGCAGCAATTCCATCACATAACGATCGCCTACTTTGCTGCGGGCAAATGGAATATCAAGTTCAGCAAGCGCCAGTTCAAGCCCCATATTGCTCATTAAAGTGCCAACCACCCCACCTTGCAACCGGCCACGTTCTTTGGCAGAGCGGGCAATCATATAAATAATTTCATCACCGTCAATCTGACGGCCGGTGTGGTCAACCATCATCACACGGTCACCGTCGCCGTCGTAAGCTATACCCAGGTCGGCTTTGAGTTCAACCACAGCCTGTTGCAAAGCGTCGGTGTGAGTCGCACCACATTTTTCGTTGATATTCAAACCATTAGGACTACAGGCGATAGTGTGAACTTCGGCACCAAGCTCTTTAAACACATTGGGTGCAATGTGATAAGTGGCGCCGTTGGCGCAGTCCAGCACTATGGTATAACCACTTAACGACATATGTTTGGGTAAATGGCTTTTACAAAATTCGATATAACGACCAGAGGCGTCGTCGATACGTTGTGCTTTACCCAGTTTCTCTGACGGTTCACATACCATAGGCTGTTCAAGTTCAGCTTCAATCGCCAGCTCAATTTCATCATCGAGCTTAGAACCGTTGGCCGAGAAAAACTTAATGCCGTTATCATAATAAGGGTTGTGTGAAGCACTGATGACAATACCGGCTTCGGCACGGAAGGTATGTGTCAGATAAGAGACGGCAGGCGTTGGCATAGGGCCAAGCAAACGAACGTCGATACCGGCGGCAATTAAACCTGCTTCCAAGGCAGTTTCCAGCAAATAACCTGAAATACGGGTGTCTTTACCAATCAGCACTTTACGTGTGCCACGCTGCGATAAAACACGACCTGCTGCCCAGCCTAACTTCATGGCAAATTCTGGTGTTATCGGAAACTCACCAACACGACCACGCACACCATCGGTCCCAAAATACTTCCTGCTCATTCAAATTCTCCAAACATTGTCGCTTCAGCCACAGCTATTGCATCGGCTGTTTCTTTGACATCATGCGCCCTGATAATACGGGCGCCATGCATAACGGCTATTGTGGCACAGGCAATACTGCCTGCCAAACGTTCTGATACAGGCTTATTCAGCAATTGCCCGACCATTGACTTTCTCGACATGCCAGCCAGTACCGCAAAGCCAGATTGTTGAAATGTCGAGAGTTCAGCCAGCAGCTGATAGTTTTGTGCCAGCGTTTTAGCAAAACCAAAACCAGGGTCGAGAATAATCTGCGAAGGATTTATACCTGCTGCGATACAAAGTTCTGCCCTTTGTTGTAAAAAGCTAAGAACTTCATTGGTTACATGCTGATAATCAGTGAGTTGCTGCATTGAACCCGGCATACCTCGCATATGCATCAGACACACCGGCACTTGTGTTTTTACTGCGATCTCAATAGCGCCTTGGTCCTGTAATGCCCTAACGTCGTTAATCATATCGGCGCCGGCATCAATAGCTGCTTTCATCACAGCCGCTTTGTAGGTGTCAATGGAAATAACAGTATCAAACTCACGGCGGATAAGCTCAATGACAGGTATCACTCTATCGAGCTCCTCTGTTTTTGATACTTCAGCTGCACCAGGCCGGGTCGACTCGCCACCTATATCAATAATATTGGCGCCGTCTTTGAGCATTTGTTCAACCTGACGCAAAGCGGCATCATGGCCAACAAATTTACCACCATCGGAAAATGAATCCGGCGTCACATTTAAAATGGCCATCAGTTTGCAGCGTTTGAGCGATAGCTGACGACCGCGCGGTAAAGCTAAAATCATATATACCTCTTAAAACAGCAGCTGCGCCATACTTTGCATCAATTTGAAAGTTACACACTCTACACTGCGCCCGACAAACTCTGCGGCCAGGCAGTTAAAAAGTTGCGATTCGATACTATGCTAAGTAGCAGCGACTTGATCACAAAGATCTGAAACATCAGCTTATTTTACTGCGTCAGACCCGTTAACCGCTGATAATTTTTGGCTTTAAAAACAAAACCCCGAACAAGTCGGGGTTTTTAAAAACTTACACTAACTTAGTGCAGTGGGCTTTCAGCTGGTTTGTCGTCAACTGCCGCATCTGTTGTTGTTGCTGCGGCATCACCACCTGAACTTTGATCAGGCTTTTTATCTTTTGGTTCCCAATTTTCCGGAGGCCGAACGTCTCGGCGTGCCATCAAATCATCAATCTGTTTAGCATCAATGGTTTCATACTGCATCAGACAATCTTTCATCGCATGCAGAATATCCATATTTTCTTCAATCAGCTGTTTTGAACGCGCGTAGTTGCGGTCAATAAAATCACGGATTTCGGAGTCAATAAGTTTCACAGTGTCTTCAGACATACTTTTGTTTTTTGTCACAGTACGACCTAAAAACACTTCGCCTTCTTCTTCGGCATATAGCAGTGGACCCAGTTTTTCAGAGAAGCCCCACTGGGTGACCATTTTACGCGCCAGGTTAGTGGCCCGTTCAATGTCATTTGAAGCGCCGGTACTGACAGCTTCAGTACCATAAATGATTTGTTCGGCAATACGGCCACCAAACAACGAGCTGATCATACTTTCCAGATAACGTTTGGAATGACTGACTCTGTCGCGCTCAGGTAAATACATAGTGACACCCAGGGCGCGGCCACGTGGAATAATACTCACTTTGTACACAGGGTCGTGTTCAGGCACCAGACGACCGACAATAGCGTGCCCTGCTTCGTGGTAAGCCGTCATTTCTTTTTCTTTTTCCGTCATCACCATAGAACGACGTTCAGTACCCATCAGAATTTTGTCTTTGGCTTTTTCAAACTCATCCATCGACACGACACGACGGTTGTTACGGGCGGCAAACAGCGCTGCTTCGTTCACCAAATTGGCTAAGTCAGCACCTGAAAAACCAGGGGTACCACGGGCTATTAATGATGCATCAACACCATCACCTAATGGCACTTTACGCATATGCACTTTCAGAATTTGTTCACGGCCACGCACATCCGGTAAACCAACAGTGACCTGACGGTCAAAACGACCCGGACGTAATAACGCAGGATCTAACACGTCTGGCCTGTTGGTCGCAGCAATGACAATAATGCCTTCGTTACCGTCAAAACCATCCATCTCAACCAGCATCTGGTTTAAGGTTTGTTCACGTTCGTCGTGACCACCACCTAAACCGGCACCACGCTGACGGCCTACGGCGTCAATTTCATCGATGAAAATAATACAAGGTGCGGCTTTTTTCGCTTGTTCGAACATGTCGCGCACTCGTGAGGCACCAACACCCACAAACATTTCAACAAAGTCAGAACCTGAAATGGTGAAAAACGGTACTTTTGCTTCACCGGCAATGGCTTTGGCTAACAAAGTTTTACCTGTACCTGGTGGGCCAACCATTAATACGCCTTTTGGAATACGGCCACCGAGTTTCTGGAAGCGTGACGGATCTTTTAAATAATCGACCAGCTCAGATACTTCTTCTTTCGCTTCATCACAACCTGCTACATCAGCAAAAGTTGTTTTAATTTGATCTTCACCCATTAAACGGGCACGGCTTTTACCAAAAGACATAGCGCCTTTGCCGCCACCGCCCTGCATCTGGCGCATAAAGAAAATCCAGACACCAATCAGCAGTAACATCGGGAACCAGGAAATAAAAATCTGACCAAGCAGACTGCCTTCTTCCGGCTGCACACCTGTGCCATCCACACCGTTTTCAATCAGGTCTTTTAACAAACCATCGTCGTAACCACCTGGGATCACAGTTTCAAAACGCTGACCATCACGTTTTACGCCGGTCACTAGGCCAGCTCGGTCAACTTTTACTTCGCGTACCTGACCTTGTTTCACGTCGTTAATAAACTGCGTGTAACTGGTTTGCCGCTCGCTACGGTCGGTTGGACTGAAGCTGTTGAACATCGTCATCAAAATGACGGCGATCACCAGCCATACCATTAAATTCTTTGCCATGTCGCTCAAGGTTATAACCTCTTGTTACCAGAAAATGCTTCTGTTGCTACTTTACTAGAGTTTGAAGCCTGTCGCCACGATATAAGTCTCGCTCGAACGTGAACGTGACGAATCGGGCTTTCGGATCCGTACAGTGCTAAATACATTACGGATGTTTTGCACATATTGTTCAAAACCATCACCATGAAATACTTTGACCACAAAACTGCCGTTCTGTTTCAATACTTTACTGCACATATCCAGCGCCAGTTCCACCAGGTACATACTGCGGCTTTGGTCAACTGTGGCATTACCGCTCATGTTGGGGGCCATGTCGGACAACACCACATCAACATTGCGGCCACCGATACGGTCAAGCAGCGCATTGAGCACTGCATCTTCACGAAAATCACCCTGCAAAAAGGCAACACCGGCCAGTGGATCCATCGGCAAAATATCACAGGCAATCACAAAACCTGAAGGTCCAACCAGCTCAGCCGCCAGTTGCGACCAGCTGCCTGGCGCCGAACCTAGGTCAACAACGGTATTACCCTGTTTAATCAGCTTGTCTTTTTGTTGTATTTCTTCGAGCTTAAATGAAGCCCGCGAACGTAAACCTAATTTTTGTGCTTTATGCACAAAAGGATCGGATACATGTTCCTGCAGCCACCTCGATGAACTGGCAGAACGCTTTTTCTTGGTCATGGAACTACTCTTAATTGGTCTTCCCTGCAAGATGGCGGTACAATAGCGTAATTTCAAGCTTTCCCAATGGAAAAAGTCTACTTATGAGTTTATCAAACAAACAAAAACAGTTTTTAAAAGCAAAAGCACACGAATTAAAGCCAATTATTCTGTTAGGCGGTAATGGCCTCACCGAGGGTGTGATGGCTGAAATTGATCTGGCACTTGAGCATCACGAGCTGATTAAAGTAAAAGTACCAAGTATTGACCGTGACGAAAAAGTTGCAGTAATGGACGCTATAGTGCGTGAATCCAAAGCAGAAAAAGTTCAGGTAATTGGCCACATTCTGGTGCTTTACCGTGCTGCCAAGGAGAAAAAACTGGTATTACCGCGCGGCTAAGTTTTTATTGTCAGATAACCGGCCGCCTGTAAATGCAGGCGGGCAGTTTCTTCATCATCAACAAAATTACGTATCACATCATCAGGTTGTTCCACATCCGTCGCTTTTAAATATTGCCAGAGCAATAAAGGATCGGCAGGTTTAATTACTTCCACATGTTTTAACTGATTGGTATAACTCCAGCTCACAACAGCTTTAAATAAATCAAATACTTGCTGCGGGCTCATTTGCCACAATCTCATATCAACCACTACGGCCCACTCGCTGCCAAGCAAGGGTTGTGCTGCTGCTTTAAAATCTTTTTGATAGTCAGAAGCCACCAACAGCGTCGACACACCATTAGCACGTACCCACAAAGTGCGCTGCTGCACTTCCAATTGATAAGCTTTTATATGTTTCATCAGAACTCCAACCGCCCGGCTCCGGAAGCGAACAATCATGGCTGAGAGCTCAGCCAGCAGCATAAGAATCGTCTCTGCATCACCATGTTACACCACGCATTGAATTGCTTGTCAATGCAACCTTGGTCGCAACATTCTCTGCTGACTCCGCCTGATCTCATAACTGCAGTTCTGCTGCAAGCTAAACTTCATCGACTTGATTGCAAAATGTAAAGCGGGACAAAACTACCTCGGATGCGGACTAGCGCACAAAAATTCCAGCGCTTTGTCTGACAGATAACCTTGATAAAGCACTAAAGGCAAGGTACTTGATAAAGACTGCCAATGTGGCGTGATGACAGTATCCATTTTTGGTCAAAGGTTCTCTTTAACGAAAATTTGCAGCACACTGTGCGATGACTTTAAATTGTGACAATAAAAAAGCGGCCGAAGCCGCTTTTTTTATTTACTGTGACCCGTCCTGAATAATGTTGACACTTTTTATCCTGAACCGTGGAGAGTGTCATGAATGCAATAGCCAAGCGTACGCAAAAAGATTATTCCCTTGCCTTTAAATTAGCGGTGGTGGC
>NZ_JAVBXS010000102.1 GCF_030824435.1 Rheinheimera sp.
ATCCATAGGCTTCACCTCATTCCACGGCATAATCTCCTCCGGATGTGGTTAATTTCATCCAGAGAAGTGTTACCTATGTGGTTGAACTAAAGTGTCACCTATGAGTGTGAACCGTACCCGGGGTGATTTCTTTGGCTACTTTCTTTGTCAGCAAAGAAAGTAGCTCGCCCTTGCGGCGAAACCGCTTTTACAACACCATGCCGCAGGCATCAACCAAACCGGTTCAATAACCTGTTACCCATGTGTTTGAACTAACAGTGTCACCTATGTAGTTGAATAGATCTGTCACCGGAGTCAGAAAGACGCTGCGAGTCACGGCTTGCACAACGCCATCAACTGCCAGCTGAAAAACCTGAACGCCATGCCTTAGGCATCAATCAAACCGCAGCATAAACCCAAGGGTTATCACAGTTTCAACTGCCGTAAATCATACCCAGAAGGCTGCTGATAAACCCTTAAATCAAACTCGTTAATCACAGCAAAAATATGGTCAAAAATATCGCCTTGCACAGTTTCGTAATGCAGCCAGGCGGTGTTGCTGCAAAAAGCGTAAATCTCCAGCGGAATGCCGGTGGGGCCGGACGGTAGCTGCCGCACCATCCGTGTCATATTTTTATGAATATCGGGGTGTTGCTGTAAAAACTCAGTGAGGTAAGCGCGCAAGGTGCCAAGGTTGGTTAAACGGCGGCCGTTCAGCACTGAGCTCATATCGCAGCTTTTGTTATAAGCTGTTATTTCAGAAAGCTTTTTATCAAGGTAAGGCTGCAACAAACTGGAACGTTGCAGGCGGTGAATATCTTCATCCGTTAAAAAACGCACACTGCTGGCTTCAATAAATACTGACCTTTTAATACGGCGGCCGCCAGATTCGCTCATACCCCGCCAGTTTTTAAAAGAATCGGATATCAGCGCATAAGCCGGAATGCTGGTAATGGTATTGTCCCAGTTGCGCACCTTAACTGTGGTCAGACTCATTTCTATTACTTCACCGTCGGCGGCATATTTGGGCATTTCCAGCCAGTCGCCTAAGGCGAGCATGCGGTTGGCCGACAACTGAATACCGGCAACAAAACCTAAAATAGGGTCTTTAAATACCAATAATAAAATGGCGGTCATGGCACCAAGGCCGCTGAGTAACAGCAGTGGTGATTTGCCCGATAACAAAGACAAAGCCAGAATCAGCGCCAGCACCGAGCTCAGCAGCTTGATACTCTGAAATAAACCGCGGATGGGCGCTTGTTTACCAAAACCCTTGTATTGCAACAAGGCTTCCAGGGTATTGAGCAAGGCAAAAAAACTGGCCATGCCAAAACATAAAATCCACAACTGCGTCAGCAGATTCAGCAAATATAAGGTTTCGGAACCGGCATCCAACCAAAAATTGGCCTGCCACATCAACACGAAACCCTGAGCGGTAAAGGCTAACCGGCTTAATAAACTGCTTTGTTGCAGGCTTTGCCGCCACTGCTGGGTTTGTGCTTTAGCGGCAAATAACCGCAACAAGCCCCGGTGCAACACCAGATGCAGCGCCACCGACAACAACAAAATAAACAACATAATCAGCAGATAATAAGCCAGACTGGTGTCCAGCCATTGTTGTTGCGTGGCCCAGGCTTTTAGCAGTGCTTTCATATGGCTCCTTCTGTTGATGAATGTTGTTGTGGCCGGCCGAAAAATTGCTCGGCGTTCAGCTGTTGCTTGTGGGGTGCTGAGGTGGCGGAAAACGCAGTTTCAGCAACAACAAGGCTGTGATTTCGACGTGATTTCAGGCATTTAACCGCTGTTCAGCTGAAAATGCAAAGTTATTGTCGCACAAAGTTGTCCCGAATAAACTGGCAGCTTGCAGCCCAACCAAGCTCTTGTTATGGTACTTGCTGTTCCTCTAATGGACTTTCCCAATGCGTCAATTTTGTGCAACTTTGTTGTTGTTTGCTGCCAGTTCTTGTCTGGCTGCCAGTAACACCACCATTCACTGGCTGATGGTGGATTTAGCGCCATTTCGTTTATTACATGGCCCGGAACAAGGCAAAGGCTCCAGCGATCAAATGGAAAAAATGCTGATTAAACTACTGCCGCAGTATCAGCATAAAAGCCGTTTTGTCAGTTTTGAACGCCGTGAACTGCTGCATATAGATAACTCAACTTTGTATTGCAGCTTTGGCATTCTGGCCAATGAAAAACGTAAAAAAACCATGGAGTTGTCGATACCGGCCGGGGTGGTGATGCATATGGCTATGGCAACGCTGAGCAATAGCCCACTCAGTCAACATTTAAAACAGCAACTGATACAACAGCAAGGTGCTGTTGATCTGGCAAAACTGCTTAGCGAACATCAATTTACCGGCTTGCTGGAACAAGGCCGCAGTTATGCACCAGCCATTGAACAAACATTAAAAAAGCCCAATGCTTTGTTGGCACAACGCAGCTTTACCGAAAACAACCCGGTCGATTTATTGCTGGCGGGCCGGGTGGATTTTTTAATTGATTACCCACACCGCATCAGCTATCTGCAAAGTGGCTCAAGGCAACCGCTGTTAGATTTGGAATATTTTCCGGTGGCTGGGGCTGAGCAGCGGGACGCAACTTATGTCGGTTGCAGTAAACACCCCAAAGCCAAAGAAGTGATCCAGCAGGTGAATCAACAGCTGTTAACCTTATGGGCGGATCCGGATTACCAACGGCAAATGCTGAGCTGGTATGACGATGAAAACAAACAACAATTGCAGCAATTAATTCAGCACATTCAGCAGCATTTACCTGCGACCTCAGCCAAACCACCACAAAACAACAGCGCCGGTAATGCCCAAAGCCTGAACCATTAAACTGCGGCTACAGGGGCGCGCCTGCAAGCCGCAGCATAGGCTGCTTCAGCCTGATTGCAGCTGTGGTGTTAAATCCGCTGTGTTGGCCTGGTTGCTATCGGTTTCGGCAAATAACGACAATAAATCAACAGCACTGCCCTGCCATACCTGACCTTTGCCACCGGCAAATAACTGGTCAGCTAAACCTTGTTTAAACTGTTGTAATTTTTGTACTTTCTCTTCCACAGTGTTGCGGGCTATCAGTTTGTACACAAACACTGCTTTGTCCTGACCAATACGATGGGCGCGATCTGTTGCCTGATTTTCTGCCGCCGGGTTCCACCATGGGTCGTAGTGGATCACAGTGTCGGCCGCTGTCAGGTTTAAACCAGTACCACCGGCTTTTAAACTGATTAAAAACACCGAAGTTTCACCACGCTGGAAAGCGTCGATTTGATCCTGGCGTTTTTTGGTCTGGCCCGTCAGTTTGCTATAAGAAATGCCCATATATTCCAGCTCTTGTTCTATCAGATTCAGCATGCTGGCAAACTGACTAAACAGCAGAATTTTGCGGCCTTCTTCGAGCATCTCCGGCAAGTTATCGCGTAACCACTGCAACTTGGCGTTATGTTTTACCGCTTGCGCCTGCTCTATTGGCACCAGTCTGGCGTCGCAACAAGCCTGCCGCAGTTTTAACAAAGCGTCTAAAAACTCAATCTGGCTGGCGGCAACACCTTTGCGCAGGAATAACTCCCGCACCTTGGTTTCCATTACCAGCCTGATACTTTCGTATAAATTGCGCTGGTCACTTTCCAGCTCCAGTAATTGCAGAATTTCGGTTTTATCAGGCAATTCGGTGGCCACCTGCGCTTTAGTACGGCGTAACATAAAAGGCGCAATTTTTTGTTTTAACGCAAAAGCTCTTTCGCTATCGCCTTGTTTTTCAATAGGACGGCGATACACCTGCAAAAAGTGTTGTTCGGTGCCAAGTAAACCAGGCAACACAAAATCAAACAAAGATTTAAGCTCGCCTAAATGGTTTTCCAAAGGGGTGCCGGAAAGCGCCAGACGAAAATCGGCTTTTAACAACCGTACTGACTGCGCCGCCTGACTGCCGGAATTTTTAATATGCTGGGCTTCATCCAGAATCACAGCGCTGAATTTATGGCGTTGATACAAACCTATATCCCGCACCAACAGCGGATAACTGGTGACAATAATGTTGTAGTCGCTGAGCAGCTCAAACAAATGCTGACGTTTAGCACCATACAACTGCAACACCCGTAAATCTGGCGTAAAACGTGCCGCTTCCTGCTGCCAGTTACCCAATAAACTGGTGGGGCAGACAATCAGCACAGGTGCATTTAACCGGCCTTCTTCACGTTCTTTTTGTAAAAAACTTAAGGCCTGCAAAGTTTTACCCAGGCCCATATCATCGGCCAGAATACCACCCAGGCCATATTGGCGTAAAAAGCTCAGCCAGTTCAGACCTTGTTGCTGATAAGGCCGAAGTTCGGCCTGTAACCGCTCTGGTTTGGCAACCTCAACAATACCGGCAAAGTTATGTAGCTGGCTGCTTAACCGTTCCAGCCGCCCGGCATTCAGATACTGAATTTCCGCAGCGCCAGGTGGTGGCAATAATGCAGCTTTAAAGTCGGGCAGTTCCAGCATCAGAGGCGATTTGCTCAGGTTCAGCAATTCAATAATGGTGTCAATTAACGGCTGAATCAGGCTAACCGGTAGCGCCAGCTTACCTTGTGGCAAACTCAGCCAGATTTGCTGGCCGGCCGTTGGCAAACCATATTGGCGTAACCACTGGGTAATAAGTGGCAATAACGGCACTTGCTGGCCGTCAATATCCACCGAAATACCCAGCTCAAAACCACCTTGTTTACCATCCTGCACCTGTAAATACGGCTGAACTGCAAGAATATCCAAATTAAAATCAGCCGCTTGCGACACTTTCCAGCCCTGATTGGTTAAGTCTGGCAAAGCCTGCAATAACGGCTGCCAAAGCTGTGGGTTGTCCGGGCCATCACCCACGCCAAAAGCTACCGGCTGGTCCTGATCCGGCAAAGCCACTAAGCCTAAAGCCAATAATTGCTCCAGCGCCTGAGTTTCATCGGCGCGGCTACGTTTAATAAATACGGTGCGATTGGCTTCTTTAATTTCGGTTTGGGCTTGTTGTAAATCCAGCGGCAACACAAAGTCACCATAAGCAAAAGCCAAATGCGCCCTTGGTCTTTTGCCTTCACCCGGGTTTTTCTGCTGCATTAACAGCTGCAACACTGGCACAGGCGTCACATCAATACGCTCCATCGCCACCCCTTTGGGCACGGGCAAAGTGACTTTGTGAAATAACTTCTGCAACTTGCTGACACTGTCCAGCACCACGTCATTTGGCACTGGCGGCATTTTTGCCAGCAGCTTAAGCTCGCGGCCACTCAGTTCAGTGTCCAGTAAACCAATCACAAAATGGGTGGTGTCCAGATAACAAGGTGGTGTGGTGTACACCACTTCCAGTTCAGCGTCATCGCCTAAATCCCACACCAGTTGATGGCCGTTTTTGCCCACCAACCATTGCAGTTTTAATGGCCTTGGCGCCCCTTGTTGCAGCTCGTGACGGGCTTCACCAAAATAACAACGGCCAGTGGCCATCATTTGCTGCAGTAGCTGATAACCCCATTCGTCTTCCAGCAAAGATTGTTCACGGATGTTTTGCGAGCGGAACTGGTTAATCAGCCGGAAATCGGCTTCTTCAATCCAATAAGGCACTAAATAACCGGAAAATTCCTGTGCACTGATGGTCTGGCCTTTGCTGTAACCGCCTTTTTTATTTTGTTTGACCCGGCGTGGATACAACTGCAAACCCGACTGGCCATAACTCAGGATATACAACACCACGTCTTTGAGTTTTTCCAGGCTGGGATCTGTTTTAGCTAAACGTTCAGCATCGCTAAACCATTGACTGAGCTGGCGTAATGGCAATTGCTGCAAACCAAGCTGCTGTTGTTCATACACTTGTTTAAGTTTTAACAACACCGCCAGCACATGTTTACAACGACCACCCACTGGACAGCTGCAGGAGTCGGTTAAACGCCATTCGGCGCCATGCGGTTTTAACGACAAAAACTGCCGGTAAGGTGATAAGGCTTCGCCCCAGACCTGGGCGCTGATTTGTGACAGATCTTCGCTGTATTCCAGCTTGATCACTTTTCCGGCCTGCCAATAAGCGCGGGCGCGCTGAAAAGTACCAGGATCAAACCAAAGTTGCAGCGTGGCTGCACTAACAGGAAACACCGCTTCAGACATGCAATAGTTCAATACATTCGGGCAAAGGGTGCCTATGCTACCGCAAAACGGCCGCCGGCCAAAGTCTGACCTGCCATCAGCTGCTGTTTTTCTGCAGATTGTTGTTTTTTATCTGCAGCACCTGGCTGCACATCAGCCCAACACCCCAACACAGCAGGTTCAGTTGCATTGCGTTTAAAGCGCCGCCTTTGTTATTGTCAGTCTTTATGCCCGCCATTTTTAAGGATTTTTATGCGTCTTCATTATCTTGGCCTGCTGTTGTTGGCCTCTTTTGCCAGTCAAAGCCTGGCCGGCGAACAACGCCGTTACACTATTCTGGTCGACAACGGCGTCAAAGCCGGTGAACAAATTGTCGATGTCGCAGATAACGGCGATATCAAGGTACGTTTTATTTTTAAAGACAACGGCCGCGGCCCTGAACTCAACGAAAACATTAAGCTAAACGCCGACGGCACCATTGCCAGCTACAGCGGCCAGGGCAAATCGACTTTTGGTTCTGTGATTAACGAAAAATTTGACCGCCAGGGCGATAAGGCCAGCTGGAGTGCCGGTGAGAAAAAAGGTGAAGCCAAGGTCAATGGCAGCGCCATGTATTTGCCGGTGGACGGCTCGCCTGAACTGGCTTCTGTTGCTATTGGTGCTATTGCCAAAACGGGCGGCAATACCCTGGCGTTATTACCATCCGGCACATTAACCCAACAAAATGTCAGTTCGCTGATAGTGGAAAAAGACGGTGAAAAACAACAGGTACAGTTGCTGGTACAAACAGGGGTTGGGCTTGAGCCTAACCTGGTATGGGCAACAACAGGTGAAAACCCAAGATTATTCGCCAGCATTTCCCCCGGTTATTTAACGCTGATTGAAGAAGGCTGGCAGCACAATGCCGGCAAAATGGCGCAAATACAAAAACAAGCCGAAACCAAACTGCTGACCAGCCTGGCCGAAGATATTCCGCAAGATCTGCCTGGCCTGACAGTGCTGCGTAATGTCCGGTTGTTTGACAGCATCAGCACCAAACTGGGCGCACCCAGTGACGTATTTATGCTGCGTGGCAAAATTACCGCCATAGTACCCACCGGCACTTTAGCCACCCAGGCGCAAAACAGCATCGACGGCAAAGGCCGTATTGTATTGCCGGGTTTATTTGATATGCATGGCCATTTATCCCGCTGGGAAGGCCCTTTGCACTTAGCCGCTGGTGTTACCACGCTGCGTGATATGGGCAATGACAACAACAGTATTCAGGCGATGATAGGTGAAACTAGCGCTGGCCAATTGCTGGCACCTACAGTGGTGCCAACAGGTTTCCTCGAAGGGGAAAGCCCTTATTCAGCCCGTAATGGTTTTGTGATTAAAGATTTAGCCGGCGCCAAAGCGGCCATTGACTGGTACGCCGCCCACGGTTATCCACAACTGAAAATTTATAACTCTTTCCCTAAAGCCATTTTAAAAGACACTGTGGCTTATGCCCATCAACGTGGTTTAAGAGTCAGCGGTCATGTGCCGGCCTTTTTAAAAGCAGAAGATGTAATAGCCGCAGGTTATGACGAAATTCAGCATATTAACCAGTTATTGCTGAATTTCCTGGTAAAACCTGACACCGACACCCGCACGCTGGAGCGTTTTTATTTACCGGCCAAACAGGTGGCGGATCTGGATTTACAGGGTAAAGCAGTTCAAGACTATATTAAGTTGATGAAAAACAAAGGCATAGTGGTAGACCCAACGCTGGCCACCTTTGATTTCCTGAAAAAAGTAGATGGCACTGTTGGCGACCCATGGCAGGCTATAGTGGATCATTTACCACCTGATTTGCAGCGCCGGTACGCCACTGCTGAACTGGATATTCCGGATGCAACCACAGCAGCACTTTATGCCAGGTCTTACGCCAAAATGGTGGAGTTTGTTGGTTTAATGTACCAGGCCGGTATTCCGGTGGTGGCAGGTACAGATGAGCTGGCAGGTTTTACCTTGCAGGGTGAGCTGGAGCTGTTGGTCAAGGCCGGGTTAACACCAGCACAAGCGCTGCAGGTAGCCACCTTAAACGGCGCCCGTTACAGCAAAGTGGAATCCAACAAAGGCCATATTGCAGTGGGTAAAGACGCTGACTTATTGCTGGTAGATGGTGACCCAACCAAAAATATCGCGGATATCCGAAAGTTAGCTTTGGTGATCACCCAGGGCAAAGCCATGTATCCGGCCGATATTTATAATGCTATGGGTATTAAACCTTTTGTCACTGAAAAACCAGCCATTGAGCGCCAGCCGCTGCCCCAGGGCAACGCCAGCAACAGCGCTAAACATGGCCACAGGCATCTGCACTAAGGGTTTTAGGTTATCCAAACATTGTTTTGGCTTACTGATAAGTAACAAAAAAACCGCCTGCAGGCGGTTTTTTTATTGTGCAATATGGCTGAGCCAGAACCGCAAAGCAGGCTTTTATGCCGGGCGGCGGCGACGCAGTGCCAGCAATAGCAAACCTAACGCCAATACAGGCAGAGTAGAGGCTTCATCGACGTCGACTTGTTGCAGCTGCACCGGCGCTGCTGTTACCTGCACATCATCCAGCAAGTTACCCATAGTGCCGTTATTTAACGAGGTAAAACGAATGCTGCTCAATAAGCTGTTGGCAGTAAAGCTGCCGCTGAATTTCAGCCACTGACCGACTTTGTGGTTGTCGACTGTGGTTTTAATATCAGCAATGCTAAACAAAAAGGCTTCATTGTGATTGGTGCGGGCGCGGTACAAAAAAGAAAAGTCATAAGTTTTGCCCATTTCAGTGGCAAAATTCTGATAAATAGACCAAGCGCCTTTGTTGTTGCCATCGGCGTTTAACTCCGCATGTTGTTTGCCTTCACCTGCTGTGACGCCATTCAGGCCGTGCCAGATTTCGATATTGCTACCTTCCCAGCCGGCCACCTGAGTGGCACTAAAATATTTCCAGTTGTTTTTGGCCACCACATTGGCTTCAAAACTACCGTTGATAATCAGTGTGGCCTGAGCGGCAACAGACCAGAGAGATAAACCAACAGCCAAAACTACGGTGGTTAAAAAATTCATGTTTGCTCCATTATTTGCAACATCAGCTCGCAAAGGGCGCGTATTTTAAGCCGATGTAGCTGGTCTGAACAGTTGTTTTTTTAACCAATGGCCAATATCCGCATTTGTCGTTGTTAAGATTTTGATTGTTAACACAAAATAAATTCTGTTTTGGCAAAAATCTGCAGCTGCTGCCATCACCCGTCCTGGCCTGTTGCAACCTGGCCACAAACAACAACGCCACCTTAACAAATTGAATTTAAACACAATTCCAAGTAAGCCGTAACAGCAAGTCAAAAGAAACCACTGATAAAAAGGCAGTTATTACAAAAAATTACAGCTGTGAAAAAATAGCATTGAAGAATTTACTTTATTAGCCTTTAATGGATGAGCATTAAAAATGCAACATTACAATAAAATAGTTAATAAAAAAGGAACATGATGAAACACTCCAACTACCTGCTTGGCACCCTGCTTGTGGCCGGGCTGTTTAGCACTCAGGCGCTGG
>NZ_JAVBXS010000105.1 GCF_030824435.1 Rheinheimera sp.
TGGATATCAATATTAAAAATACCTATTTGTTTATTTTTAATACCGGCATCAGCAAATTTGAAGCCGAAACTGATGAAGATGCCAAATACCAGAAGCTGATCCAGGCTTTTCACCATCTGGATAAAGAGCGTGAAGCTATTGAACGCCGCGCCAGAGTGGCATTAACCGAAGTGGCGTCAACGCTGAAGGGTTTAAGATCAGACTTAGAACGTCTGCATCGCGAGCTCAATAGTTTTAACCGCGGGATCTGGCGTCATCAGATTTCCAATTTGCAGGATTTTAAAATTGAGATTGTCGACCGCAAACTGCTGGTCGGTCATATCGACACTATCCTGACCACATCGGACGCTTATCAGCAAGGCGATACCCTGGATTTATTAGCACCGGGTGTCACCACAGACGAGCGCGAAATTAACGCTGCCAAAGATTATCTTATTCAGGCCGCCAGCGAAAAATCGGGCCTGACTTTGTCTGATTTATTTGATATCCGCTTTAAAGTGGTCAACCGCGCCGGTGAAGTGGAATATTTTGACAAAATAGATTCAGCCGGCTCCAACGGTACCCGTATTACCATTAAGTTATTGTGTGGCATGTTGTTTATCCGGCAGTTATTGGCTGAACGGGAACGCGGTAAATACCGTATTCCTATTTATATTGACGAAGCGGCCGACATTGACCCGCATAACCAGCAGGCATTGATTGAAACAGCGCTGAATTTTGGTTTTGTGCCAATTTTTGCCTCAGTCAAACCACAAACCAGCTGCCGTTATATAGTGCCTATTCGCACGGTAAAAAATGGCGCACAAAACTGGGTGGATGAAAAAGACTGGATCCTTTGTGAACAAATTGGCAGCACTGAGCCTTTGTTAACTGCTGATAATGCCGATGCTCCGGCAGATAAAACCGAAAACACGGCAGCGCTTGCTGACTAAAAGGTTGTTTTGCAGTGCATGCCGCCAGGAAAGCGCCTGCACTGCTGAAAAATCAGCCAGTTATCTTGTTACTGCTGAACTTTTACCAGCACTTTTACTCAGAACCAGAACGCTGATTGCCTGCCAGCAGCTTTTACTTTTTTTCAGACAAGGAGTTTGGTCATTCGCGGTTTCAGTCAGGGCTCTGTATTTATCTTTTGCCTGCTGTTGTGGCTGTTGTTCACCGCGGCCACTGCTGCTGCAGCCAATCGTATTGAACTGATTGGCGTCACAGGTGAGCGTAAAGAAAACATTGAGCTTTATCTGTCGTCTATTGCTGCAGCAGAAATTAACACTTCGGCCCGTTTTAAAAACCGTGTCAGCCGCGATATTAAAAAAGCGCTCAGAGGCCTGGGGTATTATCAGGTTGTTGTTGATTTTATTGATGAAAAAGACGGCAAAGATTATGTGCTCAAAGCCAAAATTAATGCCAATAAATATGTGTATATTCAAACCAACGATTTACGTATTTATGGTGGTGCCGCCAATGACACCCAGTTTTTGCAACTTTTAAAAAACGCTGCGCCAAAAAAAGGCGAACGTTTGCACCATGGCAAATATGAAAATTATAAAAGCGAGTTAATGAGCCTTGCCAACCGCAAAGGCTTTTTTGACGCCAAATTTATCCGCTCTGAACTTTATGTCAAACCAGGCGACAGGCGCGGCACAGTAAGGCTGTATTTTGATTCTGGCCAAAGGTATAAATTTGGTGACATCAGTTTTCATGGTGCGCAAATAAAAAAAGCCCGCTTAAAGTCGTTATTAAAATTCCGCAAAGGCGACCACTACTCTGCCCGACTGCTTGGCGAGCTAAATCAATCGCTTGCCACCACCAACTGGTTTGGCAGCATTAACCTGGAAGCCGACGTTGAAAACCGGAAAAACGGTGAGTTGCCGCTTCGCATCGAACTGACGCCTGCACTGAAAAACAGTGTGGAGGCCGGTGTCGGTTATGAAACCGACGTACATGGCCGCCTCAAAGCCAAGTGGGAAAAACCCTGGATTAATGACAGAGGCCATAGCCTGGGTGCAGATTTAGCCTTGTCTAATCCGGAGCAAATTCTGGAAACCCGCTACAAAATGCCGCTGCGGGACGTCAATAACGACTATTACCAGTTTGTGCTGGGTTATAAAAACCTCGATAAACTCGACACCGTCAGTCAGGAATTTAACCTGCTGGCCGAGCGCAACTGGCTGCTCAAAAACGGTTGGAACCGTAATGTTTCAATGCGCTGGTTATATGAAGATTATTTACAAGGCACGCAGGCAGCAACCTCTAACCTTTTTATGCCGGGCATTAGTTTTAGTAAGGGCACCAACAGCGGCGGCAGTATGCCGCAGGACGCCGATTATTACCTGATAGCGGCCGAAATTGCCGACCAAAGCTGGGGCTCCGACACCGATTTTATCCGTTTACGCGGCAGAGCCGGCAAAATTGGCAGCTGGAGTGTTGATAAACGCTGGCTGCTGCGCTTTGACGCCGGCACTATTTTGCAGGAAAGCATCGAAAATATTCCGTCTTCATTACGCTTTTTCGCCGGTGGCGATAACAGCCTGCGTGGTTATCAATACCGCACAGTGGCGCCACAAGACGCGCAGGGCCTTTATATTGGCGGTTTGCATATGGCGGTGGCCACTATGGAATATCAACACAGAGTGAAAGGCGACTGGTGGCTGGCGCTTTTTACCGACTACGGCAGTGTCTGGAACAATAACCCTGACTGGCAAAGAGGCGTCGGCGCTGGCATTCGCTGGGCATCGCCGATAGGCCCGGTGCGGCTTGATTTTGCTTTTGGCCTCGACGCCAAACCCGGTACCGACTTTCGCATTCACTTTACCCTTGGGCCTGAATTATGAAGTTCAGCTGGTATCTGCTGAAACGTTTTTTGTTAAGCCTGCTGGCGCTGTTTTTAATCAGTCTGGCGCTGCTTGGCACCAATTTAAGCTTGCAACTCGGTGCCTTGCTGGCCGGTTATTATGTGCCTGCTTTTACCGTTGGCAGCATCAACGGCGACCTGTGGCGTGGTTTTACCCTGCTGGATATTCAGTATCGGGATGAACACAACCAAGTTAATATCCAGAGTTTACAAGCAAGGCTTGACTGGCGCTGTTTCAGCGGCAAATCCTTGTGTCTGGATTATCTGCAGCTTGATGGCGCCAAACTTAAGTTACAACATGCTGCCAAAACCACGGAAAACAACACCAGACTGACGATGCCAGATGCGCCCTTCCCGCTGCATATCAACCGGCTCACAGTGAATAACCTGATACTGCAACAACCTGAGTTGCAGCTGCAACTGAACAAGTTACACACTGCATTAAGCTGGCAACAAGACCAACTGGATTTGGGCGACAGTGTTGTTGATCAGCTGACAGTTCAACTGCCTGCTGCAGCAAAAGCGGTAAAAACAGCAAAAACAAAGGGCTGGCAATTGCCACAGCTACCGGCGCTGCCGGATTTGGCGGCTATAGAATTACCGCTGCAACTGAAGCTTAAAAGTTTAGTGCTCAGTGACATTCAGCTGTTTGCAGGCAAAAAAGCCCTGCTGAAACTGACAACAGCCAACCTGAACGCCAATCTCAGTCATCAGCACTGGCAACTGGCACTGAATGAATTTCACGCCACAGAACCCTTGTTACAAGGGCAAAGCCAGATGGATATCAAACCCAAAGATAAAGCTTCTGTTGATATTCAGTTACAGCTTTTAAAGCAGCCCTGGTTAGTTGAACAACAACTAGACCTCAGCCTGCAAGGGCCGTTGCACACTGTGCTTTTGAACGCCCAGCTCAGTGGTAAACAGCTCAGTGGTGAACAGCAGGCAAGCCTCACTGGCAGTTTAGACCTCAGCAAAAAAGTGCCGGAATTTGATCTGCAGCTGCGCTCTGAAGCACTGCATTATGAAGTTGCTGCCGAAGCCAGTGACAACGCTGAAGTGGCTGCAGAAAACACGCAGCGCAGTTACCGTCTGGCGAACCTGCAGCTTCACCTGCTGGGTTCCACCGCGGAACTGCAGCTCAAAGGTGGCACTCAGTTACAGTTCCCTGATTTACCAGGCAGCCGGCTGGATATAGACGCACGCTATCAGGCAGCCACAGCCCGGGTGCAACTGCAGCAATTCGACCTGCAGACCTTAGGCGGCGCCCTGAAGGCCAAAGCAAGTTTGGATCTGGCCACACAACAACTACAAAGTGAAATAACACTCCAGGAACTGCAACCCGGTTTATTCTGGGCCGATTATCCCGGTATTTTAACGGGCAACCTGACACTGGCTGCCAGTTTGCAGCCAGATGCCATCCGGCTGAACCTGTCGGCAATGCAGCTTAACGGTGATTTACGTGATCTGCCGCTGAAACTGCAAGGCAGCCTGCAGCTGGAACAACATGCTGAGCATTGGTCGGTACAAACACCACAGCTTACGCTGAGTCATGGCCCAAACCAGCTATCGGCAAAGGGTGTGCTCACCGAACAATGGGATCTGCAAATTGCACTACAAATGCCTGATTTATCGCAAAGTGTGGCGCAAAGTGAAGGCCAGTTGCAGGGCCTGATAGCCGTAACAGGTGCGCCAAAAACACCAACCCTGACGCTCAATTTAAGCGGCAATCAGCTGAATTATCAGGACGATTATGCGCTGGCTGGTTTTACCCTGAGCGGCACTCTGGCTGCGCTTGGCGCACAACCTTCTTCTTTATCGCTGAAAGCTCAGGATGGGCAGGCGCCTGGTTTACAACTACAGCAGTTGGATTGGCAGCTGGTTGGCACTTTGTCCGAGCATCAAAGCCATTTGCAAATTGACAGCCATCAGCTGCAAGCCGTGCTGGCCATGACAGGGCAATACCAAAAAGACAGCTGGCTGGCGCACTGGCAGGAAGCCCGTTTTAAATCAGATATGGGCGACTGGCAACTGGACGAACCTATGCAAAGTAACTGGCAACAACAGCAAAAAACGCTGCGGCTTAGCCCTTCGTGCTGGCTGGATAAAGAAGCCAGTCTTTGCATAACGTCAGACCAGCCGTTATCCGCCACCCAAGGTGCTGTTGCCGTGACTGTCAATCAACTTGATTTGGCGTCACTCAGTTTATTGCTGGACCAAAACCAAAGCCTGAGTGGCCGTGTTGATGGCCAGCTCAAACTTGGCTGGTTGCCAAAACAATTACCCACTTTGCTATTACAACTACAAGGCGAAGCCGGTCAGTTTAATTATCAGACCACCAGCTTATTAGAAGTGCCCTGGCAGCAGCTGACCCTAAAGGCAGAACTGCAGAACAACGAACTGCGCTCTGAAATGGCCATTGGTTTTTCAGCACAAAGTGAAGCAAAACTTAAGCTGAAATTACAACAGCTTGATAAAAAAGAAAAAACCATAGATGCCAGATTTCAGCTGCAACAAATGGATCTGGCATTCTTGCGGCCTTTACTCAACGACTACAGCCAGTTTCAGGCGCTGCTTGGCGCCGATGTCAAAGCCACAGGCCAACTGAACAACCCTGAACTTCAGGGTAATATTCAGCTGGAGCAATTAAAACTGACCGGCCGTCAGGCACCTATGGATATTCAAAACGCCAGCCTGAAGCTAACTTTTAACGGTTATCAGGGCCAGTTAGCGGGTGAACTCAACACTCCACAAGGAGGGCTCAGGATGGACGGCAACGCCGACTGGCAAAGCAGCGTCCATTGGTTTGCCAAACTGGCACTCAAAGGAGAAAACGTCAGCGTCAGTTTGCCCAATACCGAGCTGACCTTATCACCGGATTTACATTTTAATGCCGATGCCAGTGGCGGCCGTTTAACTGGCCTGGTGAATATTCCCAAAGGCAAAATTGAAGTGGACGACCTGCCACAAAATGCCACTAAAGTGTCGGATGATGAAATTCTGATCAACACTCAGGATCTGGATTATGTTGCCTCAGAGCGTTGGCGCTTAAGCTCAGATGTACGGGTTGTGCTGGGCGACAATATGCAGCTGGCCGCCTTTGGCCTGAAAACAAAACTTGCCGGCGAATTGCGTGTGCGGCAAAACGGCGCTTTGCCTACGGTGCATGGTCAGGTGACGTTACAAAACGGGACTTTCCGCGCTTATGGTCAGGACTTACAACTGCGTAAAGGCAAACTGAATTTTAATGGCCCTGCTGATCAGCCTTTAATGGCGATTGAAGCTATCCGCAATCCGGAAAAAACCGAAGATGGTGTCATTGCCGGTTTAAGAGTGAATGGCTTATCAGATAATCCGGTGGTGGAAGTGTTTTCCACTCCGGCCAAACCTCAGGCCAATGCTTTGGCTTATTTGTTGATGGGCCGTGATTTAAACAGCAATAGTTCGGATAAAAGTATGACCACCAGCCTGATTGGTATTGGCATAGCCAGCAGCGGCAAATTAGTAGGCCAACTGGGTGAAGTCTTTGGTTTAAAAGAGCTCAGCCTCGACACTGCCGGCAGTGGCACCGACTCAAAAGTAACGGTCAGTGGTTATTTATCGCCAAAGTTACAGGTGAAATATGGTGTGGGGATTTTTAACCAGTTTGGTGAATTTACTTTGCGTTACCGCCTGATGCAAAAGTTGTATCTGGAGGCTGTGCAGAGCGTGAATACTTCAGTGGACTTGTTATATAAAGTGGAGTTTGACTAAAGGTTGTTTGGATAAGCGTAGATTGAATAAACTTTGTTTGAGTACACTTTGTTTGAATAAACAGCGTGCATTTTATGTCGCTGCTGGCCACCGGAACACTGTTGCCCGTCGGGCGGTGTTCCGGCTCCTTGAGTTGTCAGCTCAGAGTGGTTTTTTTAATAACAAATGTTGATAACGGCCCAAAGAAGCATAAGGCTCCACTCTGTTGTATCTGAGTTCTACTTCCAGCAATTTATCAAATTCTGTTTCCTGCTCAGAGCGGTCGCGTAAATAATCATGAAAACAACGCACGCCGGTTTTACTCAACAATTCAAAACCTTGTGTCTGACACCAACCCAACACATCTAAAGGATTCAGCGGATGTTGTGGGCTTAAACTGACCTTTTTTTTGTAAGCTAAATCGCGCAGCACATAGTTAAAATTGCCATACACAATATTGGAAAACCTTTTGGCGTCAACGTTATAAAACATCAGCGACAAGGTGCCGCCAGGTGTAAGCAATTGCCACAGCTGTGTTATCGCCTGTTCAGCATCGGCCAGCCATTCCAGCACTGCATGACAAAGCACCACCGGATATTGGTTATTTTGTGACACGAGCTCAGCAAGCCCGATGTGTTGAATGTTGATTTGTGGCAGTAACCCCTGCTCTTTTGCTTGTTGCTCTGCCATGGCTAACATTTCGGATGACAAATCTGTCAGCAGCACCTGATGGCCCAATGACGCCAGCCACAACGCCAGTTGGCCCTGACCTGCGCCCACATCCAGCACTCTGGTTGGTTGTGCTAACGCGGCACATTCGGATAAATCCCGTTGTAACACCAGCTGGCGCAACCGGCCTTTACTGGTTTGGTAAATATTCTGCTGGAATTTCGCCGCTATGCTGTCAAAATTGCGGTCCGATTTGTTTTTTGTCATGGTGTTATGGAAGTTCCCGTTAAAATTCTGGCATCACCAGCGGTAATTTTTGTGCTGCTGGCTATTTTGCTGCTTATGTTACATCAATTCCGGCCCCGAGCCGCCAAAGGCGGTTGCCTTTTGTTGTTGCTGCTGCTTTGGGGTGCCAGCACCAAACCTTTGGTTGATCAGCTGGCTGCACCGCTGGAGCTGCAATACAAGCTTTTTGACGCTTCGCCAACTCAAATGCGGCTGCAGCATATCTGGGTACTGGGTTGTAACCATCAGGACAGCGACTTTTTACCTTTAACCAGTCAGCTGGAACCCTGCTCTTTGGCCAGAGTCAGCGAAGCTGTAAGGCTTTGGCATCAACAACCACAGGCGTTATTGCATTTCAGTGGTCATATTGAAGGTCGCCAGACTGAGCATACTGAAATGGCCCGCCGTTATGCCGTGGCAATGGGGGTAACTTCAGGGCAAATCCGTTTACATCAACTGCCACACAATACCAGGCAGGAAATTCAGACCTTATTGACAACAGTGGGCAATGAGAACACAGCACTGGTCACTTCAGCCATGCATATGCCAAGGGCAATGCGCTGGGTGCAGTTTTATCACGAGCAGTCTGTTAGCCAGGCTATTGCCGGTGCCCAGCAACAACATAATCCGCTGTTTAAAAACCATCAGATCATGGCTGCCCCTACTGACTTCACCATCAGAAGAACGACACACCAGCTGCAAGCCAGTCATTTTATCCCTTCAGTCACCGCCATCAGTGCTTTGGGTTATGTACATTACGAATATCTGGGGCTGGTATTACAACAGTGGCAAATGAGCCAAACTGAAGCAGAACAAAACAGCATCACCGACTTGCCACAACCTGAATAATCAAAAACAACATGTTAAGCCGGGTTGTGCAGGTCAATAAACTCAACCTCAATGCCTGTTGTGGCCGCCAGCCAGTGCCCCAGCGCTTCAATACCATAACGTTCAGTGGCATGATGGCCAGCCGCAATAAAATGAATACCAAGCTCGTCAGCACTGTGAATGGTTTGTTCTGACACTTCACCACTGAGAAATAAATCAGCGCCGGCAGCAAAAGCCACATCGATATAACCCTGACCACCACCACTACACCAGGCCAGCGTTTTAATGGCATCACCACCAGCCGCATGCAACAGTGGCTGACGTTGTAATAAAGTACCAACAACAGCGGCCCAGTCGGCAGCGTTACGTTGTTGCAAGGCTGCAGGCACATCCCCCAGCATCACTACACCAAGGGGTTCAACTGTGGTCAGAGGCCGCACATTTTCCAAAGCAAACAACTGACCCAGTCTGGCGTTGTTGCCAAGCTCGGGTTGTACATCTAACGGCAAATGGTAAGCCAGCAGGTTGATATCGTGTGTTAGCAATGTTTGTAAACGGCGTTTTTTCATGCCGGTAATTTCGTAACTTTCACCTTTCCAAAAATAACCATGATGCACCAGAATGGCATCGGCCCCAGCCTCAACTGCGGCATCGAGCAGTTTTTGTGAAGCGGTAACCCCGGTCACCACTTTACTGATTTGGTTTTTGCCTTCCACCTGCAAACCGTTTGGGCAATAGTCTTTGATGCGACTGGCAGTTAACTTCTCTTCCAGCAATTGTTGCAACTCCGCCCTGCTGATGGTTTTTTTATGCTGATTCATTCTGCCTCCGATAACTGTTGTTCAAGTGCTGCCAGCCTGGTTTTGGCTTCTATCCACTGCCCCATAAATTTGCTGCTGCGGTATTGTTGTTGTCTGAGCATTAAACCGAAAAAAAGCTGGGATCTGTGACTGCTAAGCTGCGCTCTGGCAGCTTCAAGTTGTTGCCAGATCGCGGGTTCTAACTTATTTTTGCTAAACTTTTGCGCCAGAATGGCAAACCCTTGTTGTTGGGCACAACGCCATTGTTGTTCGTCCTGATAAAGCACGCAGGCAGCATCGGCAATGCCCTGATTGCCATCCGCCACTAAACCTGCAAATTGCCCATCCAGACACATGCCTTCACTGCCAATAGCGGTGGTGACACTGGGCGTACCATTTTGCATAGCGTCAATCAATTTGCCTTTAAGACCAGCACCAAAAGGCAAAGGCGCCAGACAAACCCGGGCCGATTGCATCACAGCGGCGGCATCATCAGCCCAGCCTTTCATCAAAAAACCTTGTTTGGCATTGTGCAGCGCTGTGGCCTTGGGTGGTGGATAAGCCCCATAAATATGCAGTTCGGCTTTGGGTAATTGAGTGCGGATCAAAGGCCAGATCTGTTGCAACCAAAGCACTGCCTGCCAGTTGGGTTCATGGCGAAAATTACCAATAAATATAAAATGTTGTCTGTCGGCAAAGTCTGGTAAAACTGCAGCTTCGCCGCTGTATTCCTGTAAAAAGGGGCAATAAACCAGCTGGCTGGCCGGCACCTGAAAGGTCTGCTGCAACAAAGTCATTTCAAATTCAGAAATAGTCAGGGTTAAATCACAACGCAAAATAGCGGCAATTTCCCGTATTGCCAGTTCTGAATACAAATCTGTGGTTTGCAGCGGGCGTTTTTCTTTAAAAGCTTGCTGACGGGCCGCCCTTAAACAATGCAAGTCTTCGCTGTCGAGTACCCGCAGCGCTTGTGGACAGGCCGCTTCCACCCGCCAGCCAAACTGCTCTTCGAGCATAAAGCGGTCAAATAACACCACATCAGGCTGTAAACCGGCTATCCACTGGTCAAAACTGCTGCAATTGAGGTGAATCGTCTGTTCGCTGATGCCAAGTTTGGTTAAATCCACCCGATGCGGGCCCCGTTCAGCGGCACTGGCAAACACAATCTGCCAGCCCTGTGCCCGGTATAATTCAAGCAAACTCAACATACGCCAACCGGCGGCAGATGAAGTTGGCTCAGGCCAGACATAACCCAGCACCACTAATAAAGACATCATAACCTCCAAAAAATCGCCGTCATTGTAACTGTGATGTACTGATGCCGCCAAACCTTAAAAGTCCGGTTTGCAGACTGTCATATGAATAGTGGTATGATGAGTCCAGTTTTTTAGTTGTTGGACCTGTTATGACCAAAGTGAAGGCCGATTATCATCCCACCGAAGAGTTGCTGCATTGTATCAGTCACGCCCTGGCGGCCTTGTTAAGCCTGGTGGGTTGCCTGTTGTTGCTGGAAAAAAGTCTGCAAAGCAGTGACTGGCAAGTGACCCTGGCAGCGCTGGCTTTTGGTATCAGCTTATTTTTATTGTATCTGTGTTCCAGCTTGTATCACGGTAGTAGCCATCCACAGCGAAAAGCCCTGTGGCGCAAACTGGATCACGCTGCTATTTACCTGCTGATAGCCGGCAGTTATACGCCATTTACCCTTATAAGCATGCGTGACAGCTGGGGGTTCTGGTTATTGGCTGTGGTGTGGGCTATTGCTTTTGCCGGTATTATTCTGGAATTTGCCGCCCATCTGAAGTTTAAAAAAACCAGTCTGGTGCTGTACCTGTTGATGGGCTGGCTGGCGCTGATTGCCATTAACCCCATGTTGACCCATGTACCGGCGGCCGGTTTATGGTGGTTGCTTGCCGGCGGTTTATGTTATTCCTTTGGGGTAATTTTTTATTTATGGCATGCACTGAAGTTTCACCACGTCATTTGGCATCTGTGGGTGGTGGCAGGTAGCACTTGTCATTTTATTTCTGTGTATTATTTTGTGCTTTAGCAAAGCAGCTATAGTTTTCAGACAAAAAAACGCCCCCAAAATGGGGCGTTTTTTATCCTTCAGAACAATTTAACAGCGGTTGATATTCAGATAATCTACTGCTGCTTTGGCCCGCACTATACCCCAGCCGTATTGGGTATCACGACCTGCTGTGCCGCGATCTTCAGCCGTTGCATTGAGTGCAGCACGAATTTTAGCCGCGCTGCAGTTACGGTGTTGGCTCCAGACCAAAGCAGCAACACCTGCTACATGAGGCGATGCCATGGAGGTGCCGCTTAAGCTGCTGTAAGTACTGTTTTTATAGGTAGAGTTGACACTAACACCAGGGCCTGAAATTTCGACCTGACTGTTGTATTGTGAAAAACTGGCACGCACTTTACTGCTGTTTACTGCAGCCACTGACATCACAGCACTGTATGAGGCTGGGTAAGAAAATGCACTGGTACCAGCGTTACCTGCAGCCGCCACCAACAACATGCCACCGTTATAAAAGTTGGTCATGGCAGTGTTTTCAGTCGTACTTGAACTGCTGCCACCCAAACTCATATTCACCACAGAAGCACCGGCGTTTTTACAGCTTTGAATAGCCTGGATCAGGTTAGACGCTGTAGTCCAGTTGCCAGAGTCGTTAAAAATCTTCACGATATGCAAGCCCAGTTTGGCTGAACGATTCACCCCGACCACCCCAATGTTGTTGCCACCAATAGCGGCAATAGTGCCGGCAACATGGGTACCATGGCCGTTGCCGTCTGTGCTCCAGCTGCCGTGACCGCTAAAGGCATAACCTGTCACGCCACTGCTTGGTAAATCCGGGTGACCATAGTTATAACCAGTGTCGATAATACAAGCTTTGATATTGGTCGTCAGCGCGTCGCTGACCTGAGGCGCCTGCACCATGGTGATGCCATAAGGCACAGATTCAGCAAGTAAATAACGTTTTGGATCTTCTTCAACATAAGCAACAGAAGGGTTGTTTTTTAAAGCTTCCAGCTGCTGTGCATTCAGTTTTGCCACACTGACATTAAAAGCATCCAGGTGATTGGCTTCCTGCACCTGAACCTGACGTAACAATGTCATGGCACCTTTGCGGGAGAATTTTTGTTTGCGCTCACCCGCTGACAAATAGCTGTCAGCCTGTGGCCCCAACGCCTGAATGGTTGAACCAGCTTTAAACTTAATCATGTATTGTTTTTCTTCACCGCTTAACGGCATAAATTCGTCTGTTTCACTGGCGATGGCCTGTTGAACAGAGACAGCAAGCAGGCTGGCGGTAAACAAAACCGGCAGCATTTTTTGGATTGGTTGCATCATCATAGTGCCTTTAAATAGTTGATTTATAGTTGTTATGCCCAGCGCATCACTGAATGCGGCCGGGCGAAAATCAAGCTAAAGGCATCTGCATATTCTACCAAGAGCTATGCATTGATATATTTATTACAATATGATGATAATGAAATGACACTTTAGAAATCAATGTATTAGAAGATGATACTTTAGTTATTTAGCTGTACAGCAGGTAAACTGAACCAGAAAGTCGCACCTTGTTGTTCCACACTACGAAAGCCAATTTCCCCCTGATGACTTTCAATAATACGTTTGCAAATGGTTAAACCAAGTCCTGTGCCTTCTTTCGCCCTGCTGTCCGAAGCGTCAGCCTGACTGAATTTTTCAAACACCCTATGGGCAAAAGCGGCAGGAATACCAACACCTTCGTCTGTGACTTCCACTTTCACCTGTTGACCGTTGCCTGACAGCGTCACCACCACCTGGCCGCCGGGATGTGAAAACTTAATGGCGTTGGATAATAAGTTATCCAGTACCTGTCTTATACGAAGCGGATCAGCCATCACCAGATATTTTGATTTGTTTGTACCATCCGGCAAAGTTTTGCTCTCTACCAGGTTAAACCGCAAGTCAGTTTTAATTGTTAGGGCCACATGGTATTTGTCGCTGTAGGTTTTCATTGCGGTAATGGCCTGTTGCACTGCGTCCTGTAAATCAACTTCGCTCAGTTGCAGCACAAATTTACCGGCATCAAATTTCTGTACATCCAGTAAGTCATTGATCAAATTTGATAACCGCTCACAGTTATTTAATGCAGTCTGCACCAGCAACTGATAAGGCTCTGATTCCGGCTGCACTACTTTTTGCGCTATTAAACCAACAGCGCCACGAATGGAAGTCAGGGGCGTTCTGAGTTCGTGTGACACTGTGGAAATAAATTCATCTTTCAGTTTATCGAGTCTGGTCAGCTCTTTGTTGGTTTTGGCAATTTCCAGCAAACTTTTCTCGAGCTGTTTGGTACGTAATGACAAAGTCAGTGAGCTGTCTTCCAAAGCCTTGGTCCGTTCTGCCACTTTGGTTTCCAGAATTAACTGTGCCTTTGATCTTTCCTGCACAGAGTTTTGCAATAACTTATTGATTTGTCTGATATGGCGTAGCCGATATTGGTGAATACCCAGCATGACCATCAGCAGCAAAAATAACAAAGCGCCTTGTACCGGCCGGTTTTGCCACCAGGGAGGTTCCACTATGAGTTTTACTGTCGCAGTACTTTCGCTGAACAAACCATGGTTATTCGAGCCCCGGACTTCAAACAGGTATTCGCCGGAGGGTAAGTTGGAATAATAGGCACTGTGTTTGCCTGAATGTAAAATCCAGTCTTTATCAAAACCCCGTAACCGCACCATAAACTGGTTACGGCTGACGTCATGATAATCCAGACTGGCAAACACAAATTCAACACTGTTATCTGCTGGTGTCAGTTTCACTTCAGGCCAATTGGCCGTGTGCGGCTGGGCCGGCAGGTTTTTATTATTGACCAGCACATGAGACACCGATACCTGTGGCACTATGTCATTTACCCAAAGCAAATCCGGTTCAATCAGCGCCATACCATTGATGGTTCCTACCAGCAGACTGCCCGTTTTATCTTCAAAAACCGACTTAAACACCAGCTCAGTGGCGACCAGACCATCCTGGCGGGTAAAGGTAATAAAACGTTCTGTACCTGCCGGTCGCAAAGTTAAACCTTTTGCCGACAACAACCAGATATTCTGCCGGCTGTCGGTATAAGCACCAACAATATTGTCACTGGGTAAACCATTGCCGCTGTGCCAATGTTGCTGCTCTGCCTTGTCAGGCTGATATAAAATCAGGCCTTTTGATGTACACAGCAGCACTGCACCGGCCGGGCCTGGTTCGACACACTGTACATCCCTTGTTGGCAGCTGAAGCCCTTGTAAAGCAGCTGAGTTTTCTTTGCCTGTGGTGGTGTTGATGCGCAATAAACCAGAATACCGGCTGGCTACCCAAAGTTCATTGTCTCTGAGCATAATGGCCTGAACTGCATCACCGACTTTTTGTTGCATTTCATTTTTCAGATAAGTCGTCACCTTTGCCGACTCCGGGTTCCAGGCCAACACCCCTTCCCCCCATAAACCAAACCAGAACTGGCCATCTTGCTGGATCTGCAGATCGCGGATATTGCCATCCGGACTGCCGGCAAGGGTAAATGGTGTTTTTACCGCAACCAATCTGTTCTTGGCAGCATCATACCGGAACAAACCTACATCAGTGGCGGCATACACCACGCCCATGGCGTCCATTCTGATCCTGTTGACCCGCCCGCCAGTGGCATAACGTTGCATTTGTTCTGTTTTTTTGTCGACACGATATAAATAATCAGCACTGCCCAACCAAATCAGCCCTTCGTTGGAAAAAACGCTGGTCACTGTAAAATTAAACTGTGAAGCGTCCAGTTTGGGTAACAGGTTGTTTAAAGACGAAAAAGCGGAACGGGTATGCCGGGCATAATACAAACCACTTTCCCTGGAGCCCAGCCATAACACGCCGGTGCGGTCTAAAAAAATACTTCTGACATTTACATTGGGTAATAAGGATTGTTGCTCACGAAAAGGCGTAAATTGCTGTTTTTCCGGATCAACCCGGAACATGCCATTATAAGTGCCCACCAATAACCTGTTTTCATCATCAAAACGTAAAATATTGATGATGGGTGTGGTCTGTGCATCGAAAAAAGGGATAGGATGGAATTTGCCCTGTTCTACCCGAAATAACGCGTTGCGCCCCCCTAACCACAATTCGTTTTTTCTGCTGGTTAAAGCACGGATCTCGTTGTCGCGACTGTCGGCCGCGGCAGCCGGATATGGCTGCATAGCGCCACTTAAACCGGTATTTTCGGTGTAACTGTGCAGTCCTTGTGCGGTGCCAATCCAGATAGTACCGTCTGCTGTTTGTGCCAGACTCCAAATCCGCTGATGGATCAGGGGTGCTGCCGATTGCGGGGCGCCAATCCGCACCATGCTACCGTCCGGATTAATTTTGTTCAGACCCAGCGTAGTGCCAACCCAAATCGAACCTTGTTTATCCTGCATCAGGGTTTGAATGTGCATACCGGCAAGTGCATTTTCGGCATTTTCGGCATTTTCGGCATTTTCGGCATTTTCGGCATTTTCGTTAACAACAATACGGCTTAAAGCACCTGTGCTACCGTCGATACGGCTCAGGCCATAACCCCAGGTGCCGGCCCAGATAGTGTTGTTTTTATCGATAAGCAAAACACCAACATCCTGATTACCGGTCTGTTGATGTTCGGAGGGACTTAACAGCGGAAACTCAGTAAAACTGTAGCCGTCATACCTGAGTAAACCTGAATTGGTGGATGTCAGCCAGATATACCCCTGACTGTCCTGCGCCACGCTATAAATGGTGGCATTGGGTAAACCATCGTCCACACCAATACGTTTAAAATCGTGATAGGCAATAGCGCCGGTACTGCATATTGCAGCCCAGCATAAGATCAACATAGATAACCAGCCAGCCTGTCGCCGACCCCACCACCAGCGCTTCAGAACGACCTCCGGCTCCAAATAACCACCTGCATCTGCGGTAACGCCTTCACCTTAGCACAGCAAAGCTCAGTTTACAGCGCAAGCGAATTAATTTCGCCAAAGCGCTTTGCGATGTAGTTGCAATGCCCTAAAATCGCCCCCATCTCGATGAGCACTGTCTCGTTATTATGCTGAATCCACCGGAGTTTTTATGTCAAATCCTCAACATAGCCGTTTAATGATTTTAGGCTCAGGCCCTGCGGGTTACACTGCTGCCGTATATGCCGCCCGCGCCAACCTGAATCCGGTTCTCATTACCGGCATGCAACAAGGTGGTCAGTTGACCACCACGACAGAAGTTGAAAACTGGCCTGGCGATCCACACGGTTTAACAGGCCCAGCCCTGATGGAGCGGATGCGTGAACACGCTGAAACCTTTAATACCCAAATTGTTTTTGACCATATTCACACTGTTGACCTGAAAAACCGCCCTTTTACTCTGACCGGCGACAATGGTGTTTATAGTTGTGACGCGTTAATTATCGCGACCGGCGCTTCCGCCAAATATCTTGGGCTGGAATCTGAGCAAAAATTTAGTGGCCGCGGTGTATCAGCTTGTGCAACTTGCGATGGTTTTTTCTATCGTAATCAAAAAGTTGCAGTCGTTGGTGGTGGTAACACTGCAGTTGAAGAAGCACTTTATCTGTCAAATATTGCCGCTGAAGTACATTTAATTCACCGTCGCGATAGTTTTAAAGCGGAAAAAATTCTGGTGGACCGTTTACATGCCAAAGTGGCAAGCGGCAACATTATTCTGCATACCCACCGTGAACTGGCCGAAGTGCTGGGTGACGATATGGGCGTGACCGGCGTGCGGTTAAGTTCCACCAACGGCCAGCCGGAAGAACAACTGGTATTACAAGGTGTGTTTATTGCCATTGGCCACCAACCCAATACCGACATTTTTGCCGGTCAGCTGGAAATGAAAAACGGTTATCTGGTGGTAAAAAGTGGTATCGAAGGCAACGCTACTCAAACCAGCATTGAAGGCGTTTTTGCCGCTGGTGACGTGTCAGATCATATCTATCGTCAGGCTATTACCTCTGCCGGTACTGGTTGTATGGCAGCCCTTGATGCTGAACGTTATCTTGATGCCCTCAGCAAATAATTATCAGACATAAATGCCCATTTATCTGCCCGAATTGCGGGAGGATCCGGCCTGGTTCCCCCCGCTTTCGCAAGCACTTAGTGAGCCCGACGGCTTACTCGCCATAGGGGGCGATTTGTCGTTGCCAAGGCTTATTCATGCCTATCGGTCGGCAGTGTTCCCCTGGTTTGGTGAAGAAGATCCGTTGTTGTGGTGGTCACCATCAACCCGCGCTGTGTTTGAACCAGGCAAGTTGCAACTGAACCGTAGCCTTCGCAAATACCAAAAACAGCAGCAGTATCGTTTTAGTTGTAATCAAGCTTTTGCCGAGGTGGTCAGGCAATGCGCAGCACCCCGTCACAGCCAATCCGGCACCTGGATAGTGCCACAAATGCAACAAGCTTATCTGGCACTGCATCAGGCTGGAGTAGCACACAGTATAGAGGTTTGGCGTGACAATATGCTGGTTGGCGGTTTATACGGTCTGAGTATAGGCGGTCTGTTTTGTGGCGAGTCGATGTTTAACCGTGAGGCCAATACCGCAAAACTGGCATTGGTGCTGCTGCAACAACATCTGCAAAGTTATAGTGAAGGCTGGATTGATTGCCAGATGCCTAACCCATTTTTGCTTCAACTCGGGGTGAAACCGCTGCCCCGTGCCGCTTATCTGGCTTTACTTCATCAATTAAAAAATGATGCGATACCAATTCATTGCTGGTCGGCACAAAGCTTGGAGTTAGAGCTTTGAGCCCACAACAACTTTTATTTGGTTTAACGGCTGAACACCCTTGCAGCTATTTGCCGTTACAACAGGAGCGGCTGGTATTTACCCTGCCGGATCAGCCATTGGATGCTGATTTATACCGGCAACTGATGGACTATAACTTCCGCCGCACCGGCGACCAGTTGTACCGGCCTTATTGTATACTGTGCCAGGCCTGTCAGGCCAGTCGTGTGCTGGTAGCAGAGTTTAAACCCAGCAACAGCCAGCGAAAATTAATCAAAAAAGCACAACAGGCTGGCTGGCACTGGACATTTGGCCGACCTCAGACTGTGGCGGAATATTACCCGTTATATCAACAGTACATCAGCGAAAAACATGCCGACGGCGTAATGTATCCGCCCTCTGAAGAGCAACTTGCATCATTGTTAAGCTGCAGTTGGCTGCAATCATCAGCGATTGAGCAGTATATCGGCACTGAACTTGTGGGCGTCATTTTGTTAGATCCAATGCCGGACGGTTTATCTGCGGTCTATAGTTTTTATCAGCCACAAGCTGAGCTGGCTTTTGGTACTCTGGCCATTCTGGCCACTTTGTTCCACAGTCAGAATCAGGGATTACCGTTTTTACACCTGGGTTATTTTGTCGCCGACTGTTCAAAAATGGCTTATAAAGCGAAATTCCGGCCACAACAACGATTAATCGACGGGAAATGGCAGTCTTTTGATTAAAAAAGCTTGAGTAGCTTTACTTATCCTTGTGATTTCGGCACAATCTGCGCAGTTTTTTTCCGGTTTAAATAATTATTTCTAAAGGGGCTCGTACGCTGCATGGCGAAAGAAGACGTGATTGAAATGCAAGGCACAATTTTGGATACCTTGCCAAATACAATGTTCCGGGTCGAACTCGAAAATGGTCACGTGGTTATCGCGCACATTTCGGGTAAAATGCGGAAAAACTATATCCGTATTCTGACCGGCGATAAAGTCACTGTAGAACTGACGCCATACGATCTGACCAAAGGCCGTATCGTATTCCGTCAACGCTAAGTTGATTTACCGGCACAACATTCAGTTGTTGCCACTTGTCAGGTGTTAACGCCTGAGAAAACAAAACCCGGCTTTGCCGGGTTTTGTTTTTTTTATGTTATAACGATCAGGCTGGAACTGTAGCGTCACTGTAATCAAACACCAGTTCATCACCGACTAAATCAACACGAACGTCACCACCTTGTGTTAAACGACCAAACAGAATTTCGTTGGCCAGTGGCTTTTTTAATTGCTCCTGAATGACACGACCCATAGGCCTTGCGCCCATCGCCTGATCATAACCTTTATCCGCCAGCCACTGCCGGGCTGTACCGCTCAGCTCAAGCGACACTTGTTTTTTATCCAGCTGAACCTGTAAATCACAGACAAATTTATCAACAATTTGCAGAATAATATCGCGTGATAAATGCTTAAACCAAATAATGCCGTCTAACCTGTTACGGAATTCAGGACTAAAAGTCCGGTTGATTTCTGACAAAGCATCGTGACTATGGTCCTGTTGCTTAAAACCTATAGTTTTACGTACGGTTTCCTGCACACCAGCGTTGGTCGTCATCACCAGAATCACATTGCGAAAATCAATTTTACGGCCGTTATTGTCTGTCAAAGTACCGTGGTCCATCACCTGCAACAAAATGTTGTAGATGTCGGAATGTGCTTTTTCAATTTCATCGAGCAGTACCACCGAGTAAGGATGTTTTGACACAGCATCAGTTAACAGCCCCCCTTGATCAAAACCAACATAACCTGGTGGTGCACCAATCAAACGACTGATTGAATGCCTTTCCATATATTCAGACATATCAAATCGCAGCAGCTCAACCCCCATAATTTTGGCAAGTTGTTTGGTAACTTCCGTTTTACCAACACCTGTAGGCCCGGCAAACAAAAAATTACCTATAGGTTTTTCTTCATTGCCAAGGCCAGAACGTGACAAACGAATGGCTGAGGTTAGCACTTCAATCGGTTCATTCTGGCCAAAGACCACCAACTTTAAATTCCGGTCCAGATTCGCCAGCACGTCTTTGTCAGAAGCCGACACCGACTTTTCCGGAATACGTGCCATTTTGGCGATCACATGCTCAATTTCCGGCACATTAATCACTTTTTTGCGTTTTGAAACTGGCAACAGGCGCTGACTGGCGCCTGCTTCGTCAATCACGTCAATCGCCTTGTCAGGTAGGTGGCGTTCATTAATATACTTGGCAGACAATTCAGCTGCGGCGCGCAAAGCTTTGTTGGTATAACGCACACCATGGTGCTGCTCATAACGTTCTTTTAAACCAAGCAGAATCTGGGTGGTGTCATCAACACTGGGTTCGGTAACGTCAATTTTCTGAAAACGTCGTACCAGTGCCGTGTCTTTTTCAAAAATGCTTTTAAATTCCTGATAAGTGGTAGACCCGATACAACGCAAACGGCCACTGGAAAGCAGCGGTTTAATCAGATTTGACGCGTCCATCACTCCGCCTGAAGCGGCACCTGCACCTATCACTGTATGAATTTCGTCAATAAACAAAACGGCGTCTTTTTCACGTTCAATTTCTTTGAGAAGAGATTTTAAGCGTTTTTCAAAATCACCACGATATTTGGTGCCAGCAAGCAGTGCCCCCATATCCAGTGAATAGATAGTGGCATTGGCAATCACATCAGGCACCTGGTTCTGTACGATACGATACGCCAGCCCTTCAGCAATCGCTGTTTTTCCCACCCCTGCTTCACCCACTAATAAAGGGTTATTCTTTTTACGGCGGCATAATACCTGAATGGTCCGCTCAAGTTCGGTGTCTCGGCCGACAAGCGGGTCTATCTGACCATTCTTTGCCAGCACATTCAGATTTGCTGTGAAGTTCTCAAGATATTTATTGTCTTCCACCCCAACATCACCAACATCATCCTGCTGTTCATCGCTGGGTTCAATTTTGTCGGCTTTAATGACGCCATGGGAAATATAATTGACGATATCAAGGCGGCTGATATCAATTTTCTTCAGCAAATATACGGCTTGTGATTCTTGCTCACTGAAAATAGCCACCAGAACATTTGCCCCCGTCACTTCCGATTTACCGGAGGACTGCACATGAAATACAGCACGCTGTAACACTCGTTGAAAACCGAGAGTCGGCTGAGTGTCACGGTCTAAATCACCGTCGGGGATCAGTGGAGTAGTAGAATCAATAAAACTTGATAAATCAATGCGCAACCTGTCGATGTTTGCACCACAAGACTTTAATGCATCACCCGCAGCCGGATTGTCCAGCAGGGCAAGCAATAAGTGCTCGACAGTCATATATTCGTGGCGGCGTTCCCTGGCAAAACGAAATGCCAGATTCAGCGTCAACTCAAGATCTTTATTTAACATGCACTGCTCCTAATCCACCTGAGTTACCTACTGAGAAATCGGGTCTAAGCCCGCTCCATTGAGCATAACAACGGGTGTTCGTGCTCTTTGGCATAAGTAGTCACCTGTTGTACTTTGGTTTCTGCGATTTCTGCAGTGAACACACCACATACCGCTTTACCTTCATAATGGACTTTTAACATCACTTCACTGGCTTTTTCATACTGCATATTAAAAAACCGGGTCAGCACATCAATCACAAAATCCATTGGCGTGTAATCATCGTTGTGTAAAATCACTTTATACATTGGAGGTGGTTCGACCCGTTGCCGGATCAGTTCTGCCAAGCCTTCGTCATGTCCCTGTGTCTGTTTGCTGCCGCTCATAAACTATAGTCACGCCTGGTTAATCCATCAAAGGATGTGGAGGTTAATTCAGCTCTTTTCAATGATGATTAGTTCGGTAAAAAACTTGACTAGCTGAACAAATTATCTACAGTAACTAATGGAGCTTGAAAAAGCTTTGAAGCTGTCAGCTTAGAATACAGAAATTAGCTAACTAAGAGAAGGAAGTATGTAGTATGGCTACCGGTAAAGTAAAATGGTTCAATAATGCCAAAGGATTTGGGTTTATTCGTGAAGATGGTCGTGATGAAGACATCTTTGCCCATTACTCAACCATTAACATGGACGGCTACCGCACCCTGAAGGCCGGCCAGGATGTTACCTTTGAATTGTCAGAAGGGCCTAAAGGCCTGCATGCTGTGAATATTGCACTGCCGGAAGATGGCAAAACTGAATAACACAGTATCATCGAAGTGACAGGCAGCAGCCATGCAGGGGGACCTGCCTGACACTCATTTCTCCACTTGCCTTGTGCTTTTTATTGTTAAATTTTTTGATTCAGACAACCGCATTATGCTGTACAAATCCCACTGCTGCTTGACTCAACTTTCATGTCGACCACAAAACAATAACACTACAGTGGCGCTTTTATTCTTGAAAATCTGCTTATAACCAGTCCGAACCTAAATTAAGCTGCAACGATTGTATCAGTAGCGGAAACGTTCACAGCGGAAATAAGGCGAAAATCGAATCTGCGTTTTGAAACTATCTGTTTAATCAAAGTAAAATTCACAGGCCGCGGTTTTGAATCACGAATAGAAAAAGGAGCCGAATTCAGCTCCTTTTTTGATTAACGCTCTGACCGATTTGCCGCAGATATCTATGGGGCAACAACAGCAGAATTCAGACCTGTTAAACTGACGCCAACGCCTGATTAAAGATTGAGCTTGGACGCATAGCTTTACTTGCCAAAGTGTCGTCAAGGCGGTAATAACCACCAATTTCAACAGCTTTACCTTGCACAGTATTCAGTTCCTGCACAATTTTGGCTTCGTTGTCACTGAGCGTTTTTGCTAAAGGCGCAAAACGTTGTTGTAATGCAAGGTCGGCAGTTTGTGTTGCCAGCGCTTCTGCCCAGTACAACGCCAGATAAAAATGGCTGCCGCGGTTATCAAGCTGACCCAGTTTACGGGTTGGCGATTTGTCGTTATCGAGGAAACGCGCTGTTGCCTGATCCAGCGTATCAGCCAGCACTTTGGCGCCTTTATTACCGGCCACCTGGCTCAGGTGCTCCAGAGAAGCAGCTAACGCCAGGAACTCGCCTAATGAATCCCAACGTAAATGGTTTTCTTCAACAAATTGCTCAACGTGTTTAGGTGCAGAACCACCAGCGCCGGTTTCAAACAAACCACCACCGTTCATTAAAGGCACAATAGACAACATCTTGGCGCTGGTACCTAATTCCAGAATTGGGAATAAGTCGGTCAGGTAGTCACGTAATACGTTACCAGTGACAGAAATTGTGTCCAGACCTTGTTTGATACGTTCAAGACTCACTTTAGTTGCTTGCTCAGGCGTCATGATTTTGATGTCCAGGCCTGTAGTATCATGTTGTGCCAGGTAGGTGTTGACCTTTTTGATCAGCTCGGCGTCATGGGCACGGGCAGCATCCAACCAGAAAATCGCAGGCGTGTTGCTCAGACGGGCACGACTGACGGCCAGCTTGACCCAATCCTGAATAGGTGCGTCTTTGGTCTGACACATACGCCAGATGTCACCGGCTTCCACTTCATGCGACATCAGCACAGTACCGGCTGCATCCACAACCTGCACCACACCAGCGGCAGACACAACAAAAGTTTTGTCGTGTGAACCGTATTCTTCTGCCTTTTGCGCCATTAAACCTACATTTGGCACTGAGCCCATAGTACGCGGGTCAAAAGCACCATGTTCTTTACAGAAGTTAATGGTTTCCTGATATACGCCGGCATAACAACGATCCGGGATCACAAACTTGGTGTCTTTTAATTTGCCATCCGGGCCCCACATCTGACCGGAAGTACGGATAGCCGCGGGCATAGAAGCGTCGATAATCACATCACTTGGCACATGCAGGTTGGTAATGCCTTTATCAGAGTTCACCATGGCAAGGGCTGGTTGTGCTGCGTACACTGCCGCAATATCGGCTTCAATTGCAGCGCGTTTCTCTGCTGGTAACTGCTGAATTTTTGCCAATAAATCACCAAAACCATTGTTAACATCAACACCCAGATCTTTCAGTACAGCGGCATGTTTTTCAAACACATCAGCAAAAAACACTGTGACCACATGACCAAAAATCACCGGATCTGACACTTTCATCATGGTGGCTTTTAAATGCACAGAAAACAGCAAACCTTGTGCTTTGGCGTTCTGAATTTCAGCGGCTAAAAAGGCACGCAGTGATTTGACGTTCAACACAGAAGCATCTATCACTTCGAGCGCTGACAAACTGGTTTTTTCTTTGAGTACCTGAACTGTGCCATCGGCTTTTTTCAGTTCAATACGCACTGCAGTTGCGGCAGGCACTGTCACTGATTTTTCGCTGCCGTAAAAATCGCCGCTGCTCATATGCGCAACGTGAGACAACGAGGTTTTTGCCCAGGCGCCCATCGAATGTGGGTTTTTGCGGGCATATTGTTTGACCGATAAAGGTGCTCGACGGTCTGAGTTACCTTCACGCAGCACCGGGTTTACCGCACTCCCCTTAATTTTGTCATAACGGCCTTTGACATCTTTTTCTTGGGCTGTTACAGCCTCTTCCGGATAATCCGGCAGTGCATAACCTTTGGCTTGCAACTCTTTAATGGCCGCTTTTAACTGTGGCACTGAAGCACTGATATTGGGCAGTTTGATGATATTGGCATCAGGCTGAGTGGCCAGCTGACCCAATTCAGCTAAAGCATCTGATTGTTGTTGCTCAGCTTTCAGGTAGTCAGGGAAAGCAGCAATAATACGGCCTGACAACGAAATATCACGGGTCTCAACGAGCACACCTGCCGCTTTGGCAAAAGTCTGCACTATTGGCAATAAAGAATAAGTGGCCAGCGCCGGGGCTTCGTCTGTTTGGGTGTAAATGATTTTTGAAGTGGTCATGTAATTTCCTGGATCTGCAACAAGGACGCTGCCATCTGTTACTTTCTGATGAATCGCTTCACCTCTCGTAGCAGACCACAGCCGGAATTGTTGAATAAGTTTATCAGTTTAGTTCCGCTGACAGTAGCGTCCAGGCCGCGCCGGACGGAACAACCAAAGCATAAATTTACGCCAGGTTCAGATTTGGAACTAACGACAGATTGCTGAGCCTGCACATAGTACAGACTTCAAAACCAGAGAAAAACCTTTCGTGGCCTGACCAGTTATAAAAAAACGACAAAAATTAAAAGTTTGGGATTAATTCAGGCAAAACAGAAAAAAAGCACACCAAAATACGCTCTGCAACGTAGTATTGTTTTTTGGATTTGTACGACCGCAACCGAAGGAACTTTATACTGTGATAGACCGTTCACATTTACATTTAACTGTTGCTGCCGTTGTTTGTTATCAGGATAAATTCCTGCTGGTGGAAGAAATAGATAAACAAAGTGGCCGGCGGGTACTGAACCAACCGGCAGGCCATGTTGAAGCCAATGAAGATGTTGTCAGCGCTGTGTGCCGCGAACTTTTTGAAGAAACCGGCTTAACCCTCACACCACAAGGCTGGCTGGGTATATCTCAGTTACAGGCCGCCAATGGCCATCGTTATGTCAGGGTGAACTTTTATTTTAAAGTCAATACCTTGCCACAAAACTATCAACCTCAGGATGCCGATATTCTGGCTTTACACTGGCTAAGTAGCGCTGACATCACACAACATGCCCTGCCCGTTCGCAGTCAACTGGTGCTGGACGCTATCACCGATTTTCAACAAGGTATCAGGCTGCCGTTGTCGATGATTAAAAGCCCGGTCACGGCTGTGCCAGTTGACAAATAAAGTGCTATAATCCGCGCCTCTTTTTTTGGCGTGAAGTGGGTAGAATGTCGGATAACAGCAGAAAAAAAGTTATTGTAGGTATGTCGGGTGGTGTTGACTCATCGGTATCGGCTTATTTACTTCTTCAGCAAGGTTACCAGGTCGAAGGCCTGTTTATGAAAAACTGGGAAGAAGACGACAATGACGAATACTGCGCCGCTGCCGAAGATTTAAAAGACGCCCAGCAAGTATGCGACACCCTGGGTATTAAACTGCATAAAGTCAATTTTGCCGCTGAATACTGGGACAACGTGTTTGAATATTTCCTCGCCGAGTATAAAGCCGGCCGCACACCAAACCCTGACATTATGTGCAACAAAGAAATTAAGTTTAAAGCTTTCCTTGAGTTTGCTGCCGAAGCTTTAGGCGCTGATTACATAGCCACCGGCCATTATGTGCAACGCCGCGAAGTGGACGGCCAGTGGCAGCTGTTACGTGGTTTAGACAACAATAAAGATCAGAGTTATTTCCTCTATACCATAGGCTCAGAGCACGTGGCGCAAACCTTATTTCCGGTTGGCCATTTAGAAAAACCTATGGTGCGCGCTATTGCCGAACAACAAGGCCTGGTGACTGCAGCCAAAAAAGACAGCACCGGCATTTGTTTTATCGGTGAACGTAAGTTTAAAGACTTCCTGCAAAAATACCTGCCGGCACAGCCGGGTGACATTGTCACTGTCGACGGTGACATTATCGGCCGCCATGAAGGTTTGATGTACCACACCCTGGGTCAACGTAAAGGTCTTGGTATTGGCGGGTTAAAAGATGGCGCTGATGACCCTTGGTATGTAGTGGAAAAAGATTTAATCAACAATCATTTAATAGTTGCGCAGGGTCATGAACACCCCAGTATGTTTGCTAAAGGCCTGATTGCCGACCAGTTACATTGGGTCGACCGCAAGGGCCCGCAAACTGTGCTGCGCTGCACTGTTAAAACCCGTTATCGTCAGCAGGACATCCCCTGCTCTTTAACCCCGCACCAGGACGGCACTGTTACAGTGGTATTTGATGAACCACAAAAAGCCGTGACACCAGGCCAGTCGGCGGTGTTTTATCTGAATGAAATCTGCCTCGGTGGCGGCATTATTGATCGGGCGGTACGTTAATTATGCAATTTTCGACAACCACACAAACATTGGCACTGGCGGCTTTATGTCAGAGTATTCGTCTGGTGCAACAAGTGGCCCGCGGTGATGAATTTGACCCTCAGGAACTAAAAACCGCATTGCAAAGTGTTGCTTTGCAGGATGTAAACGAACCCGTTGATATTTTTGGCGGTAAGCTGAACAACCTCAATGCCGGTTATCATATTTTGCTGGCGCAGCTGGGTGACAATCCGAATAAAGATTTAGAGCTGACCCGCTATGCCATGGCGGTATTTGCGTTGGAGCGCCGTATGGCCAAAAGCCCAAGCTCGCTGCAGGCCGTAGGCAAACGTATTGAACGACTGCAACAACAACTGCAACATTTTCAAATTACCGACGACAACATCATTGCCAGCATTGCCGACATTTATGTGGAGCATATCAGCCCTCTTGGCAACCGTATCCAGATTGCCGGTAAACCAACAGAGCTGAAGCAACCCGCAGTACAAAACAAAATCCGCGCTTTGTTGCTTTGTGCCATACGAGCCGCTGTGCTGTGGCGTCAGGCGGGCGGTCGGCGTTATCACTTTATATTGCAGCGGAAAAAGTTGCTGCAGGAAGCCAAAACTGTTTTACAACAATTAGCCCAAGCATAGGAGTTTCCATGGAACTGAACGCATTAACAGCCATCTCCCCGGTTGATGGCCGTTATGGCAGCAGAACTGATGAACTGAGACATATTTTCAGCGAATTTGGTTTGATCAAATACCGTGTGACCGTCGAAGTACGCTGGTTACAACAGATGGCCGGTATCGCTGGCATTGCCGAGGTTCCAACGCTCAGTGCAGAAGCCAATCAGTTACTCAATGATATTGTGGATAACTTCAGCCTGGCTGACGCCCAACGTGTCAAAGACATCGAGCGCACCACCAATCACGATGTCAAAGCTGTTGAGTATCTGCTCAAAGAAAAAGTAGCGGTATTGCCTGAGCTTGCCGCTATCAGCGAATTTATTCACTTTGCCTGTACTTCGGAAGATATCAATAACTTATCTCATGGCCTGATGTTAACTGCAGCCCGTGACGAGGTGTTGTTGCCTTTATGCGATAAGCTGCTGGCTGCATTAAAAGACATGGCAGTGCGTTATAAAGCAGTGCCTATGATGGCACGTACCCATGGCCAGCCAGCCTCTCCTACCACTTTAGGTAAGGAAATGGCCAACGTTTATATGCGTTTATTACGCCAGCGTGAGCAAATTGCTGCAGTACAAATGCTGGGTAAATTTAACGGCGCTGTGGGTAATTACAACGCCCATTTATCCGCTTACCCTGATTTAAACTGGCACCAGATTTCTGAACAGTTTGTCACCAGTCTGGGTTTAAACTGGAACCCTTTCACCACACAAATTGAACCGCACGACTATATTGCCGAGCTGTTTGACGCTATCGCCCGTTTTAATACCATTCTGCTGGATTTTGACCGTGACGTTTGGGGTTACATTGCACTGGGTCACTTTAAACAACGCACTATTGCCGGTGAAATTGGCTCTTCGACTATGCCGCATAAAGTGAACCCCATCGACTTTGAAAACTCAGAAGGTAACCTTGGCCTTGCCAACGCTATTTTCCAGCATCTGGCAAGCAAACTGCCGGTTTCGCGTTGGCAACGTGATTTAACCGACTCTACAGTGCTGCGTAACCTCGGCATTGGTTTTGGTTATACCTTAATTGCTTACCACGCTACTCTTAAAGGCATCAGCAAACTGGAAGTCAGTGAAACCAATCTGTTGCAGGAACTGGATCAAAACTGGGAATTGCTGGCTGAACCTGTGCAAACTGTGATGCGCCGTTATGGTGTGGAAAAACCATACGAAAAGTTAAAAGAGCTGACACGCGGCAAACGTATCACACCTGCTGATTTACATCTGTTTATTGATGGCCTGGACGTGCCTGATCATGCCAAAGCCCAGATGAAACAGTTTACACCGGACAACTACATTGGTGCCGCTATAGCTCTGGTTGACAGCCTGAACTAAGCTCAAGCATCTTGTGAAATATGCGCTGTAACAGCTCGCCAACTGGCGGTTCCAGTCAAAGCGCACACAAGATGCCGTACTGAATAACAGCGGTTTGGCCTCAGGCCAATTTGCGAAAAAACACCGCCGGCTTGCCGGCGGTTTCTTTTCCTGACACAGGAATATGCTTATGTACACATTAAATCTGCACGACTTGAGCCTTGAGCGTTTTCTCGCTGAATTCTGGCAAAAAAAACCTTTGTTAATTAAAAACGGTTTTGCCAATTTTATTGATCCAATCAGCTCGGACGAGCTGGCAGGCCTTGCCGGCGAAGAAGAAATTGAATCCCGTATTGTCAGTAATGCCGGTGGCAACTGGCAACTGGAAACCGGCCCTTTTGAAGATTTCAGCCAGTTTGGTGAAACAAACTGGACTTTGTTGGTGCAGGCCGTGGATCACTGGCATCCGGAATCGGCGCAACTGATTGAGCCTTTTCGTTTTATTCCAAACTGGCGCATTGACGATTTAATGATCTCGTTTTCTACCCCAGGCGCTGGTGTTGGCCCACATCTGGACCAATACGACGTTTTTATAATTCAGGGCATGGGCAAAAGGCACTGGCGGGTAGGCATGCCGGATGCCAGCCTGACGCAACATTGCCCGCACCCACGTTTATTACAGGTCAGCCCTTTTGTTGATTGTATTGATGTGATCACAGAGCCTGGTGACATTTTATATATTCCACCAGGGTGCCCGCACGACGGTATTTCGGTGGACGCCAGCCTGAGTTATTCGGTGGGTTTTCGTGCACCGGCACAAAAAGATTTAGTGACTGGCCTTGCTGACTTTTTGATTGAAAACGAAATTAACGGCGACCGTTATACTGATCCGGACCGAACTGCTACCCAGGCAGTTGGCGAAATAACCCCTCAGGATTTAAACAAGGTTCAACAACTACTGCAGCAGGTGATTAACGAACCTGATCTGCTGGCACGTTATTTTGGCAGTTATATCACCCATGCCAAACATGAATTAGATGCAACAGAGCCAGATCCACATTATCAGGTCGATGAAATTGCTGAATATTTGCAGGAAGGTTCAGTACTGGCACGTTTGGGTGGTTTGCGTTGTTGTTATATTCAGCAACACCCTGATGATGACATACTGCTGTTTATCAATGGCAACACCATGACAGTGCCAGCCGGCGAATTGTCGACAGTTAAGCAACTTTGTGAACAAGTGCAACTTGATGCGGCAACAGCAGCAAGCTTTGCTGAAGATCCAGCTAAACTGCAATTATTAACCATGCTGATCAATCTGGGTTATTGGTATTTTATTGAATAAACGGTAAAACCAGTACATCAAAACAAAAAAGCCACTGAATTCAGTGGCCTTTTTTATTGTGCTTTTAGCGGCTTTCCTGCGGCTAAGCACAACTGCTGTTTTGGGAAAAGCTGGCAACAGTCTGGGTTTTCGCCGCATCATCAAGGATTTATGTATTAGCCCAGAGTTTTTCACTTTCAAACAAGTCATACAAAGAATGGGCACGGCTTATTAGCAGCTTGATATAATCAGCTGCTGTCTGCTCATTCACCCCTGCATCCATCAGTTGCTGAGCTTTCATCTGCCAGCGGAATGAAAAAGCACGTAACGCCTCTCTTGCATTGGCGGCACCACCAATTTCGATATAATCCGTCGGTAAATCACCGGAAATCACCCAATAACTTTTCCGATCCAGCGCATTGATTTTCCATACCGCAACATAAGGCGGTAAATAACGCGATTCCTGCACGGCCACGTTGTCCATCAATACGCCCTTTTCCGCCAGATGCAAATTTGCTTTCTGAAATTGGGTACGTACCCACTCGCTGGCCTGCGCTTCGGTTAATTCCTCAGGCAGCTGTTGATTGTTTGATGTCATGATCATTCTCTTCGCTACAACTAAAAAAAGCACTCTAAGTCAGGGCAAGCCTTTTGACAAGCTGCAAGATAAATTGTCGACAATCTGCTGGACTGACCAGACATTATTTTTTTGGATTGATAGCGAAATTCACCCTGAAGTGATACATTCCGCCGCGAAAAACCGGTCCCCTGCCAGGCGGCAAATCCAACCCTGCGCCTGCTGATAACAACGGAGAATAAGACGTGGCAGTATTTAACCACCCAGAATTTGATAACCATGAACAAGTCGTATTTTGCAGCGATAAAGCAACTGGCTTAAAAGCCATTATCGCAGTTCACAGCACTAAACTGGGCCCTGCGGTCGGCGGTTGCCGGCTTTGGGATTATGTTGCTGACGAAGATGCGCTGGTCGATGTGCTGCGGTTATCCCGCGGTATGACTTACAAAAACGCCATGGCAGGTTTGCCATTGGGTGGCGGTAAGTCGGTGATTATCGGCAACGCAAAAACCATCAAATCAGAAGCGTTATTCCGCAAGTTTGGTCAGTTTGTGCATGGTTTAAGCGGTAGTTATGTCAGTGCTGAAGATGTAAACATCACCACAGCAGACATTTCTATCGTCAATAAAGAAACACCTTATGTGGCTGGTCTGGAAGGCAAAAGCGGTAACCCAGCTCCTTTTACAGCGCTGGGCACTTACCAGGGCTTAAAAGCCGCCGCCAAACATAAATTTGGCAACGATTCATTACAGGGCTTAACTGTTGCAGTGCAAGGCCTTGGCAGCGTTGGTTTTTACCTTTGTGAATATCTGCACAAAGAAGGCGCCAGACTGATAGTGACTGACATTAATCAGGATGCGGTCAGCCGCGCCGTTGCTCAGTTTGATGCCACTGCTGTTGGCCTTGATGAAATTTACAGCCAACAATGTGATATTTATGCACCTTGTGCCCTGGGTGCCACTGTCAATGACAACACCATCAATCAGTTTAAATGCAAAATTATTGCAGGTTGTGCCAACAACCAACTGAAAGAAGCACGCCATGGTGAGTTATTACGGCAAAAAGGCATTTTATACGCACCGGATTATGTAATTAACGCTGGTGGTATTATTAACGTGTCTTTGGAAATGCGCCCTGAAGGTTACAGCAAAGAAGAATCAACAGCCAAGGTGATGGAGATTTACCATACCTTGCTGAATATATTCCAGCGCGCTGACAACGAACAACAACCGACCAATGCAATTGCCGATTTGATGGCTCAGGAAATTATTGCCCGTGGCCGCAAATAACAACTAACCACTGTTGAGTGTTATTTTATTTGAAAAACCGCCATTTGGCGGTTTTTTTGTACCTGATTTTCTGTACAATCATAAAGTTATCGTTATTGAAAAAACACCAAAAAACAAACCATTTATTTACTTTTTGCTTTCATATTCTATTTGCACTGCTATCTTAAAAACGCAGTTCCACCTTCAATTACAGCATCAAGGATGACCAAGATGAAACAACTTACCCGGCTCAATTTATTGAGTCTGATACTGGCTACTATTGTCCAACTCCCACTACAAGCATCTGAATTATCAGAAAAATTCGGCAAGATGCCGCTGGTGCAGGACGTTTCTATTTCGCCGGATGGCCAGACATTGGCCGGTACCTTTCATATCGATGGCAAAGCTGTGGTGATGACAGCCCCTTTTGGCCAGCATGAAACCACGGCACTGGTTAGTTTAAAATCAAGTTCAGACCGGATTGAATCTGTCGACTGGGTGAATAAGAACAGACTGTTGATCAACGCCAGCCGGGCTAAATATATCGCCGGACGTTTTTATCGTATTCATAGTATGTATGCGGTAAATGCCGATGGCACTGAACTGCTGGAAATCAAAAACCAGTCTATGTATAAAAAAGCCGAAGACAGCCGGATTGCAGGTTTGCAGAGCACCTATCTGCACAATGATCTGGCCGAAGATGACGAACATGTGCTGGTCCGGGCTTATGATGAACGAGACGGTGGTTATGCCGTATTTAAAGTCAATGTGTATAACAGCAAATTCAGCAAAGTTGAAAGTGCCGCCGGCGACAGATCGGGTTTTGTGTCGGATCGCAAAGGCAATATTATGTTTTCCACTGTGCTCGATAAACAACTGTTAAGTGTCGAATTGAAAAAAGGGCCAGATCAGCCATGGCAACGCCTGAAAACCATTGATTTAGCGGGCGATATAGATTTTTCTCCGGTTGGTTTATCCGAGGACGGTAAATCTGTCTTAGTGAACACCGACTATAAAAACAACTTTAACCATCTGGCTTATTTTGATTTAGCCAGCGGAGAAATCAGTGCCCCTGTGCATCAGGTGGAAGGCCATGATATTAACGTCACCTACAGCAAGGCGGGCAAACTTATTGGTTATGGTTTTACCAAAGATTTTTATGAGCAGGTGTTTATTGATCCAAAGCAGCAGCAGTACAACCAACAAATCAAAGCATTAATGCCCGACCGTCACTCTTATATCACCAGTTACAGCGATGATGGCCAGCGTGTAGTCATTTACAGTGTCAAAGACAACCAGCCAGGCCGTTTTCTGACGCTGGATTTTAATACCAAAAAAGCAGCTTTTTGGTTCAGCCAGTACCCGCATTTGGAAAAAACCGCTTTGCCTTCAGTAAATACAATTTCCTTTAAGAGCCGTGACGGTCTGCAATTACAAGGATATCTGACAACTCCACTGCAAAAAGACAAACCGGCGCCGGTGATTTTATTTCCACATGGCGGTCCAATTTCCCGTGACAACAAAAACTTTGACCCCTTTGTACAATTTTTTACCGCCATGGGATATGCGGTATTACAGGTAAACTTCCGCGGCTCCTCAGGTTTTGGCAACCAATTTGAAACTGCCGGCTACCTACAGTGGGGAAAAAAGATGCAGGATGATCTGATGGATGCCTTAGACGCTGTCAGCGCCAATCCTGATCTCGATACCAAACGCAGTTGTATGGTCGGCGCCAGCTATGGTGGTTATGCCACTTTGGTTGCCAGCTTTCGCGACAATGCCAAATTTCAGTGTTTTGTCTCTATTTCCGGCATTTCCGATTTAGCAGCCATGCTCAAATCTGATGGTGCTTACAGCGATGCCAGAAAAGCAGTACAAAAAGCCACTGTCGGCGATTACGAGAATGACGCCAAAGCGCTGGATGCTGTATCAGCCCGTCATCATCTTGATGCCATCAAAAAGCCATTGTTGTTGATCCACGGTGTTAAAGATACCCGCGTACCCTACAAACAATCGGCTGAACTTTATGATGCACTCAAAACAAAAGGTGTTGCAGTCAGTTATCTGGAACAAGAAGACGGCACCCACTTTTTTGATACAGAGCAGGAACGTACTGAAGCTTTTGCTGAAATGGAAAAGTTCTTAACAAAACATCTGCCGTTATGACACCTTTGTTGTATTAAAATCTCAGCAGAGAATAAACAAAAAACCGCAGTCAAGCTGCGGTTTTTTGTTGGTCAAAGCTGTAAAAAAATCTTCAAACGGCGCCGGTTTTCGGCTCTGACACTGTTGGTAGTGCAGCGGTTTCTTTATACCAACTGACCCAACCTTTAGTGATGGCATACACATAATAACTGCTCATTTCGGCCGTCAGTTTGGCAAATAAGTCAAAGTTCGATAAATTCACCGTCAGATAGCAGCTGGTGCCACAATTCACCGGTTTAAAGGTTGAACTTTGCGCCGACAACACTGTGGCTTGAAAGTGGTATTGCTGTGCCAGTCGTTTCACTCTGAAAGCGTGATAATCACTGCTGACAAACAACAAAGCTTTGCTTTTATCCAGCCGGTTATTCAGCTGATAAAACTCATGATAAGTGGTCGCGCCCCCATGAAAACAGTCCAGCTCAACATTGTGCTTGAGTTGTTTCTGCAAATAATCCAGATAAGGCTGACAATATAAAGTAGTGATATGCACTGTTGCCGCAACAGGACGGTCAGATAAAACCTCAGCCAGCTGATCCAGCCTGCTTTTGGCACAATCGGGCAAAGTGTTTTCAGTGCCGCCGCACCCTAACACGACATAGTTCCCTTGAAAGTCTGCAGCCACTTCAGTGGCACTGATGTTGTTGTAATACCAATGCCGCACCTGATTGCCGACATAGCCATTACCAAAGGCGTAAAACCATAACAACAACAACCACAGCCCTTTTTTACGATAGCGTACAGCTGCAAATAACAGCCCCCATAAAAACAAATTATGTGGATATAAAAAGGGCTCAATTAAATCTTTCACAGCATACTCCTGAAACTGCCCGCAGAGTTGTCATGATGACAGTTCATTTGCCGGTGCGCCAGCAACAATAAAGATAGATAGGACAACTATTTTTGTGATTCTAAAGCTTGACGCCCGCTTATATAGTTGCAAGCTGTGATACTATCTGCCACAAAAATAGCAAGCAATCGGAGTGACGCTATGTTGCAAACAGTATCAGTAATTGGATTGGGTTATATCGGCTTACCAACAGCGGCCATGCTGGCTTCCCGTAAACTCAGAGTCATAGGTGTTGATGTGAATCAACACGCAGTCGACACTATCAACCAGGGCAAAATTCACATTGTTGAGCCAGAACTCGACTTACTGGTGAATGCTGCCGTCACTGGCGGTTATTTATCTGCCCAAACCAAAGCAGCGCCGGCGGACGCTTTTATGATTGCCGTGCCGACGCCATTTTTTGACGATTTATCGCCGGATTTGTCTTATGTCGAAGCTGCAGTGAAATCTATTGCTCCAGTGCTTGCCAAAGGCAACCTGGTAGTGCTGGAATCCACCAGCCCTGTTGGCACCACTGAACTGATTTGTAAGTGGATTAAAGAAAGCCGCCCTGACTTAACCTTACCTACCGACTCCAGCACACCTGACTTACATGTGGCTTATTGTCCGGAGCGTGTGTTGCCAGGCAAAGTAGTACATGAGTTAATTTCGAACGACCGTATTATCGGTGGTTTAAGTGCTGCTTGTTCGGCCAAAGCCAAAGCTTTGTATAACACTTTTGTCGCCGGTGAATTGCTGGTGACCGACGCCCGTACTGCAGAAATGTCCAAACTGACCGAAAACGCCTTCCGTGATGTCAACATTGCTTTTGCCAACGAACTGTCGTTGATTTGTGACAAGTTAAACATCAATGTGTGGGAACTGATCCGGATGGCCAACCGCCACCCACGGGTGAACATTCTGACACCTGGTGCCGGCGTAGGCGGCCACTGCATCGCGGTAGACCCGTGGTTTATTGTGCATTCAGCACCGGAACAAGCAAAAATCATCCGCACAGCCCGTGAAGTGAATGACTTTAAACCTGAGTGGGTGCTGCAAAAAATTCTATCCACAGTGGCCAATCACTCGCTGAACAAACCTTCAGTGGCCTGTTTTGGTCTGGCATTTAAGCCGGACATTGACGATTTACGTGAAAGCCCGGCTTTGCATATCACCAATAAACTGGCAGAAAGCTACAACGGTAAAGTGATGGCAGTAGAGCCTAATATTCATGGCACCAATAAACTGCATGCCAATGCTGAGCTGGTCAGTCTGGAACAAGGTTTAACCGCCGATATTATTGTGATCCTGGTGAAACACAAAGCGTTCAACGGCGTTGATTTTACCGGTAAAACCGTGATTAACGTGGTTGGTGAATAAGATCGCAGCTTGTTGAGCTATCTGGCTATCACCACAGGCCAAAGTCAAAAAAGGAGCTGATAAAAGCTCCTTTTTTTATTTGGAAAAAGCACAATACACTGCAAACACCACAGCAGTTTTTAGCGATTATTCAGTTATTTGCTGCGCCTTTGCAGTGGCTTTTTTATCCTTGCGATAACAACGCCAGCACAGCAGTTGCAGGAATATCACAGCCGTCAGATTCGACAACATAAAAACCCAGGCCGCAGTGACCGAATCCAGGTCCTGATTGATCCACAAATAAGCCAGCGAACTTAACAAGGCCACCAGAGTGACATTGGCTGCCCGCCAATCACTGCGCCCCGTTGCAGTGATCCAGACTTCAAAATAGGTTTTCACCAGTGTCAGCCACAAAGTAATAACCACCAGCAAAGTCACCAAATCGGTGTCAGGGGTCAGGCGTTCATTCAGCAACCAGGGATACAACCAGGGATACAACAGCATCAGCAGCAGATAAGGCAATGACAACAAAGGCAAACTGAATAACAAAATACGTTTAAATAACTCCACTTTGTCTGAAAGTTGCGGTTTGGCACTGAGTTTAGACAACAACACCTGCGAAAACACCACAGGCAATAAAGTCACCGGCATAAACAAAATAAAGGCTTTTCTGAACTGTCCAAGCGCCGTCAGGGTGCTGAACATCGCCAGAAAGATAAATGGAATATTGGTCAGATAAATGGCAAACACATCGTGCCAGGCATAACTGAGCCTGTCGCGCCAGGTTTTTCCCTGCCACAGTTGCCGCCACATTTGCACCGGTGCTATAGCAGCCTGACGAAACTCCGGCCACACCACCTTCACTCCAACCAATAACGGCGCCAGACTTAACAACAAAATCCAGCCTAACACAGTCGCTGTGTCATCGAGCGCGCCAAACCAGACAAAAGCAACCAGCACCAACATCAGGAAGGAGCCAAGCAGCTGACTTTTCACTTCAATAGCAAACTGCTGCGCTCCTTTGAGGTAACTGAAAATGGCCTGATTCAGCGCCCACACCAACCCTATGGCCAGACTTAACAAATACAACGAATATTGCAATGGGTCGTCTGCGGCCTGGCTGTAAATAAAGAATCCGGCAGCAAGCAACACAAAAACCAACAAGCTGATGGTTAAACTGCTGAATAAAGTGCCGATATTACGTTGCCGTGCTGCATGATGGATAAGATAAAAATTGACACCAAAAGCAATGGTTGGAAAAAACAGATTGGCCAGCATATAAACAAAACTGAATAAACCAAATTCGGTTTCGAGCAAATGCCGCGCCAGCGCCAGATTTAATAACCAGCGCGAGCCAAAATTCAGCCCTTGCGCCACACTGTTACTCATCATCTTGCGGGCAAAATCGCTGCGGATCATGGCTGTTGCTCCTGCCTGTTTTGGCTATATAACCAGACAGCACCGTTTAACATGCCCCATGGGATCCACAACATGCCAGACGTCAGGGTATGACCTGCCATAGTGGCCACCAGCAACAACACCATATTCAGCACCAGCACACCAGCCGCCAGCCCACGTGGTTGCTGCTGATAACCCAACCAGCTTTGTTTCAGAATAACGGCAAACCAACATAAAAAATAACCAAAACCCGCAATACCAAACCAAAGCAACAAATCGACAGGGTCAATTTCAGCCAGTGCTTTGCTGCTGTAAAGTTCAAGGCCGGTATGCCCTATCCCCAATAACCTGTGCCAATCGTTAAAATAAACAGCGCTGAGGTTCCAGTTATCCAATGCGTATTGATCACGGGACGACAACAACACCCCCAGCAAGCCCTGTTGTTGATACACCAGTTGTAACTTCTGCCCTACACTGCTGGCCAGCAACACCGGCCACTGCCAGGTTAATAACAGTACGGCACTCATCAGCAACACTGGCAGCCACAACAGTTGTTTGCGATAACGCCACCAGCTGTCTTTTTCCTGCAATAAGGGAATAAAAAACGCCAATAGCAGTACCCCGGCCATGCCGGTTTTGGTCAGCATTGAACTGGCCGCAAATAAACTCAACACCAACACAACCACAAACTTGAATTTGGCCACAGGCCAGTACAACGCCAGCAAATAACCTGTTAAAACCAACAACAAAGCCGATAACTCATTGGTGGCTTTAAAATAACCTTTGGTACCCAGATTTAAATCCGGCAGATAATCATTGGGCAGGTAAGCGCTAAAACCAAAACCCAGCCGCCCCAACGCCATATTCAGTACCAGAATGGCAAAACTGAATAAAAATATCTGTTGCAGCGCCTGTTTTGCCAACTCAGGGGAGCGTTTTGAAAACTGAAAAAAATATAAAGCAGCAAGTAAAGGCGATAGCAGCTTTAACACCATACCGGCGTCATAAGCAAAACCGCTGCTGTTACCACTGTGCAGCAGACTGTAAAAAGGCCCGGCCAACAACAATAAAACCAATGCCATCAACCATAACAGACCACGCACCTGCTCACGCAGCAACGCAGCAAGCAGCAGCAGCAACAAAGTTGATTTATACAAAGCTGACAGCGGCACACTTTGACCGCTGAAACTCAATAACACACCGTTACCGGCATCAACCAGCAAATACCATTTTGCCAACAGCAAAATAATCAGGTCCAGCAGAGGCAACCTTGGGGTTGTCGTTTGATTCATCGGCGGCTAAACACCAATGCCAGCAACGCAGCACCAAGTGCCGCCAACAACGCAGCAACCACGGCAATAAACAGCAGGGGTTTGTTTTTACCTTCTTTGGCCGATAATGGTTGCACTGCATGCAAAATCGACTGGCTGCCATGCTTCAGCACATTCAGTTCGGCCTGCACTTTATCCAGTTGCAAGCTGAGTTCAGAACGTTCGCCCACTGTCTGAGCTTTTGCCAGTGCCATTTGTAAGTCGGCTTCACGCGCCAGATATTGGTCAATGGCCTGAGATTTATATTCAGCTTCGGCACTTTGCATCAAGGCTGTCAGCAATAATTCTGCCTCAGCAGTACTGGTTGCACGCCATTTGACGCTCAGAAAATTGCCTCTTCTTTTGTGGTCATACTGAAACTTGCTGCGCCATTTGGCTGTCAGCTGTTGTTGTTTTGTGTTGTCATTTTGTGCACAAAATTCAGCTTTAGCCTGACATAACTGAACATTGCTCCAGAGTTGCTGCCATACCAGCGGATGTTCAAACAACAAGGTAAAACGCGACAACTCGTCAATTTCCAACGCCCCAAGCATTAACGAGGTTTGCGCCGGTAACTTGTCGTAAACAGCGGCCAGCTGCTGCACTTTATGCTGTGCCAGGGTGTAACCTGCTTTAGCTTCGGCATATTTAGGTAATGTTTTGCTGTATACCACGCCAGCAAGCGCGCCAGCTGCGGCCGCCACCAGGATCCATAACTTAAAACGCTGTAATACGGCCAGCATCTGATTGCTCAGATCCTGTTCCTGACTAAATAATGATGAATTCATTTGTGCCCAAACAGCCCTTTAATGCCTTTATTTAAAATTTGTTTACGCAGTCTGATAGCCCAGGCCAACCTGTGCTTAAAATAATAACGTATTTTGCTTTCAACCAAACCATAACGGCAGGATGACAATAACTCGGCAAGCGACATTGGCAGGTTTTGCATAGTACGGCGATAAAACGCCTGATTGTGCAGGTTGCGATCATTCATCAGGCCGCGGTGTTTTTCAACGAATTGCGCCTGAGCATTTAACCTTTTAGGTGAAGTAGTGATACGGCCCAGTTCATGCCCCACATGCACCACATAAGTGGCTTCAGACAAACGCAGCGCCGGACCATAAGCCGCCACCATGCGCAGCCACATGTCGTAATCCTGAAACGCAGCCAGCTGCTCATCAAAACCACCTTGGGCCAGCATACGGCTTTTACGCACCAAAGCCTGATTAGACAGGCAATGTGCATCAAGCAACTCCGGTAAACGGACTATTTTTTGCTCAGGATACAGCTGCTTACGCACAGACCCATAATCCCAGAAATAACTGGTGCAGATGCAGGAATATTGATCGTCATAACTGGCCATCATGCTGGACAAACGATGGGGTAAAAATTCATCATCATCATCAATACCGGTGACAAAATCACCCGCAGCGGCTTTAATGGCCAGGTTTCTGGCGGCGCAAGCGCCCTGCCCTTTGTCCTGCCGGAACAACCGGATACGGCTATTTTCAGCATAAAGTTTATTCAGCACTTCCCAGGTGTCGTCACTGGAACAGTCATCGACAATCAGCAGTTCAAAATTTGGATAATCCTGCGCCAGCACAGATGCAACTGCACGTTGCAGCATCTGACTACGGTTAAAGGTGGGCATATACACACTGATAAGGGGTTGATTATCACGCCCGGCAATTTGATGTTCGGCCAAAGTTTCAGTCTCTTGTCATAATAGTTTTACTGATCACAATCGGTGTATCTGCTTGCTGTGGTGTTGTTACAGCTTGCCACGCAGGTAAAGCCAGAGGTATTCCACCAGGTTCCACTGCCGCTTGATCCGCGATGGTTGTAAAACCAGGCGGTAAGCCCATTCCAGATTCAGTTTGCACCAAAGTTCAGGTGCTCTTTTTACGTTGCCGGTAAAAACGTCATAAGTACCGCCAACCCCCATAAAATAAGCATCAGGCAAGCTTTTTTTCGCTTTTTCAATAAAAAGCTCTTGTTTGGGTGAGCCCATAGCCACAGTAATGACTTTGGCACCACTTTGCACCAGCTGATTAATCAGTGCATCTTCATCTTTAAAATAACCGTCCTGGGCACCAACCACAGGCACACCAAAAGCTTGCAGTTTGGTTTTGGTTGCCTGCAACACTTCAGGTTTGGCACCGACTAAAAATACCGGCACTTTTTTATCCGCTGCACGGTGCATCAGCGCTTCCCAGGTTTCGCAGCCAGGTACCCTTTGTATCGTCTGGCCGAGTTTTTTCTGCATCACTTTGACCACGCCCATGCCGTCGGCATAACGTAATTCGGCATTATTGATTATTTGCTTCAGCTGCGGATCTTGCTGAGCTTTCATCACTTTTTCCGGGTTTATCGCAATAGCAGCTCCCGCAAACACAGTACCATCATCGCGAATAATATAACTGGCCAATTGTTGCATACTGGCAAAAGCCATCACGTTAATGCCACCTACAGAAACCTCAACCGGTTGAAACGCCATCTTTTAAACCTGCTTTAATAAATCGTTAAATCATTGATTGTGAAGCGCCAAAAGTCGCTTTACAGCATAGCCCAGCTTCGGCAGCTGTTATAAACGCTGATACAGCTGTTGTAACTTCTCCGCCACCTGGGTGACCAGATATTGTTCTGCCTTTTCTCGTCCGACCAGCTGTAATTGCCGGTACTCTGCCGCCGGCAAACTTAATAACTGCTGAATTGTATGACTCAACTGCTCCAGCAACTGCACTTCGTTTTGTTGTGACAGACAAAAACCGCTGTGGCCATGTTGAGTTTGTGCCAGCGAACCATCGGTTTGGGTGGCAACCACAGGGGTATAACAAGCCATAGCTTCGGTCATCACCAGACCAAAAGATTCGTTACGCGACAAGCTGATAAAACACTTACTGTTTTCAAAATATTGTTTCAGTTCCAAAGGGCCGGCCGGCTGACAAAGTCTGAGATTGGTATACTGACTGGCGGCCTGCTGCAAAGCACCACGATAAGGCCCCTGCCCAACAACAGCAATCTGATATTGACTGAGTTTGGGTAATAAGGCCAACAACCTGTCCATGCCTTTGTTTAAATCCAGCGTGCCGACATAAAGAATATCTATCGGTTTATCTGTGATGTTTTTTTGTGTTGCTTCTGCAAACACCGGATGAATACCAGCCGGCAGCACTTCGGCAGAAGGCGGCGTGCAGAAAAACTTCTGCCTGAGTTGTTCACTGGTAAAAATAAAATGCTGCACCTGAGCGGCTGCAAACTTATAAAGTTTGGGTTCGGGTTTGTATAAATAGATATCACTGCCGTGGCAGGTCACCACAATTTTCACTTTCGGGTTTCTCAGCCAGCGATACGTGAGTGCCAACCAAATGGTGGGGTAAAAATAATGCACATGGATAATGTCGTAGCGGGTGCGGCAAAACACAAAATTCCAGACAAACTGCAGCCAAAGCACCGGATATTTCAGCAATTTATTCAGCAGACTGTCGTTGTGCCAGCGCATATAACAATAAGCGGGATTGATAGCGGCTAAAGCATCAACCTGATTTTTGACAAATTGTCCCTGAAAAGGCGCAGAGGCTTTTGGCCCCATATTGGTCACTATCAATACTTTTTTAGTGTTTTGCTGACTCACGTGACATCCTGTTTCTGCCAAAGAGGCTGGATCATACTTTGGAACTTCATCAGGCAACAACCAGCAAGCGGAAAAATAAGCCGCTTTGTCAGCATCTGGCCGCGATAATAACTCTCTGTGCCTATCACAAGATGTTGACTGCACAACAAAACAGCAGTTTATCAAGCTTTCTGTTGCGGCCGATAGTAACTGCCCATAACATCACCTATAATCGCCTTTGTTTTATAACAATAATTAGTTTGATTTATTTAGCGGATCCTTTATGCGCGAACACTTTGTGTTGTTTTCAACCACTTTTATCCTGACCTTAATTGCCATTTTTATCCTTATTCCTGTTGCCAACAAAATTGGGCTGGTTGATAAACCCCATGGCCGCAAACAACATGTTGGTGCTATTCCGCTGATTGGCGGTATTTCAATTTTTACCGGTGTGGCCGCCACTCTGGCTATTTTTGGCCTGCCCCAAGACAGCCATTGGTATTATCTGCTTTGCGGCGGCAGCATAGTGTTGCTGGGTGTGTTTGACGATTTCCTCGATTTAAGTGTCAAACTGCGCCTGTGTGCCCAGCTGCTGATTGGCGCCGTGATGATTTATGGCCTGGGTTTGTATCTGGCCGATTTAGGCAATTTATTTAGTTTAGGTTCAGTCACTCTGGGGTATATCGGCATTCCGGTTACCTTAATAGCCGTTATTGCCGCTATTAACGCTTTTAATATGATTGATGGCATCGACGGTCTGGCGGGCATGCTCAGCGGTGTCAGTTTTGTGTCGTTAACCCTGATGATGGGCATTGGCGGCCAGCTTGAACATGCGGTGCTGCCGATGGTGCTGGTGTTTGCGCTTATTCCTTATTTGCTGTTTAACCTGGATTTAATTGGCAAAGGTAAAGGCAAAATTTTTATGGGCGATGCCGGCAGTATGCTGATTGGCCTGTCGGTCATCTGGTTGTTAATTATTGGCAGTCAGAGCGACAGCGCAAGCTTCCGTCCTGTCACCGCGCTTTGGGTGATTGCAGTGCCGCTGATGGACATGGTGGCCATTATGATCCGCCGGATCCGCAAAGGTCAGTCGCCTTTTATGGCTGACCGCGAACACTTACACCATATCTTCCTGCGCCTTGGTTTAACCTCCCGTCAGGCGCTGGTGATTATCACCAGCCTGTCTTGTATGCTCGCCACCATAGGTATTGTTGGTGAATATCTGATGGTGCCAGACCTGGTGATGTTGTTATTGTTTTTGCTGATGTTCAGTCTTTATTCACTGTCTTTGCAATATATCTGGCGTATCACTCGTTTTATCAAACGTTATAAAGCAAAACAACGTGCTAAAAACAATCCGTAAACTGCTGGAAGCGCGCGCCATCATTATGCTGATGGAGCGTTTTTTCCGTCTTGGTGCTGGCGCTGTGGTCACTTTTATGGTGGCCAGAATGCTGGGCGATGAAGCGCTGGGTGTGTACGGTGTTGTGATGGTATGGGCGGCATTTTTAACCCCGCTTAGCAGCATGGGACTAAACAATCTGGTGCAGAAAATGGCCAGCAGCCAGACTGACCCGCTTAGAGCCAGAACCATTTTACAAAGTGCCCTTTGGCTCAGACTGATAGCCGGTTTGTTTTTTGCAGTGCTGATGATCCTGGGTTTTGCCGTTTTTTATCCACATTATTTTGCCATAGGCCCTGCCGCTATCAGCGCGCTTTTTATCCTGCAGAGTTTCAGTGCCATGATGCTTTGTGAATATGACCAGAACTATCGTGGTCATTTTCGCGCTGTTGCCCTTTCCAAAGTGGTGGTGTCAATTCTGACCTTAACAGCCCGGGTTGTTGCGCTTATTTTTGGCGCCAATGTTGATACGCTGTTGTTGGTGGTTGGTATTGAGTTTTTGCTGACTGGTGCTTTGCAATATTATTGGCACCGTCGTTATGCCCCCCAAGAACCCGGCCTGAGCCTGAAGTATTTCAGCTGGCAAAGTAGTAAAGAATTATTAAAACGCTCCAGCTGGCTTTGGTTGTCCGGTGTGGTGTCAGTGATTTACCTGAAAATCGACACCATTATGATTGAACAAATGATTGGTATTGCCGCCACTGGTCAATATACAGCGGTGGCGCGGTTATCAGAGCTTTGGTATGTCATTCCTGTAACTTTAGCGGCGCGTTATTATCCGGATTTGCTGAAAGCCTACAACAAAAACTGGGAAAGCTATTTGTGCATTCTGAAAAAACGTAGTGTGCAGTTTTTTCTGATGGCCTTTGGCATTGCCATCTTTATGACTTTGGGCGCTAAATGGATTATGTGGCTGGCTTATGGCGAAAAATTTGTGCCTTCTGCCACAGTGCTGCAAATTCATGTGTGGGCCGGTTGTTTTATTTTTGTCAGAGCACTGATTAGCCAGCATTTAATTATTACCGGCAACGAACCTTTAAGCCTGCTCAGTCACGGCGTGGGCGCCATTCTAAATGTGCTGTTAAATCTGTGGCTTATTCCTATTTATGGCATCGAAGGTGCGGCATGGGCCACACTGATTTCTTATGCTTATGCGTCATTTTTCTTTTTATTCTGCTCAGGTAAAACCAGAGCGCATTTTTGGCAATTGTTAAAAGTTAAAGCGGTGGCGCCACAACCACCCGTCAAACCGGAGTCTTAGTTGTGATAAAAAAACTGCTGCGTCGGCTTTATGCCAGGCTGGATTTATGGTTGTTGCCTTATGCCGCGAAGAACCGCAAATTTGCCGGTATTTATTATGCGTTTTTTAACCCGCATTTTCGCCGTGAGATGCATGCAACAGCAGCAGGCCGCCAGCATTACCGCTTGCATGAAGAAAGCTCCACCATCGCCACTGTGATTATCCGCCGTAATATTCACCGCCTGGAAAAAGGCCTGTCGATGGTGCCTCGTAAATCGTTGTTTGCCCTTGATTATATTGACGAAACTTTAAATGCTTTTGGCAATATGCTCAGTGAACCAACCCATCAGCTGGATTTGGTGTTACTTAATTATGCCCATGATGTGCTCGACAGTTATTTTGCCGTGACAAAGTGGCCTGAAGGCGCCAGCCAGCCACAGCTTTTTGCAGAGCAAGCAAGCCGGATCCGGCCACTTTTGAACAAACAACAACATCAGGCTGCTGCCGCTCCTGCGCCTTATCAACAAAGGCCAAGAGCAGCAATCAGTTATGCCGAATTTTATAAACTCTGTCAGCAGCGCTGCTCGGTGCGTACTTTTTTACCAAAAGCGGTAGAGCCAGAAATACTGGAGCAAGCCGTTGCAGCTGCGGCCCAAGCGCCCAGTGCCTGTAATCGCCAGCCATTTCGTTATGTAGCTGCCACCCAGGGCGAAACTTTACGTAAACTTGCCAGCCTGCCGATGGGCACCGTCGGTTATGCAGAAGCCTTGCCTGCCGTACTTGCTGTGGTTGGTGATTTAAGTGCTTACCCATTTGAGCGCGACCGCCATGTGATTTATATCGACGCCAGCCTTGCGAATATGCAGTTGATGCTGGCGCTGGAAACCATGGGGCTGGCGTCATGCTCCATTAACTGGCCTGATATTGAAAATTACGAAATTAAAATAGCCAAACTTCTGAAACTACAGCCATTTGAACGCGTGGTGATGCTGATTGCTGTCGGATATCCAGATCCGAATGCTTTGATCCCACATTCCGAGAAAAAAACCGCAGCCGGATTACTCAGTTATGTCTGACCAAAAAGCATTAAAAGTTGAAATTAAAGGGGTGCAGTTTCGCAACAAAGGCGCCTACCTGATGTTGTTAGGTTGCCTGCAGGGCTTAGAGCAACTGGGCCGGCCTTTTGAGCTGGTGTTATCCCCTGGCCCCAATTTACCCTATCGCGAACGTGCCATGCTTGGCGCCTGGCAAAAGTTGTCTTTGCGCCGCAAAGGCCTCGACTTCACGCCCTGGTTTGGCAAAATGCCCAACTTTATGCTGAACACCTTAAGACGTTATGGCATTGTCACGGAAAAAGAAGTAGACGTGATTTTAGAAGCCTCTGGTTTTGCTTATGGTGACCAATGGCCTTTGCTGTTTTTGCAAAATACCGCCCGTGAAGTGAAACGTTTTGGTGAGGCAGGCAAAGCTTTTATCTTTATGCCACAAGCTTTTGGCCCTTTTAAATCGGACGAAAGCAAAGCAGCGATGCGGGATATTATTCAGCACGCCAAACTGATGTTTGTGCGTGACCCGGTGTCTTTGGGCCATTTACAGTCTTGTGTGGCTGAACTGCCAGCCCATGTGATATTAACACCCGACTTTACCGTTGGCTTAAAAGGTATCAGCCGCACCGCCCTGCCAGAATTTGACGGCCCTTTTGCTGCCCTTATTCCGAACAATAAAGTCATTTCCAAATTTAACCATGCCAATGCTGAAGCAGAACGCACCCGTTATGTTGAGGCTTTTGCCGCTGCCGGTAATCAGCTGACCGAACTTGGCCTTGAAGTGGTGCTGGTGAATCATGAAGGCAAAGAAGACGCGGCGCTTTGTGCGGAAATAGCTAAGTTAACGCCTTGCCAGATCATCACCATAGAAGATCCACTGGCGGTCAAAGCCCTGATTGGCAAAGCCGAACTTTGTGTCAGTTCGCGTTTTCATGGTGCCATTAATGCGCTAAGCCAGAATGTGCCTTGTATTGCCACCAGCTGGAGCCACAAATATCACGCCATGATGGATGACTTTGGTATGGCAGATTATTGTATTGAAGCCTTATCGGCAGTGACGCTGACGCAAAAAATCACCCAGCTGCTGGCCAATAAAAATGATATTCAGCCACTGCTGGCGGAAAAATCAGCTGCGTTAAAAGCCAAAAACCAGCTGATGTGGCAAAAGCTGCACGATACACTGCGTTAGTCGCCGCAAGCGTATCGCCGGCTTATTGCTCTTGCATCGCCGGTGTACCGTGCATCCTGTACATAAAAAAACCGAAGCCAGGCTTCGGTTTTTTTATGTCTATTTAACACCATCACACTGGGTGATGGTTCTTAGCGGCGGCCTTAAAACGCTGCTGTTGCCCAGTCAATCCAGCCCAGTTGCCAGCTCAGCAGAATAAAACCACCAAAAGCAATACGATACCAGGCGAAAATTTCATAACTGTGATTACCGACAAACTTCACCAGAGTACGGACCGCCAGTAAAGCCGCAACAAAAGCTGTCACAAAACCCACGGCAAACATAGGGATATCGGCAGCGCCTAATAAATCACGGTGTTTAAATAAATCGTAGAAGGTGGCGGCAAACATGGTCGGCACGGCCAGGAAAAACGAAAATTCAGCAGCAACTTTACGATCCAGACCAATAAATAAACCGCCAATAATAGTGGCGCCAGAACGTGAGGTGCCTGGCACCATAGACACCACCTGGGCACAACCAATTTTTAACGCGTCTTTCCAGCTGATGTCGTCAACGTCCAACACCCGGGTTTGATGCTGACGGCGTTCAGCCCACAAAATAATCAAACCACCCAGCACCAGCATCACAGCCACTGTCACAGGGTTAAATAAATACAGTTTGATGGTTTTAATAAACAACAAACCAATAATGGCGGCCGGTAAAAAGGCAATAAACAAGTTCAGGATAAACTTTTGTGCTTTGCTGTCGGAAAACATGCCGGTGGCGACACTTAAAAAGCGCTGCCGGTATTCAAATACAATGGCCAGAATGGCGCCAAACTGGATGGCAATTTCAAACACCCGGCCGTCATTGTGAAAACCAATCAGGTCGCCGACAACTATCAAATGCCCGGTACTGGAAACAGGTAAAAACTCGGTCAAGCCTTCAACAATACCCAGAATAAAAGCCTGTAATAACAACCACCAATCCATGTTGACTCCACTTGCAAACTAAGACGGCGGTTATTATCGGGGCTTTTGGGCAACAAGCAAGGGAAATGTCGTATCCGGCGCTGCCAACAAGCGGCAAGACGCTGGGGGAAAATGTTTAAAGCCAACAAAATAATGCCGGTTGTATGAGCAACCGGCATGAGATACCAAACCGTTTTTGTTTTAAACCGTTTTTTTAAACCCGATTTAAACCAAAAGGATCGTCAATGCTATAAGCAGGTTCAGTAAACCAGCGTGGGCCCTCCTCTGTCATATAAAAGTGGTCTTCTAAACGAATCCCAAATTCACCAGGCACACAAATCATCGGCTCGTTACTAAAACACATGCCTGGCAATAACGGTTGCTGATTACCGCGCACCAGATAAGGCCATTCGTGAATATCAAGGCCTATGCCATGACCGGTGCGGTGTGGCAGACCTGGCAGCTGATAATCAGGACCAAGGCCGGCGGCAGTGAGCACTGCCCTGGCTGCGTCATCTACAGCACCACAGGCGGTGCCCAACTGCGCTTTGGCAAAAGCAGCGGCTTGTGCCTGTTTTTCCAGTTGCCAGAAATGACGCTGGCGCTCATTGGCTTCACCAAACACATAGGTACGGGTAATGTCGGAAATATACTCATGCAATTTACAGCCGGTATCAATCAGCACCACATCCCCTTTTTTCAGCTGTTGTGGCTCTTTAACCCCATGCGGGAAACTGGACGCCACACCAAACAGCACTATGACAAAATAAGAGCCGCTGGCCCCTACTTTTTTATGCGCCTGGGCAATAAAAGCTTCTACTTCACGGGTGTCGATACCTTCATACAACATACTGGCAGTGGCCTGATGCACAGCCAGCGTCATGTCCATGGCGCGTTGCATTAACGCAAGTTCAGCGGCCGATTTTTGCTGACGACAGGCAGCCGTGATGCAGCTGGCATTGATAAACTGCTGTGCCGGTGCCTGTTGTTTTAAGCCATCGGCAATAAAAAATGCGGTGTTTTCATCCAGGCCCACTTTATCAGTCTCTGCAATACCAAGCTCACGCAACACACGGATAAATAACGCATAAGGGCTTTCATCTTCCTGCCAGCCATGCAACTCACCTTCAATCAGCCAGTAGTCTGTTAAAGTGCCAAGCTCAAACACAGGTGCCAGATAATGCAGCTCACCTTGTGCCGTTAATAAAGCGCCGACCAACCGTTCACTGGCATACCAGGCGGTGCCGGTAAAATACTTTAAGCTGGTGCCGGCATTTAAATAAATGGCAGCAATACCTTGTTGTTGCATCAGCTTGGTGGCTTTTTGAATACGGGCCAGATGTTCATCTTTGCCAATAGGGCTGACCCCTGCTGTCATATCAGATAAAGTCGCCAGCGCCTCTGCTGCTGTTTTTCCGCCTACACCTAAAGTCATTATTTGCTCCTGAGTACGCTGTGCTTTGATTTGCTGAGAATGCCGGAAATAACCAGCAAAGCTTTTGTTCATCTGCGGTTCTGCAGTTTTAAGTATCCCGCGCTATTTATATGAAATAAAGTGATATGAATTCAGCTTATGATGAACTAAATTCATATGAATAAGCTCAATACGGCCGCCCTATGAACAAAATCAGCGACAACAACATCAAAAACAACACAGCAGCAGAAATACCAAACCCATCACAACTCAGCCACAGTCCGGTGCAACTGCCGCCGCTCAAAGCTTTATTGGCTTTTGAAGCAACGGCCAGGTTGTTTAGTTTCAGCCGCGCTGCTGCTGAACTTTGTGTGACCCAAAGTGCCATCAGCCATCAGATCCGCTTGCTGGAAGATTTTATCGGCACACCTTTGTTGTTGCGCCAGCATAAACCTTTGGCCTTAACCGAAGCGGGCGCCACTTTGTATTCGGTGGTGGGTGATTGTTTTTTTCGTTTGCAGTCTGTCACCCATCATTTGCGTAAAAGCAAAAACCGGGTGTTAAAAATAGTGGCGCAAACCTCTATCGCCGTGGAATGGCTGGCACCAAGGTTACCGTTGTTTCAGCAACAACACCCCGATATTGAAACACTTTTACATATGGAATCGAGCGCCAGCAGCCTCGACGCCAATGCTTTTGATGTGGTGATTGGCACCTGGCCAACACCTGCTGGTTTTGTCAGCCAGCGTATTCGCACTGAATGGTGGTTTCCGGTCTGTGCCCCGGCGCAATATGAGTTGCTGGATTTAACTCAGCCTTCGTCAGTGTTTGCTTATCCGCTGTACAGCTCAGAGCAAGGCGAAGACTGGCAACTGTGGCGCCAGCAAATGCAGCTGCGTGAACCGGCAAAAACGGAGATGTCGCAAGTCAGTCTGGCATTGTTGGCCACCAAAGCTGTGACTTGTGGCAAAGGCCTGGCGCTGAGTAACAGTTTTATTGCCGGAGATGCCATTCGACAGGGGCAACTGAAAGCCCTGACTCACTGGCGGTATCAGCTGCCCTGGGGCCAATATCAGCTGCATTACCGGCAGGATTCGCTGTCGCGCAACGCCATTGCAGTCTTTAACCACTGGCTGTTGCAGCAGGCTGAATTGTCATTGTTGACTGAACTCAAAACAACAGACTAACAGCAGCCAGCCGCTTGTTGCTGTGGCGTTACAACCTTAAACCGCCGCTGCGTTCAGTCCGGCTGTTAACGGCCTGCGTCAACACAGTTTCAAAAGGACATAACAAAGTAAATTGCTGCACTGCACGGGTAATCCCTGTGTACAACAATTCGCGGCTTAATAAAGCACTGCTGCTGTCGGGTAACACCAACACCGCATGCGCAAACTCAGAGCCCTGCGATTTATGCACCGTCATGGCATACACAGTTTCAAGCGCCGGCAGACGGCTTGGCATCAGCCAGCGCAGCGGCTCACCATGGCGCAGCGGCGGAAACACCACCCGCAATCTTTGTTGCAACTGACCATTCACTGCTTCCTGCCGGGCCAGACAAATGCCAACATCACCGTTCATCAGGCCTGTGGCGTAATCATTTTGTGTGATCATCACAGGCCGACCGGCGTACCAGCCGTCTGTTCTTTGAATAAGTTTGGCCTGAAACAATAACTGGCTGATACGCTGATTGAGTTGTTCAACACCATAATCACCTTTACGTAGTGCACAAAGCAGCGCAAAACGGCCAAAAGCCTCAAGCACCGAAGCCGCCCATTGTTCATAAGCAGCGGCGTTTTGTGCAGCTGTTGCAACTGCTGTGGAGCCCGGCAACAGCTGCTCTGGCTTTGGCCCCTGCTGCACCAGCTGCAGATAACAGGCAAAACCAGACGCCGTTAAGGCCTGCGCCGCCCCACCCGTTGCAGCTGCGTCCGGGTTGCCGTACAGGATCAGATTTTTAAAACTGCTGCTGTCCGGCCCTTGGGCTAACCAACGGATATCCGATGCGCCTTGTCGCAACAACTGCAGTGTTTTTTGCTCATCACCCAGGTTTACCGCAGCAGCAAGCTGACCAATGCCACTATCGGCACCAAATCTGTGGCTGGTTCTGAGCATCAGTATTTGTTGCTCCAGCGCCGTTGGTGTTGCGCTGATAAATTCAGCCGGCACTTGTTGTGCACTGACAGCTGCCAGCCACTCTGCTGTGTTGCTGCTGTATCCGCCTTGCTGCGCATCGCGGCAAAGCTCGGCCAAAATAGCGCCGGCTTCCACCGACGCCAGTTGATCTTTATCTCCGAGTAAAATCAGTCTTGCTGTGGCCGGCAAAGCCGCCAGCATAGCGGCAAACATGGCAACGTCCACCATAGAGGCTTCATCCACCACCAATACATCCAGTGGCAAAGGATGCGCCGCGTGATATTTAAAACCGTTTTGCTGTGGATGGCTGCCAAGCAGCCGGTGCAAAGTTTCAGCATGAGCCGGCACCGCCTGCAATAAACCGGCAGACAAGCCAAGTTCTGGCTCCAATCTGGTTAAAGCTCCGGTGATAGCCACACTAAGCCGTGCCGCCGCTTTACCTGTTGGCGCCGCCAGACGGATGTGCAAATAGGGTTTATGCTGACTGAGTTGCAACTGTTGCAACAACAACAGCAACTTCACCACTGTGGTGGTTTTGCCGGTACCGGGGCCCCCTGTGATCACACAAAAACTGCTGCCGGCCGCCATGGCACAACCCAACATCTGCCAATCCGGCCCCGGAGCAGCAGCCTGATTAAATAACGTGGTTAATAACGGCTGCAGAGACTCTGCTGTCAGCTGCTGGCGCAGCTTTGTTGTACGGTCAACACTGCTGGTTAAATACTGTTTGATCTGTTGTTCATATTGCCAATAACGGCGTAAATATAATCTGTGACCGTCCAGCACAAAAGGACTGTTTTGTTCAGCATCATCTGCAGTTGCCACCACTGGCGCGGCCTGCTGCAACAAAGCAAGTACTGTGGTCAGCTGGCAAGGCAACAACCACTGCTGCAACAACGTCAGGGCTTTGCCATGGCGCTGCGCCGGACTGAGCAACAAAGCGGGTTTTGCCAGCACCTGCGCCAAATCCAGACATAAATGCCCCTGCGCCAGCTGGGCGCTGCCAAATACCAACCAACGCCAGACGTCATCGGGCAAAGGGGTTGGCACCTTTTGCTGCAACATCTGTATTAAAGCTAAATCCAGCGGCCGGATCAGCTGCAGCTGTAACCAGAGTTGCAGTTGTGCCCCAAGTGCCGCAGATGATGAAGATACAACAACGCCGTCGCTATCAGGGTGTAATAACAGCTGTTGTGGTGGGCTGTTTTTTTGCAGCTGCTCAGGCTTATTCATTGTGCGTTCCTTCTAGCGCTGCTTTTCCGCAAAACAAGGTATCCAGCGCCAGGATCAGCGCAGCTGGCAGCGGGCAACATAACATGCCGTTGAACTCAGGTTTCATTTCAGGCTGCACTTGCGCCTGATGCAGCGCACAACCACGCACAAACCAATAATAAGCATCACCCAGATGTTGTTCTATCTGATAACCGGGCAAACGGCTTGTTAACAATCGGTGCAACGCCAACCCATATAAAGCTGCCTGCAAGTCATAACGTTTTTCCAGCATCAGCTGAACAAGGGCTTCCTGGCTGTACTGGCCTGATGGCAGATAATTGCTCTTATAATCAGCCACATAATAACGCCCATCCAGACTAAAGGTTAAATCGATAAAACCTTTTAGCATGCCGTTTAGCTGTTGCTGCTGCAAGGCAGGCCGTTCTTGTTGTGGCCACAGATATTGCCGGAGCAATACATCCAGTTGTCTGGTATTCACTTTGGTCGCGGCAAACCAGAATTCCAGTTCAGCCTGATATTGTAAAAGCGTATCAAGCGACAATAAAAAACCGCCACAATGCCACTTTGCCACTATCAGCTGCTGTATCCAGCAGGCGAGATCTGCAACTGCAACTTCGGCCGAGGCAAATTCCGGCAACTCGGTGCTGTCGCTTTGCAATAAACGCCGGTGCCAGCGCCCGCTGCTGTTGTCCTGCCACAACCAATGTTGCTTTTGACTTTGGCTGATTAAATGTTGCAGCAATAATGCAGGTTCGGCCGCGACTTCAGCAAAGCCTTGCCCGGCCGCCCACTCCAGCACATCGTGTAAAAAGCTGCCCGCACTGGCGCCACGCAGGAACTGCTGGCTGATATCCAGCGCCTGCGCCGCCAGCACAGTATCAGCCTCGCTACCGGCACTAGCCACTGGCAATAGCGGCTCTTGTGACAATTCCTGATAAAGTTCGGCATTTTTTGCAGCTTCCAGACCTAACACATCACCGGCACTGCCGCTATGGCCAGGTTCGCTGCCGGCGCCTGCTGCTAAAGCACTATAACTGGCGGTCCACCAGGGCTGATAACTGCGTTTGCTCATTCTGGCGTAAGGTTGCTCCGGCAAAGGTTCTTGTTGCTCTGATGCTAAAAAAACTGCTGCAGGCTCGTCCCGCCAGGCGCTGATCACAATATCCTCACTCTGCCACTGTGTCAGTTGTTGCGACAGCTGACCCGGGGTCAACTGCGCTGTCGCATCCAGCAAATAGGCAATAGCGGAGCTGTCTTTTAACGGCGCCAACCCCAACCAGCAATAATGCCTGGCCCGGGTCAAAGCCACATACAATTTGCGTAAATCTTCTCCCAGCCGCTCTTGCTCCGCTTTGGCAAAAATGGTGTCATCTTGTTGATAACAAAGCTGTAACTGCCCTTGCTCGTCATGGTAACGATACGGCAGATTGGCCGGATCCAAAGGTCGGGCTGTGGCAATAAAAGGCAAAAACACCAGCGGATATTCCAGTCCTTTGGATTTATGAATAGTGACCACCCTGACCAAAGCTTCATCACTTTCCAGCCGCAGTTTCATCGCTTCGGCGTCCAGCACCTGCTCACCGGCCAGATGGTCTTTAAAATAACGTAATAACGCCATTTCACCGTCCAGGCTGCGGCTGGCTTGTTGCAGCAGTTCGGCCAGATGTAATAAGTCGGTCAGCTGCCGCTCACCGTCTTTTTTACCGGCAAAACTGCTGATCAAACCAAAGTCCTGCAATAAACGCCGCACCAGAGGTAATACTCCCTGACTACGCCACAACTGGTGAAAAGCAATAAATTTGTCCTGCCAAAAGGCAAAAAACCATTCATCCTGCTGCAGCCTGGCCAGTTGGGAATAACGCCAGTTCAGACTGTCGGCTGCCAGTGCCGAACGCAGTTTTAATTCATGCGCCGGTTCACAACAAGCTTCCAGCCATAACAATAAATCGCGGGCGATAGCGGTTTGAAACACCGAACCTTTATCTGACAAATACACACTACGAATGCCACTTTGTAATAAAGCGTGGCGAATTTCGTCAGCCTCCTGCTGATTGTTCACCAATACCGCAATATCGGCCGGTTGCAGCCCCTGCAGTTTGTGCTGCCCGGTGTAAGCAAAACCGGCCTGCTCTGTGGCGCCGGCATTGAGTAAATGGCAAATCTGATTGGCGCAGGCCAGCGCCATCTGGCTTAAATAACTACTTTTACTCAGCGGTTTGTCATTTTCATCCAGATAACAAATCTGCAAAGCCGGCATTGGCTTGCCCTGCAAGGTCAACCATTCAGTGCGCCCTGCAGCCTGCACAGGTGCAAAGGCCACCAGATTTTGTTTTGGCCGGAATAAAAAGGCACCATCGCCGGCCTGACGCTGCTCCGCCACTAAAAACAGCTGGTTTACCGCCCCAACCATAGCCCTGCTGGAGCGAAAATTCGTTTCCAGTGAATAATGTCTGGGGGCTGTGGCCTGTTTTGCCTGCAAATAAGTGTAAATATCAGCACCACGAAAGGCATAAATGGCTTGTTTGGGGTCGCCTATCAATAACAACACTGAATCTTGACGGTTCTGCGCTGGCTGATAAATCTGTTGGAAAATCTGGTATTGCACCGGATCTGTGTCCTGAAATTCATCAATCAAAGCCAGCGGAAACTGCGCCCTGACTCTGGCGGCCAACACTACGCCGTTTTCACCTTGTAACGCTTTGGCAAAACGACTTAATAAATCGTCAAAACCAAATTCTCCCTGTTGCTGCTGCGCTTTGGCAAAACGCTGCCTGCACCAGCGCAGGGCGTGCTGACGCAACGCTTCTTTGCAATCTGCCAGACCGTCAAGTTCAGTGCGCAAAGTTGCTATTGCGACCAAAGCCGGGTGCGTTAAAGCTTCACCTTTACAAGCCTGCGCTATCCCTTGTGGGCTTAATCTGTTCCAGGCGCTTTCGGTAAGTTCCGGCCTGATCAGTTCGCCGTCCAGGGCCCAGCGCTCCAGTGCACCCAGCCAGTTTTGCAGATAATCTTCCCGCAGCTGACTGCCATTGATCAGCTTGTCCTGCCGCGCTTTGGCAAATAACAACCTGAGTTCGGCCACCCAGGCCACAAAAGGTGCTTTGAGTGCAGTAAGCAACTGCTGCCTTTGTTGTTGTTCAGCAGCAATAAGCCCGGCCGGTGTTTGTGCCGCAGCCAGGCCATTGTGATGCTGTTGGCTATCCGCATCTGCTTGGCAAAAGTCATTCCAGACCACACGCAGCGCCTGAAGCAACTGCTCCGGGGTGGCATAACATTGCTGATAACGGAAAAAACCGTTTTGTGGTAATGCATACACAAAACTACGCCAATAATCCTGCACTACTTCGGTAAATAACGCCGACTGATCGGCACTGAGTTTTTCGCTAAAACTGCTGCCGGAGTCAAAAGCATGTTCGGCCAGCATCCGCTGACACCAGCTGTGAATGGTGGAAATAGCTGCTTCGTCCATGCTCTGGCTGGCAAGCTCAAGCCGCATGGCACATTGCGGCCACTGTGCTTCAGGAAAACTGCTGGCAAGCGCCTGTAACAGCTCATCGGCGGCTTTAACTTCCTTGCGAAAATAACGGGCAGCCTGACTGAGCCGGGTCCGGATCCGCTCTGTCAGTTCAGCGGTGGCGGCTTCGGTAAAAGTAACCACCAGAATTTCGGTTGGCAATAACGGCCCCAGCTGCTGTACGTGTTGCAGATCCGGCTGATGGCCAAGCACAGCACGCAAATACAATGCTGCTATGGTGTAGGTTTTTCCGGTGCCGGCACTGGCTTCAATTAAGGCGCTGCCACAAAGGGGCAAAGTTAATAAATCCAGCCTTTGCATTTTGCTTGCGTCAGGCTGTGCTGGCGCCATTTGTTTGATTGCGTCTGTCATCACAACGTCCTGCGGTACCTTAGGTTCCATCATCAGCCACGCTCCGCAACAGCACTGTCTTTCAGATATTGGCGCAGCCGCTGATAGAGTGCGCCTGCCACAACGGCCATTTCCCCTTGTTGCCACAAAGCGTCAAAATCCGGAAAAGCCCGTTGCAGATACCTGTTATTGTCAAGCCGTCCGCTGCTAAAACCATCCCCCTGATATACCTTTGTCAGCTTGTCTTGCAGTTTATCATCCGGCGCCTGAGCCTCGGGCAGCTCAGCCTGTAACCACAACAAGGCGGTGTGTAATTCAACCGGCAGCGGCCGGCATAACGCTTCGCCCAGCCAATGGCATAACTGGCTGAGCTGCGAGATAGCCTGCGTTTTGGCCATCGCAGGTAATGTGATTTGGCCATCAACCGCCAGCAAACGGATTTGCAGCGGATAACCACTGGCAGCACACAACAACTGATGGAGCCAGGGCGATAATAACTGGCTGTATCTTAACTGTTTGTTTTTATACAAGGCGCCCACCAACCATTGGTATTGCACAAGGTTACCATCCGGACTGCGCCTTAAACCACGCACCCAGTCGCCACAATGTTGGGAAGCGGCCTGAAACTCAAACCACAGTGGCGCCAGTTTTTCACCTTGTTGCGCCGCCACCAGGTTGGCATAAGATTGCGCCTGCGGACTTAGCAATTGGCTTAATTGCTGTTGTAACAACACACCGGCACCGGCCTGAGGTAATAAACCTTCTTGCGCCAGCCTGGTCAGCTGTTGTTTTAACACCATCTCCCAGTCTTTGCCCTCGTCAATGGCAAGGGCAAGCTGCTGTTGCAAGCGCTGTTGCAGCTGCCAGCGTTGCAGCGCATCCAGACTAAAATCTTCACTGCTGCCGAGCCTGCTGTCATTGTTTTCCAGCTGCACTTTCAGCCGCTGGCGGAAAAAAAACTTTACCGGATCTTTTAAAAAGGCAGTTAACCGCGCTAAATCCCACTGTGGTAATTCATCGGGCAGGCAAAGTCCGGGTTCAGCAACATCTGCTTCTGCTGCAGTCTGATGCAAAGCCAGCCATTCATGCTGATAACTGCGCAAATGGGCAGAATCGAGGTAACGGCGGCTAAAAGCCTGCAGCGGATGATGTACAGTCAGCGCCTTTAACAAAACATCGCCCGTCACTACAGCTTCTGGCAACTGCAAACGCCAGCCGGCGGCCAGATGGTCCCGCAACTGACCTATCAGTACTGAAGGAGGTCTTTCACTGTTGTCATGCACACTGTGCCCAACCCAGCTGATACGCAGCCGCTCACGCGCCGACAACAAAGCTTCCAGCAACAGATAACGGTCATCATCACGCCGCGATCTGTCGCCCGGCCGGTAAGAAGCGGCCATTAAATCAAAATCCTGCCTGAGCATTTTGCGTGGGAAATCACCGTCATTCATGCCGAGCAAATGAATTTGGGCAAAAGGAATAGCCCGCATTGGCATTAAAGTGGCAAAGTTCACGGCTCCGGCCAAAAATCGTTGCGCCAGCCCCTGACGTTCAAATCCTTCCAACCAGCTTTGTGCCACAACACCAAGGCACAAGGGTGTTTCCAGACCACTCTGAGTGCATTGTAACAACCAGTCGCCAAGCGCCTGCTGCAGCTGCCGGATAAGTTCAATTTCATGTTGATCAACAGGTTGGAAAAAGTCCGCCAATAATTGTTGCAGCCACAAGGCCCAATCAGAGGGCGTGAACTGTTGTTGGCTTTGTTGCCAATATTGTTCCAAAAGTGTCAACAATCTGGCCAACTGACCCGCCAGTTCAGCCGAAAGGCCTGCCACTTCAGCTAAAGGTGCAATCTGTTGCCAGGCCTCGCTGTCCCCCACTGCATAACCTAATAACATGCGTTGTAAACCAGCCTGCCAGCTGTTTTGCCAAAGCCCTGAAGGCAAATCCAGACTTTCGCGTTGTGCACTATGCAGACCCCAGCGGATATTGGCCGCTTCTATCCAACGTTGCAGTACGGGTAAATCGGCGTCCTGCAGCGAAAATTGCTGTTGTAACGCCGGCAACTGCAATAAATCCAGCAAAAAACTAACAGTAAAACGTTGCGCCGGTAACGTCAGCAGCGCTTGCAGTGCCTGTAATAAAGGTTCCTGGGCCAGAGCGCTTTGATCGGCAATGGTAAATGGAATATAACGGGTATCGTCTTTGCTGAGACGGCCAAACACTGCGGCAATCGCAGGGGCATAAGTATTGATATCCGGCACCATCACCATCACATCTGCAGGCTTTAACTGTGGATTTGCAGCAAACTGCGCCAGTAAATCATCATGCAGAATTTCAATTTCCCTCAGTGCGCTGTGGGCTGTGGCAAAACAAATGCTTTGAGCTTGTGGCAAAGACAATACCGGCCAGTGACTTTGGCTTTCTGTTAAAGGCCGAAGCTCCAGTATGTCGTTTTGCAACTGACCCAGCAGGCTATCGCTGGAGGCGGGTGTAAATAAGTCGACCCTTTGGCCGGCAAATAAAAAACGGTGGGCCATGGTCTGGTCAAACTGGTCCAGCAGCGCAATATAATCCCGCCCCTGTTTACCCCAGGCAGCCAGCAACGGCTGACCATGTTGATTGGGCGCTGCCCCCTGGGTGTGTGCCGTATCCCTGTGTTCAGTTTCAGCGTCCGCAGCCTGCTCTGGCTCCGGCCTGGCAGACAAGGCCTGATGTCGCGGTTTGGGTTGTTGCCTTTGTACACCAAAACGCAACAAATCTTTGTCCGCCACTATGTCAGCCCAATAATGCTGACAAGGATTATGCACTGCCAACAACACCTGGGTGTAAGGTGCTATGGCGGCCAGCGCTTCCAGCATTTGTTGTGGCAAACTGGAAATGCCAAACACTATCACCCGCCGTGGCAAATGAGCGGGCCGGTTTGCAACTGTAAAAGCGGCAGCTGCTTTGAGAAATTGCTGATGTAAAGCGGCTCTGCTTAAAGATCTTTCTCCGGCTGGCACATCCTCAAGCACAGCACGCCACAGTGCTGCCTGCCAGCGCTGCTCTGCCGCCAAAGCGGTCATTTCACCACGGGCACCGATTAAAATATCTTTCCCTTCACTCCAGGCTTGCAGCCAGTCGGCACGATACACCTGATACTGGTCAAACAAATCAGCCAGTTTCAGTGCAAGCTGATGTTGTTTACGCTGCAGGCTGTCATCTGACAAATAAGCCGCCAGCACACTAAATTCAGGTTTTTGACTTAACAACGGCAACAGCTTAAATAAACGCCAGCACAACTGTTCTTTATCAAACACCGAATGTTCAGGAATTTGTTCTGCACTGAGCACAGTACGGTATAACTGCCAGATAAAACGGCCGGGCATCTGTAAACTCAGACAACTGGCAATGCCCAAACCGGCAGCGCTGCCGTCTGATGGCTCAGTGTCAGCGGCCAGTGCCAGCTTCAGCCACTGGGCAATGCCGTTACTTTGCACCAGCACAGTTTCTGTTTCCAGCACAGCAAGCGGATAAGCTTTGGTAAAGTGCACCACCAGGGCTCTTAACTGCTCAGGCTGGTTGGCATGCACCACCAGAAAACCAGGCTCCAGCGGCGCGGCGTTACTAAAAAGAGAAGTGTTGCTTCGAGGTAATGCGCTCACCTGAATGTCCTTTTTCTTGTGCACTGATGTGTATATCCGGCAGATGTGAGCTCACCGCTGAAGTGATGCGGTAAAACCACTTTGAATGCCATGTTGCGTTTGCCTGAGCCGGCAGTCATTAAGCAAAGATTGATCAAGCAAGCTGTGATTGAGCAAACCGTGATTCAACATGCTTTCATTGGTCCTGTTGCCAGCTGCGAAAACACTCAGCAGCACAGGAGCAAAGAACACAGCCCGCAGTTGCCGGACCTGTTAACTGACAATAACCCTGTTGCGGCCGTTGGCTTTGGCCTGATAAAGACCGGCATCGGCGCGGCTCATCACTTCACGGACATCTTCCTGCCGGCCGGCCTGTGTGACCCCGATACTGATACTGATCTGTATCTGCGGATAACCATTAAAACGTAAAGCGTTGACAGATAAACGCAACAGCTCTGCCACTTCAGTGGCACCCGCCAGATCGGTATTGGGTAATACCACTAAAAATTCTTCACCGCCGGTGCGGCCAATGCGGTCTTGTATCCTGAGCTGATGTTTTAACATAGCTGCGGTTTGTACCAGCACCTGATCCCCGGCATCGTGGCCGTAATTGTCATTACATTGTTTAAAATAATCAATATCAATCAATAACAAACACCAGTTTTGCCTGTTATCCTGCGCTTGTTGCCTGACTTGCGCTGCAAACCATAAAATGCTGCGTCTGTTGGCAACCTGAGTCAGTTCATCTGTCATGGCCAGCCGGTGTAACAGCCTGTTACGCTGGATTTGTGAAATGGCATAAAACAGGGCTATTAAGGCCAGAATAATAAAAAGGGCAATGGCGATATACTGCCAGCGCTGCGCCGACTCCAGCACCTGCAGCTGCTGCGCCGTCAGTTGATTTTCGGCTTTTAGCTGGCTGTTTTTTTCATCTTTTAATTCGGTGTCAAACTGATAACGCAATAAAGATTCCCGTTGTTTTTTTGCCAGTGAATTCAGTTCATCTTCCAGGTTTTTGGCTTGCAACAACTGTTGATAAGCCCGGTTAAAATCACCTGACTGCGCCAGCGCTTTAGACCAGGATCTGTGTAACCACATGGAATAACGCGGATTTTCCAACGCAGAGATCAGCTGCGCTGCCTCGGTAAATTTTTCAAGTGCTTCGGCAATTTTACCTGTACCTGCCAAAGCTTCCGCCTGATACAACACAAAAAGCTCTGCATTCACCACTTTTTCACCGCCGCCCTGCTGCTGGTACTGCAGCAGTTGCTGATCAATCTTTGCCGAAAGTTCCAGACTTTCGCTATAGCGCTCCTGCTGATTGGCAACCCACATTAAGTCAACATCAGTTGCAATGGCATACAAGGGCTCACCAATTTGCTGGTACAGCAGTTTGGTGCGCTCCAGCAACTGCCTGGCAACCTCAGGCTTACCGGTTTCACCATAAACAAAAGCTTTTTGCTGCAACAAAAACCCCAGCCGGTATTTATCACCAGGGGCAGCAAACTCTTTTTCACTCAGTTCCAGATACTCCAGCGCTTTGTCGTATTCGCCCATACGGCGAAACGAAATGGCAATATTTTCCACCGAAGCGCCAATGCCATAACGGTTGCCGAGTTTTTTGTACAACTGATGAGCTTCAAACAACAACACCAGTGCATCGGCATGTTCACCACGACTGGATCTAAGTTCAGCATAATAAGACAAAGCCTGGGCTTTGGTTAATGGATCTTCACTACGTGCGGCAAGGGCTACCGCTTGTTGTAAATCAGCATCCTGCTCTATCAGCTGATTTTTATTGCTGTGATGATAAGCACGGCATAAATAAAAATGCGTCAGGCTGACCATGTCCTGATTCAGGCTTGTGTCATGTAAAAACTGATTGGCATAAACAATGCCCTGATCGGGCCTGTCGTAAAAGTCGGCGCTGCACTGCTCCCGTTTTAGCCTTAACTGGCGTTGCGGATCATTAACAGGCACCGCGGCTTTGAGCTGTTTCATAAAATCGTCAATCGCAGCTCTGTCGGTAAAAACCAAATCACCATTGTCGAGCTGGTTTATCAGCTGGTCAAATAACACAGTATCAGCAGCAAACAGTTGAAAACTGCCACAGGTCAAAGCAACACTGCACAAAACGCCAGACATGCAGCGCCAAAAGCCAGCTTTGCCGGGGCTACTGATATTGTTTTCCTGCAAATAAACCTCCAACTCGGACTTTTAACTGCAATAACCATCCGGATTTTGTTGTTGCCAACGCCAGGCGTCACGCACCATGTCTGCCAGATCACGTTCAGCTTTCCAGCCAAATAATTGCAGGGCAAGTCTGGCGTCCGCATAACATGTGCCTATGTCGCCGGGCCGGCGCGCCACAATTTGATAAGGCACTGCCACCTGATTGATCTCACTGAAAGCTTTGACCATTTGCAACACACTGTAACCCTGGCCTGTGCCAAGATTCACCGCCACTAAACCGGCTTGCTGCTGCAAATATTGCAACGCCTTTACATGGCCATCCGCCAGGTCCATTACATGAATATAATCGCGTACACCTGTGCCATCCGGCGTTGCATAATCATCACCAAACACCGATAGCTTTGCTCTTTTACCTACCGCAACCTGACTGATAAAAGGCATCAGATTATTCGGGATACCGTTGGGGTTTTCACCAATCAGGCCGCTGGGATGAGCACCAACAGGATTAAAATAACGTAATACCGCAATACGCCACTGCGGATCAGATGCCTGCAGATCAGCCAGTATATATTCCAGCATCAGCTTACTCTGGCCATAAGGATTGGTCGCTGAGCGCGGCGCGTCTTCACAAATAGGCATTTTTTGTGCGTCACCGTACACAGTGGCAGACGAGCTGAACACCAGCTGCTTCACGCCATGACGGGCCATCACACGGCATAAAGTGACAGTACCTGCAACATTATTGTCATAATATTCAAGTGGTTTTTCAGTCGACTCGCCGACGGCTTTTAAACCGGCAAAATGCACCACTGCGCTGATCTGATGTGTGTTAAACACATGTTCCAGCGCAGCTTCATCACGGATATCAGCCTGCACAAAAGGAATACTGCGACCACAAATTTGTGCAACACGCTCCAGCGCCTGAGGCTGCGAATTACTGAAATTATCCAGTGCCAGCACCTCAAAACCTGCTTCCAGCAGACATATGGCCGTGTGAGAGGCGATATATCCGGCCCCACCCGTCAGTAAAATTGCAGGCATCCTGGTATCCTTAAGGCAGTACTTTACGAAATGGTTTTACCGTACTTTGTTTATACACCCCGGCAGCCAGATATGGATCAGCCAGCGCCCATTCATTTGCTTGTTGCAAGGAGGAAAATTGCGCCACCACCAGTGAACCGGTAAAACCGGCTTCGCCCGGATCTTCAGCATCCACGGCAGGCAAAGGGCCAGCGACTAACAGACGGTTTTCTGCAGCCAGTTGTTGTAAACGCGCCAGATGCGCCGGACGGGCTAATTTACGTTGGGCCAGACTATCGGCCACATCTTCAGAATAAATCATGTAATACATCATGGACTTCCCTTATTGCTTTGGCCGAAGATACCAGATAGCCAGCGGATTTTCCATGTCACAACATGCTGTTGCTTCCCGCCAGTTTATCTTCGGCGCACCTTGATGATAAAACGTCTGAGGGCCTTTACATCAGACAAAAAAGGCCAGCGTTCAGTGCCGGCCTTTGTTGCTTAAGGTGTATGTTGCAATACAGTCTTCAGACCGGCTCTTGCACACCAAGACGTACTTTACGCTCATTGTAAATATCAATCAGACCTTGCATTTGTGTGGCGTCGTAAGGCACCAGATTACTCAGGATCATCCGTTTTTCACCGCCGCCAATCACTTCTGCACCATCAAGCAACTCAAACTTCAACAACACATTGCCACGTTTACCGTCAATTTCCAGACTGGAATCTGACAGTCTTAACTGCGGGCAATTGTCACTAAAACGGAAAAACTGCAAAGCCATACTCTGATAGATCACCAAAGGACGTTGCGGGTGGATCATCAACTGATGGGCGCGCATCAGGGGTTCAAGAATATGTGGAAAATTCTGACCGGAAAAACGCACATAATCACGCACCAGCGCTTCGATAAACTGGCAATTTTGTTGTTTGCTGCCGCTTTGTTCAAGTACCAGATAAGATTTGTCATTCTGATCCAGAATTTCAACTTTGTTGTCTTGTTCGCGGCAATGCAGCACCACATCAGAGCCCACCATACCGTTAAAAGTGCAGCTCAGACGTTCGGACAAACCGTATTTGTGTAATAAAAAGGCAAATAATAAATCGCCAGGCACACAAAATCTTTTGCTGTCTTCATCATGGATTGGATTAAAGTCTGAAGCGATTTGCTTGGCAAACTGACTGGCCTGAGCCCGGCTGAAGCAGAATTCTTCACCCTGCACTTTTACATATGGCTGTAACAACATCAAAAATTCTCATCCTGTTCGCTGGAGGCGGAGTTTAACAAAACAGTCTTCACGCAATGGTTTTACCAGTATGCCCTGCAATTACAAGGCTTAGCAGTGACTTATCATCACAAAAATACCATACAGCAGAAAAGCACTGTATATTTTCACAGGTTACGCTTGCTTTTTAAACGAAGGCTGTTTACTGTATATACATCCACTGTATATAGACACAGTTATTCAGATTCAGCCAGGGGCGTCATTATGATCCAGCACAGCTATCCATTGTCAGCATCACCGCAAATTTCAGGCCGTTCAGTCCAGCCGCAACAGCAAGCTGCAACAACACTGAGTGTGCAGGCTGTGTTGTCCACCCTGGCTCATCTGGCACAACAACAAGCATTTGGGCACGGCTGGTTATTGTTAATTGCACCACCATGGCAGTTGACAAAAAACATGCTGGAGCAAGCCGGTATAAACAGCCAACGCATTTTGTTGATACCGCAAAAACAAATCAGCCGTTTTGATAACCTGATGCGCGATGCTTTAACCTGCTCTACGTGCAGCGCCGTTGTCAGTTTTTTATCGGAAGACCAAATTGAACTGGAAGATTATCGTTATTTATCAGCAAAATACGGTACACCTTTGTTAAACATGACCACAGATTTGCTACCAGCATCAGGCATGGCACATTAAAATGGCATAATATCGGCACAATAACGCTATTGTGCTGATGGCAATATTCCACAGTGCTAAAACAAACTACCCGGGCTGATAAAAACACATTAAACTCTGCGCCTGTTAACAAGTCAGGTTGTGCGACTGCCATCACTGCAGGCACTACGAACAGGAGCAAAAAATGTGGTGTTATTGTGGTTCAGCTCTGATGTTTTCCGACTGTTGTCAGCCGTTATTAGCAGGCATCAATAAAGCGGCAACAGCTTTGCAGCTGATGCGTTCCAGATATAGTGCATATTGCACCGGCAACATTAATTACATCGCCAATACCTATCACCCGAGCCAACATTCAGACAATGCAATTGCGGAAATTGCCGCTTTTGCCAAGGCTGCTCATTTTATTGCTTTAACTATATTACCGCAGGCAGATCACCCAGCTACTGGCCTGCCCAATCAGTCAGATACCGGGCAAGCTCACAAAACCAAAACTGATAAAAATTCCATGAATACAACACAAAGCCCAAGCGCAGCAGCGCCGCATATCAGCGAAGGCACTGTTGATTACGTACATTTTATTGCCCGTTTTATCATGCAGGATAAACTGCAGCAGCTTGAAGAACGTTCAAGGTTTGTGTTCGAGCAGCAACAATGGTGGTATCTGGATGGTATGTTGTTTCCGCATGCAGTTAACAAAATAAACCGCAATGACAGCTGTCCTTGTGGCAGTGGCAAAAAATACAAAGTTTGCCGCCCTCACCTGATGTCCGCTCAAAGCTGAAGTGCCGCAAATATCAGGCCGGCATGGCTTGCAGAATGTCATATAAGGCGGTTGGATCCGGCGTGATCTGATCCGCTTCCTGTTTATTCAGATGACGTCTGGTATGAAAATCCAGACTATCCAGCACCTCGGCTGACAATTTTTTCGCATCATGACGCACCACAACAGGTGGCGGCATTAACAAGTGTTGTAGCCGGCATTGCGCCAGACCACTTTGAATAAAGGCCTGATGCTGGGCAGTTAAACAAGCAATATCTTGCTGTTGCATCGCAAAATCCCGGTGTTTCTGTACCCCAAGCTGCTGGTACAGCGCTGGTTTGTCGGTTTCGGTTTGCCCATCCGGCAAACAAAAAGCGGCCATTTCGTCAACTGCTGGTGACAACATGGCCAGCCACAAAGCAAAGTCAGCCCGCTGATGATGTAATAGCGCCTGATTCAGTTGTCCCTGTAATTGCCATTCGTTGACCAGCTGCAGCATAAAAATTGTACTTTTAATGAAAACTGCTGACTTTATCGGCAGTTAAACAGTTTTCTTAAGTTTATTTCTTTACATCGACGTTTGATTTGGTAAGATGCCGGCCACGTGGAGGGGTTCCCGAGTGGCCAAAGGGATCAGACTGTAAATCTGCCGGCACTGCCTTCGAAGGTTCGAATCCTTCCCCCTCCACCATCTT
>NZ_JAVBXS010000074.1 GCF_030824435.1 Rheinheimera sp.
GCAGTTGCTGATCCGGTTAAGTGCTATGGGTTATGCCATTCCGGGCACTGTCATTGCCATTGGCGTGATGTTGCCACTGGCTTTTATGGATAATCAGCTTGATCTCTGGGCAGAACAATATTTGGGTGTCCGCACCGGTTTGTTGTTGTCCGGCACTGTGGTGGCGCTGCTGCTTGCTTATGCAGTGCGGTTTCTGGCAGTGGCGTTGCAGGGTATTGAAGCTGGCCTCGGGCAAATTAAACCCAGTATGGATCAGGCCGCCCGTTCGCTTGGGCTCAAACCCAGACAGGTGTTATGGCAGGTACATGTGCCTTTGTTGCGATCTTCCGTCTTTACCGCCTTATTGCTGGTGTTTGTGGATGTACTCAAAGAGCTGCCGGCCACTTTGTTATTAAGACCTTTTAACTTTAATACCCTGGCGGTAAAAAGTTATGAGCTGGCGTCTGATGAGCGGCTGGCCGACGCTGCTTTGCCGGCGCTGACCATAGTGCTGGTTGGTCTTGGGCCAGTGCTTTTGCTCACCAGAGCGCTTGATAAAAAATCTTCTGTGGGGCACTGATGCTGGAACTGAATCATATTGCTGTGGCTTATCAGTCTTTTACCGTCGTGAAAGATGTGTGTTTTAAGCTAAAAGCCGGTGAAATTGGTTGTTTGGTTGGGCCGTCGGGTTCAGGCAAAACCAGTTTATTAAGGGCCATTGCCGGTTTTGAAGTGGTACAACAAGGAGAGATTCAGCTGGCCGGTGCGCTGGTCAGTAGCCCTTCGGTGATGTTGCCGGCGGAAAAACGCCAGGTCGGTGTGGTGTTTCAGGATTATGCCTTGTTCCCGCATTTAACAGTGGGCGAGAACATTAGTTTTGGTTTGTTTGCTTTAAGCAAAGCGCAGCAGCAGGCCAAAGTGTTGCAGTTATTACAGCTGGTGGGCTTGGCCGGCATGGGCAACCGTTTTATTCATCAGTTGTCCGGTGGTCAGCAGCAGCGGGTGGCGCTGGCCCGTGCTTTGGCGCCAGAACCAAGATTATTATTGCTGGATGAACCCTTTTCCGGTCTGGATGCTGATTTACGCGATTCGCTGGCCCGCGATATCCGCGCCATTTTAAATCAGCTGGGTATTACCGCTGTGATGGTGACCCATGACCAGCATGAAGCTTTTGCCATGGCCGACTGGATAGGCGTGATGGCGCATGGTTTGTTACAGCAATGGGGCACGCCTTATCAGTTGTACCATCAGCCAGCCAACAGATTTGTCGCCGATTTTATTGGTCAGGGTGATTTACTGACAGGCCAGATGTTAGACCCATACAGTGTCCAAACCTGTTTAGGGGTATTTCGCCAGCCACAGGCCACAACACTGGCTGCCGGTATGGCGGTGGATTTATTAGTGCGGCCCGATGATATTCTGCATGACGACCAAAGCCCGCTCAGAGCCAAAGTGCTGAGCCGTGCTTTTCGTGGTGCTCATATGTTATATCAGCTGGAAGTGGGGGATGGTGAAAAAGTCAGTTGTCTGGCACCAAGCCATCACCAGCACGGGATTGGTGAATATATTGGCATCAGGCCGGAAATTGATGATTTGGTGTGTTTTTTACGGCCTGTGGCAGGTTAAAGGGACGCCAGCCCGTTATTCTTCCAGATAACGCCGGTAAATGTCGGTGCCTTTATTGTTGATTTGCTGTTGCCATAATAATTCTGCCAGTTGTTGTTCCCGCTGGTAAAAGTTCTTGCTGAAAATTAAATAACCTCTGCTGTCGTACAAAGGTGGGTACAAAATCTTAAGGCCACGCAAGCTGATTTGCGCCGGGCTGACTTTTAAATCACCAATCTGACAAAGTCGGGTAATGGCGTTAATCCGGCCTTTTTCCAATAAATCCAGATCCATGTCGCTGGAGCTGGTGTAATGCATACTGAATTTTTGTTGTGGGTTGCTTTTGAGCGGGGCGTAACCCAGCGGTCTTGCCACCACCAGTTGCTCAATGCCGGTAAAACCTGTGCCTGTCCATTGCCAGGGCGCATCCTGCCGACTCACCAGACAAGTGTGATGTAAATTAAAAGCCCGTTGTGGATCAGGCTTGCCATCCCGGTAAGGGAACACAGCAAACTCAGCGCGTTCACTACTGTAACTGCCCACTACGGCATCTATTTCGCCAGTGGCCAGCGCCGCCAGACAACGTTTCCACGGCAGTCGTTGTAGTTTCAGTTCAAGTTGTGGCACTGCTGCCACCAGTTGTTGCAGATGTTCAATAGTAGCGCCTGGTTTATTGGGCAGTACCTGGGCACCATTACCGTAATAATAGGGGGCTAATTCTTTGTCTTCAAAACAGAAATTCAGCGGCACTGCGGCGCTGACAGAAGATGCGGCAGAACATGCAACAGCACAGATAAACAGCAGCAAAATTCTGAGCATAAACATATCCGGGAATGAAAATATCTGCAGAGTATAGCGCCGTCGTAATAAAAATACTGATGCTTTCTAGTGTTCATTCCGGCAAATCACAAGGCTGCGAAGGTAAAACCCCTTTGCTACAGCGGGCTTATTCAGTTAAGAATTTTTTGATGGTTGGCCCGGCTGCAGCAATATTAAATAAGCCATCCAGATGACCCCAATTGCCAGGAATTTCATGCAGTTGCGCTTTATTGCCGGCCTGTAACAGCAGCTGTTGGCTTTTGGCTGACATGTCCGGTGTTAATAACAAATCGCCAGTGGCAGGTAAAAACAAGGTTTTAGCGCTGATGTTGCCAAGGGCCTGTTGCCAGTTGTCTTGCATGCCCACCCGCCATAATTGCGAAGCCCGCACCAGATACAAAATATGGTTGGCATCCTGCAGCACAGCACGGGCAGCTGCGGCTTGTCGCAGCTGTTGCCAAGCTTGTAGCTCACTTTGAATATACAGATGGGCGTTTTTATCCAATGCAGATTCCGGGTATTTCTGATTAAAACCAACAGGGTTAGAAGCATCCTGGGTGATATAAGCCAGCGCGGTAATTAAACCTGCAGTGGGCTGTGCTGCTTTGCCGTAATAATTGCCTTGTTGCCAGTTGGGGTCGGCTTTAATAGGTTCAGCCCAGCGCTCGAGCCGCACCGCACTCCAGCTGTCGATATGGGCAGTGCCAATAGCGGCTATTAAACGTTGTACTCTTTTTGGATAACGACTGGCCCATTCAATGGCCTGAAAAGAACCCATCGAAGGGCCAATCACGGCATACAAAGTGTTGATGCCCTGGCTGTCTAAAAAGGCTTTTTGTACTTCCACAAAGTCAGTGATAGTCACCACCGGAAAACTCAGGCCATAAGGTTTACCTGTATCCGGGTTGATGCTGGCGGGGCCTGTGGTGATGACATTGGGGTCTTTTACGTTGGCATTGACCAGCGTATCCATACTGACCACATAAAATTTGTTGGTATTGATGGCTTTACCCGGGCCAATAATAGCGTCCCAATAACCTGGCGTAGTGTCCGTTGGCTGGTATTTGCCCGCTGCATGCGAAGTGCCGGAAAAATAATGGGTGATCAGAATCACATTAGATTTATCGGCATTGAGGGTGCCATAAGCTTCCCAACCCACTTTGACGTTTTGAATGGTTTTGCCACTTTGGGTTTTAAATTCTTTTAATTCAAACTGTTGTTTTTGCACCAATAACTCAGCCTGCGCCAGCGGCGTCAGTAGCAGGCTACAGAGGCAGAACACCATAAAAATCAAACGCATTTACAGCTCCTTCAGTGAAAAACGACGGCTAAAACCAAAAGTGAAAAAAGACGGCAAAAACCAAAGAAACTAAAGCCATTGAAACAACACTATCGCCAGCACAGTGCCAATTAAAGGCACCAGCACTGTCACAACCGCCACTGGCCAATAAGCGTTTTGATGGCTTTCACCACAAATAGCACGGATGGTGGTGACCACATAACCGTTATGCGGCAAAGAATCCAAAGCGCCTGATGAAATCGCCACGACCCGATGCAGCTGCTCGGGTTCTACACCACGTTCTAAATAAGTGGGCGCAATTTCCGGCAGCGCTATTACCTGGCCGCCGGATGCTGAACCTGTGACACCGGCAATCACACTAACAGCTACAGCAGCGCCCAATAGCTCAGGCCCGGGCAGCGCCACTACGGCATGTACTATCTGGTCAAAAGCCGGCGTCAGTTTGGCAACACTACCAAAACCCACCACAGCAGCTGTGTTACCTATGGCCAATAAAGCACCGGTCACGCCGTCGTTCAGCGCTTTATCCAGGTTCTGGACAAAACGGCGGTTCAGTAAATACAGGCAAAGCACACCGCCGCTCAGCGCCACTATTAAGGCCGCTTGTTGCAGGCTGTGATGTAGCCAGTTTGACAGCACCAGTACCACAATCAGCGGAATAATACCCAGCATAGGGTGGGGTAAAACCCTTTCGCCAACAGCAGGGTCGCTGTCGCGGCCAATAAAATGTTCACCTTTTGCAACTGCCTGATTAATCATCTTTTTCAGCAAACCATAACCCAAAGCCGCCATAAAAATGGCCACTACTAAACTCACTTCCCAGCCGGCATAAGGTGAGGTTTTTAAATATTGAATAGGGATCCAGTTTTGAATTTCCGGTGAACCGGCCGAGGTCATGGTAAAAGTGACAGAGCCCAGCCCCAAAGCGGCCGGAATAAAACGCCGTGGCAAATTGGCGTCTTTAAATAAACTCACCGCCATAGGGTAAGCCGAAAAAGCCACCACAAAGACACTAACACCACCGTAAGTCAGTACAGCACAAGCCAACACCACAGCGGCAACGGCATGGCCTTGGCCGAGTTTTTTCACAATGGCAAGGGCAACAGCATCGGCGGCGCCTGTGTGTTCCATCAATTTGCCAAACAAAGAACCCAATAAAAACATTAAAAACCAGCTGCTGACAAAAGACGCAAAACCATTCATATAACCGTGCACAAAGTCGGCCTGGCTTGCGGCTAATCCCGGGGTAGTTCCGGCAACCTGCCAAAACGGAATGCCATTGGTTAGTGCCACCAGCAGCGCACAAAGGGGCGCCAGAATAAACAAATTAAAGCCGCGCATGGTCAGCACTATCAGCAACAACAAGCCGGCTAACAACCCCAGTAGACTGAGCATAAACAAATCCTTATCGGTTTTTTTGCAGTCTGATCTATCCGTTCTGACATCTCTATAGTACTAAGGTACAGATTAACATTTGGTCAAATCGGCCTAGAGTAGAAAAAACTAAAACAGTATGTACCGATTGATCAGCAGGAGAAGCCAGATGGCCCATAACAATAAAACGACCCGCCGTTTCCAACCCAATATGCTGGCTTTTGCCGTCAGCACTGTGCTGCTTGGCGCTCTGTTGCCAGCCACTGCCCAACAACAAAACAATAACGACAACGCCAAAAAAGAAGCTGCGACTTTAGAAGTGATTCAGGTGACAGCGCGGCGCACCGCCGAAAATTTACAGTCAGTGCCAGTTGCAGTGACTTCGATTGGCGCTGAAGATTTAAAACAACGTGGCATCGAAAACATTACCTCAGTACAACAATATTCGCCCAACACCACTATGCAGGTGTCGCGGGGTACCAACAGCACTTTAACCGCTTATATCCGTGGTATTGGCCAGCAAGACCCACTCTGGGGTTTTGAATCCGGTGTTGGTATTTATCTGGACGATGTTTATATGGCGCGGCCACAAGGCGCGGCTTTAGATATTTATGATGTTGAACGTATTGAAGTTTTACGCGGCCCGCAAGGCACTTTATATGGCCGTAATACCATAGGTGGCGCAGTGAAATACGTCACCAAAGCGCTGTCGGGTGACAACGAATTTGCCGTGCGTGGCACTGTTGGCAACTATGGCCAAAAAGACCTGAAACTGTCGGGTCAAACCGCTTTAACCGACAAGTTATTTATTGGCGCTGCCGGTGCTGTATTTAACCGCGATGGTTTTGGCACTTACCTCAATACTGGCGATGAAAACTATAACAAAGACATCACTACCGGTCGATTGAGCCTGCAATATCAGGCGGCTGATAACTTACGTTTTAGTTTTGCTGCTGATGAAACCCAGGATGATTCCAATAGCAAAGGGGGTCATCGTTTAACCCCCAGTCTGCTGACTAAAGAAACACCACCAACTAATGTGTACGACTCCAACACCAGCATGCCGGTGGATAACTCAGTGGAAACCAGCGGTCAGTCGCTGACCATGGCCTGGGATGTCAATAACGACTGGACCATTAAAGCAGTGTCAGCACGGCGGGAAGGGGTAACGGACACCAATATCGATTTTGACTCCACCCGTTTACCGTCGTTAGACGTACCGGCTTTTTATGAAGACGAACAAACTTCGCATGAATTGCAATTTTTGTACAACAGCAACAAGCTGAAGTTTGCCTCAGGTCTTTACAAATTTGACGGTGAAGCCTGTGGTGCTTTTGGCACTGTGATAGTGGCAGGCGCCGGTGTGACAGTGGAAAACGGTGGTTGTGTCGATACCGACTCTATGGCCGCTTATGCCCAGGGCACCTATCAGTATGACGACAAGTGGTCTTTCACCTTAGGTGGCCGTTATACCGAAGATGACAAAGACGCTCAGGTGTACCGTTATATGTATCTGGGTTACAAACTGCCGCGGGTACAAGGCGGCACACCACTGCAGGTACAAACCGACTTTGATAAAAGCGCCAGCTTTAACCATTTTTCACCCCGTATTGGTTTTGAATATCAGGCCAATGACGACATGATGTTGTACGGCAGTTACACCGACGGTTTTAAATCCGGTGGTTTTGATATGCGCGCTGTGAAGTCACTCAACCCAAGTGCCGACGAGCCTTATCAGCCGGAAACAGTGGATACTTTTGAACTGGGTATTAAAAGCGAATGGCTGGACCGTCGCCTGCGTTTAAATGCCGCGGTATTTACCGCTGCTTATGACGATATGCAGGTGACAGTGCAACGCGCCGTGGGCAATAACGTAGCATCCCAGGTGTTAAACGCTGCCAGCGCCGACATTAACGGTATTGAACTGGAAGCCACTGCTGTTGCCACAGATGCGCTGCAATTTAACCTGATTGTTGGTTATACCGATGCCAAATTTAACGAAGTAGTGTTTTATGACGCCGCAAGTAAAACCAGTATCGACGTGTCGAATTTGTGGTCTTTTGCCAATACGCCGGAGCTGACCGCAACTTTAGGCACTAAGTACACAGTAGCTCTGGCCGGTGGCGAGCTGGTGCTGAACGCCAATCTGGCACATCGCAGCGAAACGCAGATTTTTGAATTGCCTTCAGTGCTGGACAGCGGCGGTTACACGCTGTTTAACGCCGGCGCCACTTGGTACGCGCCGGACGGTCATTGGGATGTTTCGTTGCAGGGCCGTAACTTAGGCAATAAAGAAGTGCGTATTGCCGGTTATAACTTCCCGCTGCTGGCCGGTGAACAAACCATTACCGCTTATTACAACGACCCAAGAACGGTTAGTTTGTCGGTGGGTTATCGGTTCTGATGTGAAAAGATGTTGCCGGGGCTTTCGCCCCGGTTCATCATCAGCTTCTGCTTGTGTTAACTGTGGTTTTGTATGATTGCCATTATTGCTGATGACCATCCGCTGTTTCGTGTTGCGCTGTCGCAGGCGCTGCAAGCCATTTTGGGCAGCGACGCCCAGCTTTTTCAGGCACATAGCATGGCGCAGTTGTGGCCTTTGTTGCGTAGCCATCCCGATACCCAATTAATTTTACTGGATTTAAAACTACCGGACGCCGAAGGTTTTGCCGGCTTAACGGCGCTTCGTACCGAATACCCCGATATTAGTGTGCTGATGGTGTCGGCCATTGAAGAACCCGCTGTGATTAAACAGGCGCTGCAATTAGGCGCTGCCGCTTATTTGCCAAAATCGGCACCTCTGGAAGTGTTGTCTGAAGCTGTTGCCGCTGTATTGGCGGGTGAGCGTTGGTTACCGGCTGAACTTGAGGCTTCGGTTTCACAAGCGGCTGATCTCATTGACCAGCAATTTGCAGGTGCCTTGGAGCAACTGACACCCCAGCAATTTCGGGTGTTAAAAATGATTGCCGATGGCCTGCTGAATAAACAAATTGCTTATGAAATGAATGTGCAGGAAACCACAGTCAAACAGCATGTTTCTGCCATTTTGCGCAAGCTGGAGGTGAATAACCGCACTTTGGCCGGCATTATGTTTGAAAAGCTGAAACTGCCGGATAATCTGTGAATTTTATAACCCGATGGGCTGGCAAGCTGCGTAAAAAAACGGTGCTGTTTTGGTGGTTTAAAGGCCAACTGATCAGCAATATCAATGGTAAAACAACAGTTTGAAAAAACACTCGCCAAAGCGCAATGAGCTGATATGCTGGGCATTCCGGCACCTGACAAATTCAGGTTGTTGTTTCCGGCTTGCAGCGGGCAGTACCCCATGACAAAAACTCCAACTTTGAATAACAACACTGTTTTTTCAACCATCTTCAGCTGGTTGCACTTAACCCATTGGCCGGCGGCTTTGTGCCGTAGTGTGCTGTTATTTGTATTGTGGTTATTGGTGTGGCAACTGGGTCGGCTGGTGGAATATAGCGAACATGCCAGCGTTTGGTTTCCGGCCTCTGGCCTGAGTTTTGCGGCTTTATTATTGTTTGGCATCAGCGCCATGCCTGCACTGATTGCTGCCGCTGTTGTTATTACCCTCTGGACTGTTAACCATTACCAGCTGCCGCTGAGTCTGGACGACAGCCTGAATGCCGGTTTTTTATTTGCCATGGCGCATTTGTTGCCTTATGGCCTGGGCGCCTGGCTGCTGCATTGGTTGTTGCCGCTGGGGCAGCGGCATTTACCCAAACTTATCGTTTCATTTTTGCTGATAGCAGCTTTTAGCTCTTTGCTGGCAACAGCGCTGGTGCTGACCCAGCTGGTGTGGTGCCAGATGTTGCCGCTGGCCGAAGTTGCTGCCACCTGGTTGCCGTTCTGGATTGGTGATATGGCCGGTGTGCTGGCGCTGGCGCCGTTTTTTATTGTGATGCTGCGTTCTTTTAAAAAGAACAAACGCTTACAGCTACAAGACTTATTGGATATGCAGCCCATCGAATGGAACAGGCCGCTGTTTGCCAAGCTGCTGCTGAATCTTTTATTAATTACCTCAGCCATGATGCTGGCGCATTTAGCCGATTCGGCCAACAGCGCTTTTGCCATTTTCTTTTTGGTGATCCCACAAATGTGGTTAGCCTGCACCGAAAACGCCAAACTGAATGTGCTGAATCTGGCGCTGACCAGCTTTTTAATTGCCTTTTGGGTGCATTGGTTTGGTTTACTGGAATTTGTCATGGTGTATCAGTTTGCCATTAGTGTGATAGCGGCTAACACTTTGTTTGCTATCACTTTGCCAAGGTTAATTGACGACAATAACAAGCTGCGGCTGATGGCCTTTACCGACAAAGTCACCAGGGTGGCCAACAGGGAATGGCTGGAGCGCCAGGCAACTATGGCCATTGCACGGGCACAAAGGGTGCAACAACCGCTGTCGTTAATGGTGTTTGACGTGGATCACTTTAAACAAATTAACGACGAGTTTGGTCATCAGGTGGGCGACGAGGCGTTATTACAGCTGTGCCTGA